>NZ_JBHYOW010000005.1:0-405708 GCF_042745575.1 Nocardiopsis sp. NPDC058789
CAACCGCCTTCCCAGCGGCCAGACCGCACCTAGTGCGCAGGCCGCGCGGTCGGGTGCCACGGTGGGGGGCGGGGGGCCCCGCCCCGCGTCAGGGGGGGCGGCGCCCGGGGCGCCCCCCCGCCCCTCTCGTGAGGTGACCGGCCGTTCGCGCGGTGGTGGACCGGCCAGGGAAGGCGCTACTTCTCCAGACGGCTCAGCAGCGCGTGGTACTCGTCCCAGAGCTCGCCGGGCAGGTCGTCGCCGAAGGTCCGGAAGAACTCGGGGACCAGGGCGGCCTCCTGCTTCCAGACGTCGGTGTCGACGTCGAGGACGAACTCCATGTCCTCGGCGGATACGTCCAGGCCCTCGGTGTCGATGCCGTCGGCGGTCGGCAGGTAGCCGATCGGGGTCTCGACGGCGGCGGCCTCACCCTCCAGGCGGTCGACGATCCACTTGATGACGCGGCTGTTCTCACCGAAGCCCGGCCACACGATCTTGCCGTCGGCGTTCTTCTTGAACCAGTTGACGTAGAAGATCTTCGGCAGCTTGGACGCGTCGGCCTGCTTGCCGATCCGCACCCAGTGGGAGAAGTAGTCGCCCATGTTGTAGCCGCAGAAGGGCAGCATCGCGAACGGGTCGCGACGCAGCTCACCGACGGAGCCCTCCTGGGCGGCGGTCTTCTCGGAGGAGACGTTGGCACCCAGGTACACGCCGTGCTGCCAGCTGAAGGACTCCGACACCAGCGGCACCGCGGTGGCCCGGCGGCCGCCGAAGAGGATCGCGGAGATCGGGACGCCCGCGGGGTCCTCCCACTCGTCCGCGATGGTCGGGGCCTGCCCGGCCGGGGTGGTGAAGCGGGAGTTCGGGTGGGCGGCGGGCTCACCGGACTCGGGCGTCCAGGGACGGCCCTTCCAGTCGGTGAGGTTGGCCGGGGCCTCCTCGGTCAGGCCCTCCCACCACACGTCGCCGTCCTCGGTGAGCGCGACGTTGGTGAAGATGCTGTTGCCCCAGAGGGTCTCCACCGCGTTGGCGTTGGTCTTGGCGCCGGTGCCGGGAGCGACGCCGAAGAACCCGGCCTCGGGGTTGATGGCGCGCAGCTGGCCGTCGGCACCGAAGCGCATCCAGGCGATGTCGTCACCGACCGTCTCGACCTTCCAGCCGGGAATGGTCGGCTGGAGCATGGCCAGGTTGGTCTTGCCGCAGGCGCTCGGGAAGGCGGCGGCGACGTAGTGGGACTTCCCGGCGGGCGAGGTCACCTTGAGGATGAGCATGTGCTCGGCCAGCCAGCCCTCGTCGCGGGCCATCACCGAGGCGATGCGCAGCGCGTAGCACTTCTTGCCGAGCAGGGCGTTGCCGCCGTAGCCGGAGCCGTAGGACCAGATCTCACGGGTCTCGGGGAAGTGCGAGATGTACTTGGTGGAGTTGCAGGGCCAGGCGACGTCCTGCTGGCCGGGCTCCAGGGGCGCGCCGACGGAGTGGACGGCCTTGACGAACTCGCCGCGCTCCTCGATCAGGCGCAGGGCGGCGTCGCCCATGCGGGCCATGATGCGCATGGAGACGACGACGTAGGCGGAGTCGGTGATCTCGACGCCGAGCTGGGAGATGTCGCCGCCCAGCGGGCCCATGCAGAAGGGCACGACGTACATGGTGCGACCGCGCATGGAGCCCCGGAAGACCTCGCCGAAGGTGGCGCGCATCTCGTCGGGGGCGATCCAGTTGTTGGTGGGACCGGCGTCCTCCTTCCGCTCGGAGCAGATGAAGGTGCGGTCCTCGACCCGGGCGACGTCCGTCGGGTCCGACGTGCAGTAGAAGCTGTTGGGGCGTTTCTCGGAGTTGAGACGGGTGAAGGTGCCCTGCTCGACCAGCTGGTCGGTCAGGCGTGTCCACTCCTCCTCGGAGCCGTCACACCAGACGACCTCGTCCGGCTGGGTGAGCTCCGCGACCTCACGAACCCAGGAGACGAGTTCCTCGTTCTTGGTCGGGGCGGCGCCCACATCAGTACCCACGTCAGCAGTCACAACGGCTCCTCATCGAACTTACGAGATCCCTCGCATCATGAACGACGAGTGCCGAAGCTGACCAATTGGACTAGGCCAATGGTCTATACGCATAGGGCCGACGGGACTGATTCCACTGCACAGCAGGGGATTCGGGTGGTTCAGGTCCCTGCCGCGACGTGTCCCCGCACGCCGTGCTCCGGTACTGATCGGAGCCGCTTTCCCCTGTACGGAGGGCAGGAGCACACCCGGAGACGACACACGGTGCTCTTAGTCACACAACGGGCGCGGGGAGCGGAACCCCGGAATAGACCTCTGCCGGGCTCAGCGGACGATGGCGACCGGCCCGCGGGCCCCGTGCAGGACCGAGTGGCTCACAGAACCCAGCAGCAGCCCCCGGAAACCGCCGCGCCCGCGCGATCCCACCACGACGAGGTCGGCCGGGGTGGCCTCCTCCAGGAGCGCGACCACCGGGTGCGCGCGCACCACCCGCGTGTGGACGCGGACCCCGGGGCGCAGCAGGCGCGCCTCGGTGAGCTCCTCCTCCAGGGCCTGCCGGGCCGCCTCGGCGGCGGTGGCGTCGTCGAACAGCTCGGGCGGGATCGGCCCGGTGGCCGCCGCGAAGGCCACCAGCGGCTGCCACGCGCTCACCGCGACCAGGTCGGTGTCGGCGAACTCCGCCTGCGAGAAGGCGAACTCCAGGGCGTGGCGGCTGGGCTCCGAGCCGTCCACCCCCACGATCACCCGGCTGCGGACCCCGTGCGCGGACGCGTGGTCGCGGGGCAGCACGATCACCGGAACGGGGGAACGAGCGGCGAGTTCGATGCCGACCGACCCCACGAAGGCGGCGGCGATCCCGCTGAGGCCGCGCGAACCCACCACCACGGCCACCGCCCCCGGGTCGGCGGTCTCCGTGAGCAGCGCCTCCGTAGGGCGGGAGAAGGAGACGCGGGTCTGGACGGCGAGCTCGGGGAACAGCCGGGACACCCAGTCGCCCGCGTGGTCGAGCAACCGTCGGGCGCCCGCTCCGGGCCCGTCCTCGACGCGTTCCTCCGCACCGCCCCAGACCCCGAGGTCCTCGGTGACGAGTGGGTTCGCCGCGGCGACGATCCGCACCCCGAGACCACGGAGCGAGGCCTGGTGCGCGGACCACTCCAGGGCGTGCCTGCTGGAGTCGGTGCCGTCCACCCCCACGATCACCCATCGCGTCGTGGTTGCGCCGTTCATCACGTGCGCCCTTCCGTAGGTCGTCGATACCCGCGCGGCTCCGGACCTACCGGCCGGTGCCCCGTGGTGTTCCACGATGATGCCGCGCGAACACGCACCCGTGGATAACAGTGCCGCCGCGAGTTGGCTGACGTAGGGTCCCAGAACGGCCCGTGTCCCCGCGACGACGGAACGTGGGGGCGTCCTGGTGCGTCCGAGAGTCATACACGAGTCAGCTGCGGAGACTGGGGGCGCGATGACGAACTCGAACACCGCGACACTGCACTGGGACCACCGGGACGGGCGTGTCGCCGCCGTGGTCGCGTCCATCGTCTACAGCCTGTGGGCCGTCGAGGTCGTCCTCCCCGCCGGACCGGGCACGGCCGCCGGGGCCCTCGCGGACCCCCACTCCACGCTGGGGCAGTTCCTCGACAGCGCGCACCGGACCGCCGCGATCCTGGTGATCCTCGCGGCCGGGCTGGGCCTGGCTCTGGGCGCGCGGCGCCCACGCCGCTGGCTGACCGTCTCCTGGTGGTCGATGGCCGTGTTCGGCGCGGCCTCGCTGGCCGCCTCCCTGCTGCCCGGCCGGTGCGTGGTGTCCACGGACGCCGCGTGCACGGTCGAGTCGCTGGTGGAGGGGGTCCGGGGGGCGACGGTCGTCCAACCGGTGCTGGCCGTGGTCGCCACCCTGGCCGCGCTGCTGGCCTCGGCCGCGCTGACCTGGGACCGCAGGCGGGCCGGGGAACGCGCCTGGGCGGTCCTCGCGGTGATCACGCTGGCCCAGGCGGTGGCCGCCGTGGTGGTCCTGGTCCTGGCCGCGCTGGTGTACGCCGCCTCCGGGGACGGTTCGCCCGGGGTCGCCCTCGGCCTGGCCGAGCGCGTCCACCTGGTGACCGTGGCCCTGTGGCTCCTGGCGGCGGGGGCCGTGCCGGGACAGTGGAAGCGTCGGCGCAGGCTCAGCGACACCGGTCACCCGACCAACTGAACCGCTGGCTGTCGGGACGCGGTCGGCGGGGCTGGGGCACCCCGGGACCGGGCCGTCGCGGTTCGGGGGTGCGGGGTCCGGGTCCGCGCGGATCCGGTTCCCGGGGCTCGGGGGCGCGGGCGCCCTCTCCTTCTCTCACGCGGAACGGCGCTCCTCTCCCCCGCACACGAACCCGAGCCACTCGGTGTAGGCCTCCAGCGCGGCCCGGGTACCCGGCGCACCCGGCCCCAGGTCACGCTCGCACTCCCGGTGAAGTTCCCCGAGCCGCGCCAGGGCGGTGGCCTCGTCCGAGCCCAGGGTGATGACGAGGGCCCGGAGCATCACGGTCAGCCCGTGGTCGGGGCCCAGCGCCCGGCGGAAGTCGTCCAACAGCGCGGCGATCCGCCGACGGCCCTCCTGCCCCCGGAGATCGCCCTCGGCGGCCAGCCGCAGGCGCACCAGGAGCACGTTCGGATGGAGCGGGCCCAACTCCCGTTCCCAGCGCTCCCGCAGTTCCCGCTGGACGGCGATCGCCTCGGAGTCGCCCCGGGCCTCCAGGACGAGCGCCCGGACGAAGAGGGTCGCTGGGTGGTCGTCCCCATGGAGCCGACACAGGAGGGGAAGCAACGCCTCGGCCTCCGCGAGGGCACCGTCCAGGTCACCGGTGACGACCCGGGTGGTGGCCGCCAGGAAGCGGGCCTCCACGGTGGCCTCGTGCTCCGCTCCCAGGACCCGCTCCAGGTCCCCGAGCGCCCCCTCCGTCTCGCGGCCGACGCCCTCGGTGTCCGCCAGCAGGAACATCAGGCGGGCCCGGCCGACGCGGGCCAGCAGGGTGAGGCGGTGGTCCGCCGAGAGGTGGCGTTCGAGGTCGGGGAGGAGCTCCCTGTAGTCGCGTTCGGCGGCAAGCAGGTCTCCGGCGCGGGTCCGGTGGTGGGCGAGCAGGCGACGGGTGTTGAGGACCTCGCGGTGGTGCGCGGGCTGGACCGTCTCCCGCGCCGCGAGGAGTTCCGCGCAGGCCCCGGCCGCTCCTTCGTGGTCGCCCGCCTCCGCCCGCCAGCGCACGAGCTGGACCCGGGCGGCGAGGGTGTCGGGGTGCCCGGGCCCGTGCACCCGCTCCCGGGCGGCGACCTGGTCCGCGCAGGCCCGGGCCGCGCCGATCGCGTCACCCGCCCGCGCGTGCCAGCGGACCAGTTCGGCGCGGGTCTCCAGGACGTCCTCGTGGTTGGGCCCGAGGGCGCGGCGCCGGCGGGTGAGGAGTTCGGCGTAGGCCGCGACGGTCGCGGAGGCCCGGCCGGTCTTCCCCGTCCACCAGGCGAACCGTTCGTAGGCGGCCAGTGCGCCCGGGTCGTCGGTCCCCCTGGCCTGCCCGACCGCCTCCGCCAGACGGCCGTAGCTGTCGGCCGCCAGGTCGGTGAGGTCGGACTCGCCCCACAGGCGGGCGATCTCCGCCTGCAGGGCGAGCATGTGCGGGTGCAGCGGCCCGGCGCTGTCCGAGAGCCGGCCGGCCGCGCCGCTGAGGCCGATCGCCGCCCCGGCCGGGTCGTCCTCCCGCTCCTGGCGGAGCGCCATGTGCACGCGCAGGGTCAGGGCGTCGGGGTGGTCGGCCCCGAACCGCTCCCCGGCCTCCTCGTACAGCGCCCCGAGCTCGTCGGCGGACCCGCGCTCGACGGCCCCCCGCACCCGCCGGTCGAACCCCTGGTCCCCGGTTCCGACCGGCGTCCGCAGTTCGTCGAGGACGACACCCCTCATGCTGTTCCCCCTTCGCGCGTCCGTCCCCAGTTCCGACGACGGAACCGGCCGCGGGGTTGCACCCACCTTCCGAGGAACGGGTCGGATCAGGCGAGGGTGTCGGGAAGCGGGCGGGTGTGCACCACGTGCAGGGAGCTCACCGCGCGGGTCAGGACCACGTAGAGGCGGTTCACGCCGCGCTCCTCGGCCTCGACGATCGCGGCGGGTTCGGCCACCACCACCGTGTCGAACTCCAGGCCCTTGGCCAGGCTGGCGGGGACGGCCACCAGCCGGGCGCCGTCCATCCCGGCCTCACCCAGGAGGGGGGCGTCCACGCCCTCGGCGGCGAGGGCCTCGCGCAGCTCGGGCAACTGGTGGTCGGCGGCGATCAGGCCCACCGACCCCTCCCCTCGGAGCGCGCCCCGACAGGACTCCGCCAGCGCCGGGGCGATGCCCTCGGTGGCGGGGACCAGCCTGAGCGCGCCCGGGGAGCGGCGGACCGCGACCGGTGCGCCCAGCCCAGGGGCGATGGAGGGCAGGAGCCGGGCGGCGAAGTCGATGATCTGCGCCGGCACGCGGTAGCCCCGGTTCAGGGCGTGCAGGTGACCGGTGGGCTTTCCCAGGTGTTCCAGCAGCGTCGTCCAGTTGCGCGCCGCCGAGGGGCTGGTGCCCTGGGCGATGTCCCCGAGCACCGTGAGCGAACCCGCCCCGGCACGGCGGCCGATCGCCCGGCACTGCATGGGGCTCAAATCCTGTGCCTCGTCCACGACCACGTGCCCCAGCCCCGGGACGCGTTCGATCAGCGCCGTGGCCTCGTCCACCAGGGCCAGGTCCTCCTGCGACCAGAGCGCCGACTTCGGCCCGCGGGGGCGACCCGGCAGGAGCAGGACCCGCTGCTCCTCCTCGGTGAGCAGGCCCTCGGCCGCACGCGCCAGCCGCTCGGGGTCGGTGAGCAGCCCCAGCACCATCCGGAGCGGGTCCACCTTGGGCCACAGGGCCGTGACGGCGGCGCGCACCGCCGGGTCCCGCCGCACCCGGGTGTGGGTCCGGTCGTCGCAGACCTGGCCCTCGGCCTCCATCAGGGTGAGGACCGCGTGCGCCATGCGGTGGGAGAGGAGTTCGCGGCCGGACCCGTAGGCCACGCCGCGCTCCGCGAGTTCGTCCAGCAGAGGGCGCAGGTCCTCGGGGTACAGCCGCCAGCGGCGCGATCCCTGGCGGACCATGACGGTCTCCTCGGGGGCCCGCAGGTGCGCCCACAGGTCGCGGCGGAGCACCTCGGCCATGACGGCGGAGCCCTTGGTGCGCGCGGCCTCGGGGGTCTCCGTCCGGCGGACCCACCCCCGGGCGGGCCGCAGCCGATCCGGGAGATCCCGGGTGAGCAGCTCCTCGACGGTGGTCTGGTGGACGTCCACCTCGCCCAGCGCCGGAAGCACGTCCTGGATGTACGAGAGGAACGCGCGGTTGGGCCCGATGATCGCCACCCCCGAACGGGACAGGCGCTCGCGTTCGCTGTAGAGGAGGAAGGCGATGCGGTGCAGGCCCACGGCGGTCTTGCCGGTGCCGGGGGCGCCCTGGACGCACAGGGTGGTCTCCAACGGGGCCCGGACCAGGACGTCCTGTTCCGGCTGGATGGTGGCGACGATGTCACGCATGGGGCCGGTACGGGGACGCTCGATCTCGGAGTTGAGGAGCGCGCCGCCCGGCGCGGCCTCGGGGGCGTCCGGGCCGGTCATGAGGTCCTCGTCCTCGAACGCGGTGAGGACCGACTCGGGCTCGCCGTCCTCGCCGGTGACGGTGCCGAACCCGTAGCGTCGGCGGACCCGGACGTCCATCCGGTCGCCTGGCGAGGCCTGGTAGTACGCGACGCTGATCGGCGCGCGCCAGTCCAGGACCACGGGGCGGCCCCGGCCGTCGTGGACGTGGCGGCGGCCGATGTGGACGCGGTCGGGGTGTTCGGAGGGGGTGTCGTCGAGGAAGACGGTGCCGGGCTCGAAGTCCATCCGCCCGAAGTAGAGGGGGGCGCCGGGGACGTCGGCCAGGGCCGCCAGGCGGCGTTCGCGCCCGCGCCGCAGGGCGGCGTCGGTGACCTTGTCCTTGGCGGCGTCACCGAACAGGAGTTCGGTGGCGTCGACCGTCTCGCGCATGCCGCGCAACGCGGCGCGGGCGTCGGTGAGCGCCCGCCGTTCGGCGATGATCTCGGGGTCGGCGGGCACGGTCGAGGGATCGTTCGTGGTCATGGGGACCTCGTGGTTCGGCGGGACAGGACGCGACCTCACGCGTGCGCGCGGTCCCGCCCCGGTCGCCGCGAGGGCCCGGTTCGTTCCGATCCATGAGCGCGCACCACGACCCCGGGGGGTCGGTGATGCCGAACCCGTGAGCCTACCCGAGCTACCAGACGCCGGAGCGGTCCGGAGTGAGCATCGCGTCCCGGACGCCGTCCCAGCGCACACGGCCGAGGCCGCCGCCGAGCTCCACGTCCTCGATGACGGCGTCGATGGTCCGCCGGTCGTACTCGTCGGTGAGCTCGACACCGCCGTCGCGGTAGTCGGAGACCAGTCCGACCACGTACTGCCGCAGTTCGGTGACACCCCTGCGGGCGGCGGCGCGGGCCTGTTTGTCCCAGCGGGCGTCATGCGGGATCCACGACGCGACGACCTCGGTGGGGGTGGGGACGTACTCGTGAGGAGTGGCCATAGGGTCACGGTAACCATGAGGCGGGGAGCACGGGGCCGTTAGCCGGATTGTCCGTCCGGCCGCTCCGCCGGAGCCCCGTTCACCTCGGGTCCGACCCGGCGGGGAGCCGTGGGACCCCGGTCACACCGCCGACCGAACGGGTACCGGACCTCCCGACCGCGGAGGCGGCGGGGAGGCCGGGGACCCGTTCAGGTCTTGCGCAGGCGCACACGGCTGACGCGGTGGTCGTCGCCCTTGAACAGCACGAGGGTGGCCCGGCCCCGGGTCGGGCGGATGTTCTCCACGAGGTTGACCTCGTTGATGGTCTCCCAGGTGTTGGCGGCGAACTCCAGGGCCTGGGTCTCCTCGATGGTGGTGGCCATGTGGTGGAAGTAGGAGCGGGGGTCGGAGAAGGCGGTCCGCCGCAGCTCCCGGAACCGGTCCAGGTACCAGCTGCGGACGTTGTCCACCTTGGCGTCGACGTAGATGGAGTAGTCGAAGAAGTCGGCGACCGCGAGCCGTCCCGCCGTCGCGGGCTGGAGCACGTTGATGCCCTCGACGATGAGGATGTCGGGGCGGTGCACGGTCTGGCGCTCGCCGGGCACGACGTCGTAGTGCAGGTGGGAGTACACGGGGATGTCGAGGCGGTCGGCTCCGGCCTTCATCTCCGACACGAACCGGACCAGCGCGCGCCGGTCGTAGCTCTCCGGGAACCCCTTGCGGCGCATGAGCCCGCGCGCCTGGAGGACGGAGTTCGGGTGGAGGAAGTTGTCCGTGCTGACGAGCTCGACGTCCGGGTGGTTGGGCCACTGCGCGAGCAGGGAGCGCAGCAGGCGCGCCGTGGTGGACTTGCCCACGGCGACGCTGCCCGCCACGCCGATGATGAACGGCGACGGCCGGTCCGACTCCCCGAGGAAGGCGCGCACCGCGGCGTGCCGCTGCTGCGTCGCGCCCACGTAGAGGTTGAGCAGCCGGGAGAGAGGCAGGTAGATGTCGCGGACCTCGTCGAGGGAGGTGGGGTCGTTGGTACCTCGCAGGTCGCTGAGGTCGGCCTCGGTCAGGGACAGGGGCGTGGAGGCCCGGAGCGCGGCCCAGGCCGCCCGGTCCAGTTCCACGTACGGCGAGGAGATGCCGTTCTTCGTCGCGTGAGACACGGTTGACCACCTTAGACGAGGCGCTCCCCCACTCCGGGCAGCCGGTCCCCCGATTGTCCGACGCGGAGGCGGAACGTGCCGGACACCACACGTTCACGCGGGCGACACGCAAGGTTTTTTGGGTGGGTTCGTCGGGGTGGGAACCGGTTCCACTCGGCGCCCTCCCCCACCCTCCCACCTGCGTGGTCCACCTCGGATACACCAAATGGTCTATACCGCCACCTGGGAAAATACCTATTGGTATGTACCACTGGTTGGTCGATTCCGGACATCTTTTGGCTTACGCTGGCGCCCATGTGCGGAATCGTTGGCTACGTCGGGCCGCAACCGGCGCTTGAGGTCGTGGTGAACGGCCTCGCGAGGTTGGAGTACCGCGGATATGACTCCGCGGGTGTCGCTGTGCTGGGTGAGGGAACCCTGCGCTCCGAGAAGCGGGCGGGCAAGCTCGCCAACCTTCGCCAGGCTCTGGAGGAACACCCTGTCTCCGGTGAGGGAGCCGGGATCGGTCACACCCGTTGGGCCACGCACGGCGCACCCAACGACGTGAACGCCCACCCCCACGTCGACAACGACAACCGGGTGGCCGTCGTCCACAACGGCATCATCGAGAACTTCGCCGCCCTCCGGGCCGAGCTGGAGGAGCAGGGCTGCAAGTTCCTGTCCGAGACCGACACCGAGGTCTCCTCCCACCTGCTCAGCAAGGAGCTGGAGCGGCGCGGCGACGGTGACCTGCCCGGGGCCATGCGCGAGGTGTGCAAGCGGCTGGAGGGCGCCTTCACGCTGGTCGCCGTCTCCACCGACGACCCCGACCTGGTCGTCGCGGCGCGCCGCAACTCGCCGCTGGTCGTCGGTCGCGGCGAGGGCGAGAACTTCCTGGCCAGCGACGTGGCGGCGTTCATCGCCCACACCCGCGAGGCGGTCGAGCTGGGCCAGGACCAGGTCGTGGAGCTGCGCGCCGACTCCGTGGTCGTCACCGACTACGAGGGCAACCCGGTGGACGTGCGTGAGTACCACGTGGACTGGGACGCCTCGGCGGCGGAGAAGGACGGCTTCGACTACTTCATGCTCAAGGAGATCGTCGAGCAGCCCAAGGCTGTCGCGGACACGCTCCTGGGCCGGGTCTCGGTCGACGGCCAGCTCACCCTGGACGAGATGCGGCTGACCCCCGCCGAGCTGCGGTCGGTCGAGAAGATCGTCATCATCGCGTGCGGCACGTCGTATCACGCGGGCCTGATCGCCAAGTACGCGATCGAGCACTGGTGCCGGATCCCCTGCGAGGTGGAGGTCGCCAGCGAGTTCCGCTACCGCGACCCGATCCTGGACCAGCAGACCCTGGTCATCGCCATCTCGCAGTCCGGCGAGAGCATGGACACCCTGATGGCGGTCCGCTACGCCCGCGAGCAGCGCGCCCGCGTGCTGGCGATCTGCAACGTCAACGGGTCCACGATCCCGCGTGAGTCCGACGGCGTGCTGTACACGCACGCCGGTCCGGAGGTCGGGGTGGCCGCCACCAAGACCTTCCTCACCCAGCTGGCCGCCTGCTACCTGATCGGCCTGTACCTGGCCCAGGTGCGCGGGATGAAGTTCGGTGACGAGATCAACGCGGTGATCGCGCAGCTGGCCACCATGCCGGAGCAGATCGAGCGGGTCCTGGACTCGGTGGAGCCGGTCCGTGCGCTGGCCCGTTCCCTGGCCGACGAGAAGACCGTCCTGTTCCTGGGCCGCCACGTGGGCTTCCCCGTGGCGATGGAGGGCGCGCTCAAGCTCAAGGAGCTGGCGTACATGCACGCCGAGGCGTTCGCCGCCGGTGAGCTCAAGCACGGCTCGATCGCGCTCATCGAGGACGGTCTTCCGGTGGTCGTCGTGGTGCCCTCGCCCAAGGGGCGCAGCGTGCTGCACGACAAGATCGTCTCGAACATCCAGGAGGTGCGTGCCCGTGGTGCCCGCACCATCGTGATCGCCGAGGAGGGCGACGAGTCGGTGCGTCCGTACTCGGACTCGCTCATCGAGATCCCGGCGGTGCCGACCCTGCTCCAGCCGATCGTCGCGACGATCCCCATGCAGGTGTTCGCGTGCGAGCTCGCCCTGGCCAAGGGCAACGACGTCGACCAGCCCCGCAACCTCGCCAAGAGCGTGACCGTGGAGTAGGTACCGACACGTCCGGGGCGTGTCGCACGGGGGTCTCCCCCGGCGGCGCGCCCCGTTCTCGTGGTCAGTGCAGGGCGTGGGCGGTGTGGCTGGACCGGGCGGCGGCGACGTCGGCGTGGGTGGGAAGCACGGCGTGCAGGTCCAGGACGTCCAGGATGCGGCTCAGCTGGCGGGGCGGGCTCGCGATGAGCAGGTGGCGCTGGGAGCCGGAGGCGATCCGCACGGCGCCGACCAGGGCGTTGACCCCGGAGGCGTCGATGAAGCCCACCCCGGAGAGGTCCACGACGGTACAGTTCTCGATCACCGAGGAGGCCAGCCGGGCGTGGACGCCCTCGGCCGTGGCGATGTCGATCTCGCCTTCGAGGTGGACGACGGACATGCCGTCGCAGCGGAAGTGCTCCTGGTCGGGATCCAGTACGGCCACGCCTTACTCCCGTGTTCGGGGCCGGTGGGGTCTGTGGCGCCGTCGGTCAAATGCCGACATGCCCTTGACAGCCTACTCGGACCGGCGGGCTGCACTGCTGTCCCGGAACGCGGCCGTTGCCCGTTTCCCGTGGAAATCGGCGCACCCTCAGAACGGATCAGAACCGCAAATCGCCCAGACGATCTTTCCGTGACCGTCCACGGGATTCCATCCCCATTCGCGACTGAATGCGGCCACCAGCCCGAGCCCGCGCCCCGACTCGGCGAAATGGTGCGCCTCGACCCGGACCGGACCGCGCGGGTTGGGGTCCGCGACCATGCAGACCACGGCGCCGTCCCGGGGGAACGGCCGCAGTTGGAGGGTGACCCGGGTCCGCTCGGGGAGGTCGTCGCGGACCGCGTGACGGCACGCGTTGCCGACGAGTTCGGAGATGACGAGCCGAAGGTCCTCGGCCAGCCGCGAGAGTCCCCACGCGGACAGGTTGTCGGCGCCGAACTCCCGCGCCGACCGGACCGAGTCCGGTACCGCGCCGTAACAGGCGGCGGCGCCACCAGGAGCGCGGGTGCTCTCCCCGATGCCCAGTCGGCCAAGCGACGGGTCCCACCACCCGCCCCGGGTCGCCTCGGGCGTGCGCGCCCGGGAGTGCGGACCCCAGGATGCCCCGGCGTGCAGCTCCGAAGGCACCAGCTCTGTGTTCATCACGGTCCTCACGGATGATGTCGGTTCGCGCGTCCGGCCTGTGCCGCGCTCTGCTCCGGCGTACGTGTTCCTTACATACGCAAACCACAGATGCACGTGCAGCTCAACGTTCGGCAACACTATAGGAAGCCCTCCCCCTTTCGGTAGGCCCCCTCACGAAGAATTCGTCCGCCCGTCTTCCGGGATTCCCGCCGGTACCCTTCACTGGGGCTCGAAACGGCGCTCGACGCCCCTGTCCCGGAAGAACGACATCGGTATACTGAGCGGTCGCTCCCGCCAATACCACTCCATAGGGAGGCGAAGTGGTAGCAGACCCAACGCCGAACCACCAGGTCACACAGGATTTCCTGGCCAATTCCAGTGGTGGTCCCACTGTGCTGCGCATTCTGCTCGGCACCCAGCTGCGGCGCTTGCGCCAGGAGAAGGGCATTTCCCGGGAGGACGCCGGGTACGCCATCCGGGCCTCCCACGCCAAGATCAGCCGGATGGAGCTCGGCCAGGTCAGCTTCAAGCACCGGGACGTCGACGACCTGCTGAAGCTGTACGGGGTGCGGGAGCCCGCGCAGCGCGAGGCACTGGTCGGGATGATCTCCAGCGCCAACGCCCAGGGCTGGTGGCACAAGTACGGCGACGTGCTGCCGCAGTGGTTCGGCGTCTACGTGGGCCTGGAGGAGGCCGCGTCGGTCATCCGTACCTTCGAGGTCCAGTTCGTGCCCGGCCTCCTCCAGACCGAGGCCTACGCCCGAGCGGTGATCCAGCTCTCGCGCACGGCGACGTCCGAGGAGGACGTCAACAGCCGCGTGAACATGCGCATGCATCGGCAACGGCGTTTCACGTCCGCCGAGGGCGACCCGCCGCGCCTGTGGGCGGTCATCGACGAGGCGGTCCTGCACCGCCCCTTCGGTGGCGCCGAGGTCATGCGGGAGCAGGTCGAGCACCTGCTGGAGATGGCCCGCCGCCCCAACATCACCCTCCAGATCGCCACGTTCGCCATGGGCGGCCACCCGGCCGCCGGCGGACCGTTCAGCATCCTGCGGTTCCCCACGCCGCAGCTGCCGGACGTGGTCTACCTGGAGCAGCTGAGCAGCGCCCTTTACTTCGACAAGTTCGACGACACCAGCCGCTACGCGCAGACCATGGACCACCTGGCCACCCAGGCTCCCCTCCCGGGCCAGACCCCGGATCTCCTCCAGGACTTCCTCAAGCGCTACGGGACCTAGGTCCCAGCCGGTCCGCGGGCACCCGCCCGCGCACAGCCACCGACCGGCTCGCCCGCCCCCCGCACCCCCCGCGACCCCGTGAACGCCCTGCGTACCCACGGGGTCGCTTTCGTGTCCGCCTTCGGCCACGACTGGGAAACAATCACGGAACACCGAACCATCAACGGCTCCGGCACGTTAGTCCTGACATGCGGTTCCTTCGATGCCATCGCCGCGCAGCAGTCGGGGGTTGATTACGGATGCAATCACCGATGCACGTGCATGGACTACGCTTTGGCCTCGTATGGGGACAAAGGGATCACCCGCCAATAAACCGCCCTTCCCTGGACAGGATGGACGGTGCCCGGGTGGTCGGGTCCGACGGTCACGGCGTGCAGGAGCCGTCCGCGGACACCCCGCTCACCTGTCCCCGAACTTCCAGGAGGTTGAGGATGCAACCGATCTACAACGGCGTCCCCGCGGACCGGTTGGAGGTCGCATGGACCAAGAGCAGTTGGAGCAACCCGGACGGCAACTGCGTGGAGGTCGCGACCCTGCCCGGCGGTGACATCGCCGTACGCAACTCCCGCGATCCCGAGGGGCCCGCGCTGGTCTACACGCCAGCCGAGATCAGGGCCTTCGTCCGAGGCGCCAAGACCGGCGACTTCGACGCGCTCCTGGACTGACCCGGGCGGTGCCGGACCCGACGCACCGCTCCGAACCACGGCGCCCCGGGGGCCCTCCTCCCCCACCACAGACCACTCCGGGACCCGTGTCCGCGTCGTCGGCCCCGTGGTCGACACCCGTCCCACGGCGGCCTCCTTCCGTCCACGACGCGGACACGGACGGAGCCCGGCACCCCACCAGGGTGCCGGGCTCCGCTGTCGCCACCGCCCGACTGAGCGGTGCCGCCGCTAGAGGCGGGCCGGGTCGACCAGGCCGTTGGCGCCGATCGGGGCGTTCTCCCACGGGAAGTGGGTGGCTCCGAGGGCGGGCTTGAGGTCGAACAGCCAGGCGGCCTTCTCGTCGTACTTGGCGAAGAAGGGCTGGCCGACCAGCTCCGAGTCGCGCGCCTGGATGAAGTGCAGGACGAAGACCTTCTCTCCCATGATCTCCGTCACGCCGTCCACGCAGACCTTGCCGGGGGTCGCCGACATCGACGGGCCGCGCACGGTCCGGGCCAGGCCCGAGACCTTCTGGTAGGCGCCCCGGAAGATGTCGTAGGCCTCGGCCAGCGGCACCGCGAAGTAGTCCTGCGGGCCCGTGTCACGCTCGACGAACATGTAGTAGGGGACCATGCCGTGACGCAGGTGCGTCCGCCACATGTCCTCCCACGTGGCCGAGGAGTCGTTGATCGTGCGGATCAGCGGGGCCTGGGTGCGGATGACCGCCCCCGTGCCGCGGATGCGGCGCACGGCCTCCTGCACGAGCTCGGACTTCATCTCGTTCGGGTGCGAGAAGTGGGCCATGAACGCGAGGTTCTTGCCCGAGGCCACGACCTTCTCGAACAGGCGGAGCGTGTCGTCCGCGTCCGGGTCGGTGGTGAAGCGCTGCGGCCAGTAGGCCAGCGCCTTGGTCCCGATCCGGATGGCCTCCAGGTGCTCGATCTCCAGCAGCGGCTCGATGTAGCGGGAGATGACCCCCTCGCCCATGATCATCGGGTCGCCACCGGTGAACAGGACACTGGTGACCTCGGGGTGCGAGCGCACGTAGTCGACCATCTGGTCGATCTCGCCCGACGCGAACTTCAGGTCGGCGTCACCGACGAACTGGGCCCACCGGAAGCAGTAGGTGCAGTACGCGTGACACGTCTGGCCCTGCTTCGGGAAGAAGAGGACCGTCTCCTTGTACTTGTGCTGGATACCCGGGATGGGCTCCTCGTTGCCCGTGGTGGGCACGTTGAGGTCCATCTGCCCGGCCGGGTGCGGGTTCAGCTTGGCGCGGACGCCGTTGGCGGCCTCGTTGAGCTCCTTGCGGCCCGCGCCGGAGCTGATGAGGTCCGCGATCCTGGAGACGTCGTCCGTGGGCAGCATGTCGGCCTGAGGGAAGACCAGGCGGTAGATCGGATCGTCGGGAGCGGCGTCCCAGTCGATCAGCTCGTCGATGACGTAGCTGTTGACGCGGAACGGCAGCACGTGCGCGACCGCTTTGACCGCGAGCTGCTCGTCAGCCGCGAGACCGGCTCGCGCCGTGAGCTCGTCAAGGTGTTTCGTCGTGTAGGCACGAAACCGACGTCCGGCGGACGCGGACTGTGCCGCGTCTGGCGTTACGCTCACGCCTCTCCTCTCCTGCGGTTGGACAGGGGCCCGCCCTCATGGAGCAGGGCAGCCCTGACCCGGTGGCTTCGGCATACGGGTACCGGGGAACCACCTGGGGATGAAAAATCAGTTATCGGCTGTGACCAGAGTGTTGTCAGCGACCCAGCCAGCGAGCGGATATACCCCGTCTAGGGGCTTTGTACCCACTCTGCGTAATATCCAGCCCTGACCTGGACATACAGGAAGTATCCTCGCATGACTGCACGAACGTACCGTCCGTAGTCAGTG
This sequence comes from Nocardiopsis sp. NPDC058789, assembly GCF_042745575.1. Classification (NCBI taxonomy): domain Bacteria; kingdom Bacillati; phylum Actinomycetota; class Actinomycetes; order Streptosporangiales; family Nocardiopsidaceae; genus Nocardiopsis; species Nocardiopsis sp. NPDC058789. The sequence continues at coordinate 16,718 of NZ_JBHYOW010000005.1, forward strand.
GCGGGGCGACCCGATAACGTGTCACCACATCACCCCGTCCGGCCCCGAAAGGGCGCGGTCACCCGTGCCGTGAAACCGCGCCGAGCTGCGTGAACGGCCCACCGCACCCGCCCATCAGCACCAACCGACCGTGTGAGGAAGCTGTGACTGGCACATCCGACGCGGACGCACCGGTACCGCGTACGTCACCGCCGATCATCGCGGTGGACGCCATGGGCGGCGACAACGCCCCCGGGGAGGTCGTGCGCGGCGCCGTCAGGGCCGTCCGGGAACTGGGCCTCCGGGTCCTGCTCGTGGGACGCCGGACCGAGATCGCCGCCCAGCTCGCCGAGGAGGGCGCCCTGCGCGACGTCCCGGTGGTGCACGCCGAGGACACCCTCGCCATGGATGAGGGGGCCCTGGCCAGCTGGCGGCGCCCGCGCTCCAGCGCCGCGGTCGCCTGCCGCCTGATCCGTCGGGGCGACGCGGACGCGCTGGTCTCGGCGGGCTCGACCGGCGGGATCGTGGCCACCTCCACGGTGCGGCTGCGGACCCAGCCCGGGGTGCTGCGCCCGGCCCTGGCGGTGACCCTGCCGACCGGACCGGTGCCGACGATCATGGTGGACGCCGGAGCCAACGCCGACGCCAAACCGGAGATGCTGGTCCAGTTCGCGCACCTGGGGTGCGCCTACGCGCAGACCGCCTTCGGGGTGGAGCGGCCCCGCGTGGGCGTGCTCAACATCGGTTCCGAACCGGGCAAGGGCAACAAGCTGATCCGCAGGGCCAGCGAACTGCTGGCCGCCGAGGGATCCGAGTCCATGGACTTCCGGGGCAACATCGAGGGCCACGACCTCATGCTCGGCCGGGTGGACGTGGTGGTCACCGACGGCCACACCGGCAACGTGGCGCTCAAGACCATCGAGGGGACCGCCGCCTTCACGATGGACGCCGTCCGGGACGCCCTGACCTCCTCCACCATGGCCAAGGCGGGGGCGGTGCTCCAGCGCGGCGCCCTGCGCAGACTGCGGGAACGGTTCGACAGCGAGACCTACGGCGGCGCCGCCCTGCTGGGCCTGAACGGCACCGTGGTCATCGCGCACGGGGACAGCCACCCGGAGGGCATCGCGCAGGCCTGTCGGCTCGCCCACGACCTGGCGGGCGGGCGGATCGGTGACCAGATCCGCCGCCGGGTGCCCCACCGCTCCGCGCACTGGCTCCACCGCCGTTCCGAGGAACGCTGATCCGGACGGGGCGGACGTGCCCGGCTCAGTCGCGGGCGTCCCCGAAGGCCCGCACGTAGGCCTCCTGCTCGGGGGTCTCCACCGCGTGCGACGAGTAGTGCTCGCGTACGTGGGCCACGGCCTCCTCGGCGGGCACCCCGTCCAGCACGGCGAGGCAGGAGAGCGCGGTCCCGGTCCGGCCGCGCCCGCCCAGGCAGGCCAGCTCCACCCGTTCCCCGTCCGCGCGTTCCAGGGCCTCGCGGAACCCCGCCAGGGCGTCCGCGTCGTCGGCGGGCAGGCCGAAGTCCGGCCAGCGCACCCAGCGGCCGGGCCACGTGAAGGCCGGAGGTTCGTGCTCCAGCAGGTACACCCCGAACCCGGGCGTCGGGCCCTGGGGCAGCGGGTAGCCGAGGCCCCTGCCACGGACCAGGCGGCCCGAGGGCAGTCTCAGCACACCGGGGGCTTCGGGGTTCCAGGCTTCACTCATGGAGGGGAGCGTATCCGGCGGGGCCCCGGCGTATCGGCGGCCGGGAGGACCGTTTGAAACCTGTCGGGAGGGGGATAGGCGGTCGGTACCCTTAGGGGCATGGCCGACCCGCAGGAAGTACTCTCGCGACGGGTCCAGTCCGCCCTCGGCGCCGCCTTCGGCCCCGAGTACGCCGACACCGATCCCGTCGTCCGTCCGTCCCAGTTCGCCGACTACCAGGCGAACGCCGCACTCGCGCTCGCCAAGCGCCTGGGCCGCAAGCCCCGCGAGGTCTCCGCGGCGATCATGGAGCACCTCGACGTCGCTGACGTGTGCAGAGACATCGAGGTCAGCGGGCCGGGCTTCATCAACCTCACGCTGCGCGAGGACTGGATCGCGGACCAGACGCGCCAGCTCCTCGACGACCCGCGCGTGGGCGTTCCGGTCCAGGAGCGCCTGAACATCCCGCTCGACTACTCCGCGCCCAACGTGGCCAAGGAGATGCACGTCGGGCACCTGCGCACCACCGTGGTGGGCGACTCCCTGGCCCGCACGCTGGAGTTCCTGGGCCACCACGTCATCCGACAGAACCACATCGGTGACTGGGGCACCCCCTTCGGCATGCTCATCGAGCACCTGCTGGAGGCCGGGGAGGACTCCGAGGAGGCCGACCTCCTCACCACGGACCCCAACGCCTTCTACCAGGCGGCCCGGACGAAGTTCGACTCCTCGGGCGAGGGACCGGACGACTTCGCCGCCCGTGCGCGCCGCCGGGTGGTCGCCCTCCAGGGCGGCGACGAGGAGACGCTGCGTCTGTGGCGCGAGCTGGTGGGCCTGTCCCGGATCTACTTCAACAAGGTCTACGCCAAGCTGGGCGTCACCCTCACCGACGACCACCTCGCCGGCGAGAGCAGCTACAACGCGATGCTCGCGGACGTGTGCGACGAGCTGGAGTCCAAGGGCATCGCGGAGATCAGCGACGGCGCCCTGTGCGTGTTCCTGGAGGGCTTCACCGGCCGCGAGGACAAGCCGGTCCCGCTGATCGTCCGCAAGAGCGACGGCGGCTACGGCTACGCGACCACGGACCTGGCGACCGTCCGGTACCGGGTGGACGACCTCAAGGCCGACCGCATCCTGTACGTGGTCGGCGCCCCGCAGGCCATGCACTTCAAGATGGTCTGGGCCACCGCCCGCAAGGCCGGGTGGCTGCCGGACCGCGTCGAGACCACGCACGTGCAGATCGGCAACGTGCTGGGCCCGGACGGCAAGATCCTGCGTACCCGCAGCGGCGCCCCGGTCCGGCTCGTGCAGCTGCTCGACGAGGCGATCGAGCGGGCCGCGGCCGTGGTCGCGGAGAACCGCCCCGACCTGGACGCCGAGAGCCAGGCGGAGATCGCCCGCAAGGTCGGCATCGGCGCGGTGAAGTACGCGGACCTGTCGGTCTCGCACGACACCGAGTACGTGTTCGACTTCGACCGCATGCTGGCGCTGACCGGGAACACCGGTCCGTACATCCAGTACGCGCAGGCCCGGATCCGCTCCATCTTCCGCAAGGGCGGGGTGGACCCCCGGGCCGTCGACGGCGCGATCACCGTCTCCGAGGGCTCCGAGCGCGACCTCGCGCTCAAGCTGCTCGGCTTCGGCGCGGTGGTGGAGCAGGTGGGCGACCACCTCCAGCCGCACCGCCTGTCCACGTACCTGTTCGAGCTGGCGCAGTCGCTCACCGCCTTCTACGAGCACTGCCCGGTGCTGACGGCGTCGACCGACGCCGAACGTGAGTCGCGGCTGGCGCTGGTGTCCGTGGCGCTGCGGGTGCTGGTCCAGGGCCTGGACCTGCTCGGTGTGGAGTCGCCCGAGCACATGTAGCGCGTCGGCGCGCGTACGTCGGGAGGGTCGGGGCCACGGGCTCCGGCCCTCCTTCGCGTGTCCGGTCGGAACGCCGCGTCACGGGGCTTGCGAACGGCGAGTCGAAAGTCTCTTCGCAGGTCAGAGGCGAACCAGGGGATCTGGTCGGGCATCGGACCTACAGTAAGTGGACAAATGTCTCATACCGGACACAGAGGGAGTTAGCGCCCATGACATCCATGCCCGAGTTCGGCCCGCGCACCGGTACCTGGCACCTCGACCCGCTGCACTCCAGCCTGATCTTCGTCGCCCACTACCTGCGCTTCGGCCGGGTCCAGGGCACCTTCGGCAGGGCCGAGGGGCGGGTCCACGTGACGGAGGACCCCGCCCGCTCCTCGGTGGAGGTCGTGATCGCGTCGGACAGCGTCAACACCGGTGTCGACGCCCGGGACGCCCACCTGCGCTCCGCCGACTTCCTCGACGTCGAGCGCCACCCGGAGATCCGCTTCACCTCGACCCGCCTGGAGCCCGGCAGGAAGCGGAACTCCTTCCGCCTGCACGGCGACCTCACCCTCCACGGCACGGCGCTCCCCGTCGTCCTCGACGGCGCGTGGGTGGGCGAGGCCCCCGACTACGCCTCACCCGAGGACACGTACGGCCACTTCTTCTCCGCCACGACCAGGATCAGCCTGTCCGACTTCGGGGTGGGCGACGGCGGGCCCGTGCCCTGGGGCGGCCGTCTCGTCGGGGACACCGTGGACATCGTGCTGGAGGTCCGTCTCCAGGACCAGGACCCCGCGCCGTTCCTGAAGCAGATCGGGCACACCCCCTGACCTCCGTGGCCAGGGGGTGTGCCCGATCCCGCGCGCTCCCGCCCGGCGCCCCGGTCGGGGCCCGACCGCAGGAGCGTCACCGCGCTCAGCCCCTGAGCAGGGCCTCCACCTCGTCCCGCGAGGCCATCGACGAACTGGCTCCGTGCCGTCCCACGGAGATCGCGGCGGCGGCCGCGGCGAACTCCATCGCCTCCCGCGCCGAGCGGCCCTCGGCCCGGGCCACGGCGAACGAGCCGCAGAACGTGTCACCGGCCGCCGTGGTGTCCACGGCCTCCACCTGACGCGCCGGAACGTGCACCGGCTCCTCGCCCCGACGCCCGAACAGCGAGCCGTCCTCGCCCAGCGTCAACAGCACCTCGGGCACCCACTCCAGCAGCGCCGCCAGCGCGGCGCGCGGTTCGGTGTGCCCGGTGATGGCGGCCGCCTCGTGCTGGTTGGGCACGAGCACGTCCACGTTGGCCAGGAGCTCGTCCGGGAGATCCCGCGCGGGGGCGGGCGTCAGGTAGACCGGCACGCCCAGGCCCCGGCCCAGCCGCGCCCCGGCGACCACGGCCTCCATCGGCAGCTCCAGCTGGAGCAGCAGCGCGGCGGCACCGGCCACCCGCGCCTCGTCGCCGTCGACCGCTCCGGCCGCCGCGTTGGCGCCCGGCACCACGATGATCCGGTTGCCGCCCCGGCCGTCCACCGCGATGTGCGCGACCCCGGACACCCCCGGGACGGTGCGCAGACCGGAGGCGTCGATCCCGTGGGAGACCAGGTTGGCGCGCAGTTCGGCGCCGAAGGCGTCGTCTCCGACGGCCCCGAGGAAGGCGACCTCGGCCCCGGCCCGCGCGGCGGCCACCGCCTGGTTGGCGCCCTTGCCCCCGGGGACCTGGCGGAAGTCCGTGCCGGTGACGGTCTCGCCGCCACCCGGGACCGTGTCCACGTAGGCCACCAGGTCCATGTTGACGCTGCCGAGGACGGCGAGGCGCGGCACGGCGCTCACTTCGTTACCCACTTCTCTGTTCATTCCCAGGTCACTTCTTGGGCCGGTCGACCGGCTGGCTGTCAGCACCGTCGAGGGCGACGATGACGGGGGCGTGGTCGGAGGCGCCCTTGCCCTTGCGCTCCTCGCGGTCGATGCTCGCACCGGTCACCCGCGCCCGCAGCGCGGGCGAGGCGAGCACGAAGTCGATGCGCATGCCCTTGCGCTTGGGGAAGGACAGCGCCTTGTAGTCCCAGTAGGTGTAGACGCCGGGTCCGGGCGTGTACTCCCGCACGACCTCGGAGAAGCCGGCGTCGACCAGCCGGGTGAAGGCGGTGCGCTCGGGTTCGGTGACGTGGGTGAGCCCCTCGAAGGCGGCCATGTCCCACACGTCGTCGTCCTGCGGGGCGATGTTGAAGTCACCGACGTAGGCGATCTGCGCCTCGGGGTCCTCGGCCAGACGCGCGGCGCCCGCCTCGCGCAGGGCCTCCAGCCAGCGCAGCTTGTACGCGTAGTGGGGGTGGTCGACCTCCCGCCCGTTGGGCACGTACAGGCTCCACACCTGGACGCCGCCGCAGGTGGCGCCGATGGCGCGGGCCTCACGCTCCTCGGGGTCGCCGTAGCCGGGCTGGCCGGGGAAGCCGATCCGGACGTCCTCCAACCCCACGCGCGAGGCGATCGCGACGCCGTTCCACTGCGAGAGGCCGTGGTGGGCCACCTCGTACCCGCGGTCGGTGAGGACCGAGGCGGGGAACTGGTCGTCGCGGGCCTTGGTCTCCTGGATGGCGAGGACGTCGATGTCGCTCCGGTCGAGCCAGTCACCGATCCGCTCGGCCCTGGCCCGGGCACTGTTCACATTCCATGTCGCGATACGCACAGCCAAAGGCTAGAGGATCGCGCCGACGGACCGCTCCGACCTGGCCGGACTCGCGCATCCGGCGGGTGCGGACACGAGGAACCCCGGTGCGGCCGTCCTCCGCACCGGGGTTCGGCGACTCCCGGCATGAGCTCGGTTGGTTTCCGTCGCGCTTCGTTGGACGGCCACGCCCCTCGAACGGTTCGCATCGTGCGCAAGGTTTTTCCCGCCCCCCGGGTACCGGGGCCCTCATGGGTATCGGACCCGCACCCTTCGGGTAGGCCTGTGGGAGAGGCCACAGGGACCCTCCCTCCAGGTGAGGTGAACGTGTCATGTCGACGGACGATCCCCGCGAGGCCCGGCGGGAGGCCGAACGCGCCAGACAGGGCGGAGGGAAGCGGCCGGGCTTCGCCAGGGAGCTCTACCTGGGCCGCCTGCGCCTGGACCTGGTCGATCCCCCGTACCCGGACGCATCCGCGACACGGCGCGCGGAGGCCTTCCTCGCCCGACTGCGTGAGGTGTGCGCGGGCGTCGACGCCCCGCGCGTCGAGCTGGAGGAGCGCGTCCCCGACGAGACCGTCGCGGCCCTGCGCGGGATCGGCGCGTTCGGCATGAGGATCCCCACCCGCTACGGCGGGCTCGGCCTCTCGCAGTACCACTACGACCACGCCCTGACCCTGGTCGGCTCCGTCTGCCCGGCGATCGCCGCCCTGCTCTCCGCCCACCAGTCCATCGGGGTCCCCCAGCCGGTCCACCGGTTCGGCACCGAGGAACAGCGCCGCGCCTACCTGCCCCGGTGCGCCGAAGGGGCCGTCAGCGCCTTCCTGCTCACCGAACCCGACGTGGGCAGCGACCCGGCACGGCTGCGCACCAGGGCCACGCCCACGGACGACGGTGCGGCGTACCTGCTGGACGGGGTCAAGCTGTGGACCACCAACGGCGTGGTGGCCGAGCTCCTCCTCGTGCTGGCGCGGGTGCCCGAGGGGCCCGGCCACCCCGGCGGGATCACCGCGTTCGTGGTGGAGGGCGACTCCCCCGGCGTCACCGTGGAGCACCGCAACCGCTTCATGGGACTGAAGGGCCTGGAGAACGGGGTCACCCGCCTGCACGGGGTGCGGGTGCCCGCCGCCCAGCGGATCGGCGCGGAGGGCCGGGGGCTGCGCATCGCGCTGTCCACGCTCGACACCGGACGCCTGTCCCTGCCCGCCCTCTGTGTGGGCGCGGGCAAGTGGGCGACCGGGATCGCCCGTCAGTGGGCACGTGAGCGCGTCCAGTGGGGTGAGCCGGTGGGTCGGCACGAGGAGGTCGCCAGGAAACTGTCCTTCATCACGGCCACGACGTACGCCATGGAGTCCGTGCTCGACCTGACCGGGCGGATGGCAGACGACGGGCGCCACGACATCCGGGTGGAGGCGGCCCTGGCCAAGCTCTGGACGTCGGAGATGGCCTACCGGGTCGCCGACGAACTGGTCCAGGTACGCGGCGGACGCGGATACGAGACCGCCGGATCCCAGGCGGCGCGGGGCGAGCGCGGCGTGCCGGCCGAGCAGCTGCTCCGCGACCTGCGGATCAACCGGATCTTCGAGGGCAGCACGGAGATCATGCGGCTCCTGATCGCCCGCGAGGCCGTGGACGCGCACCTGTCCGTGGCCGGGGACCTCGTCGACCCCGACGCCGGCCGGGTCCGGAGGGCGCGCGCCGCAGCGAGGGCGGGCGGGTTCTACGCCCGGTGGCTGCCGACCCTGGTGGTCGGCCGGGGTCAGGTGCCGTCCGCCTTCGAGGAGTTCGGCCCACTCGCGGAGCACCTGCGCTTCGTGGAGCGGGCCTCGCGTCGGCTGGCGCGCTCCACCTTCCACGGGATGGCCCGCTGGCGGGGAGGGTTGGAGGCCAGGCAGGGGTTCCTCGGTCGCGTGGTGGACGTCGGCGCCGAGCTCTTCGCGACGAGTGCCGTGGTCGTGCGCGCCCGCGCCGACGCGGACGCCCACCCCGAACGCGGCACCACGCCGCTGGAGGTGGCCGACGTGTTCTGCCGCCAGTCCCGACTGCGGGTCGAGCCCCTCTTCGAGGGGCTGTGGTCCAACACCGACGAGCTGGACGGAAGGCTGGCCCGGCGCCTGATGGCCGACTCCTACACCTGGCTGGAGGAGGGGGTCCTGGACCCGTCGCTGCCCGGACCGTGGATCGCGCCCGCCGATCCGGGGCCGTCCGTGCTCGACGACCTGCACCGCCGGACGGGCTGAATCCCTTCCCGGAAACGTCGTCCGCTGCGGATACGGTGACCAGATGGCCGCACCACACCCCCGCCGCGACGCGGAGATCTCACTGCCGCAGGCCCGCCGGATCGCCCTGGCCGCCCAGGGCTTCCACGACCCCCGGCCGGGCTCCACCCCCACACTCGCGCACCTGGCGCGCGTGGTCCGGCGGGTGGGGCTGCTCCAGATCGACAGCGTGAACGTGCTCGCCCGCAGCCAGTACCTGCCGGTGTTCGCCCGGATCGGCACGTACTCCCCGGCCCTGCTGGACCGGGCCACCACCACGAGCGTCGGTGACAGCCCGGCCCGGCTGGTCGAGTGCTGGGCGCACGAGGCGAGCCTGGTGCCGCCCGCCACCCACCGCCTCATGCGGTACCGGATGGAGCTCAACCGGGCCCAGCGGAACGTGGGGTGGATGAACGGCATCCGCGAGGACAAGCCCGACCTGGTCCGGGCGGTGCACGAGGAGGTGGCCCGGATCGGTCCGGCCACCGCCCGGGAGGTGGAGGCGGCGCTGGCCCACGACGTGCCGCGCGCCAAGGACCACTGGGGCTGGAACTGGTCCGAGATCAAACGGTGCCTGGAGTACCTGTTCTGGATCGGTGACCTCACCTCGAACGGCCGCAACACCCAGTTCGAACGCCGCTACGACCTGCCCGAACGCGTCCTGCCCGCCGAGGTGCACGCGCTCCCCCACCCCACACCGGAGGAGGCGCACCGCGAGCTGGTCGCCATCGCCGCGCGTGCGCACGGCATCGCCACCGAGCCCGACCTGCGCGACTACTTCCGGCTCAAGGGCGCGGGGTCCCGTGCCGCCGTGGCCGACCTGGTGGACGCCGGGGAACTGGTCCCGGTCACCGTGGAGGGCTGGGAGCGCCCCGCCTACCTGCACCGGGACGCCCGCGTCCCGCGCCGGGTGGACGCCCGCGCCCTGCTCAGCCCGTTCGACTCCCTGGTGTGGACCCGCGACCGCGCCCAGGAACTCTTCGGGTTCCGCTACCGCCTGGAGATCTACGTGCCCGCCGCCAAGCGGGTGCACGGGTACTACGTGCTGCCCTTCCTGCTGGGTGACGACCTCGTGGCCCGGGTGGACCTCAAGGCGGACCGCGCCTCGGGCACCCTGCTCGCCCGCCAGATCACCCTGGAGGAGGGCGCCCCCGCCGACACCATGCCCGAACTGGTGGCGCAGCTGGAGGAGATGGCGGCCTGGCTCGGCCTGGAGAACGGCGTCGGCGGCGAGGGCCTGGCCCACCCCGTCCGCTGACGGCGGTCAGCCCGCGGCGCACACGTCAACTCCTCGTCGGCCGTCCACGTCATCCGCGTCACACCTCCACCGCAGCCATGGGCATCGACGGTGAGGCGGGTTCCCACGACGACGGGCCGCGCACGGGGTGCGCGGCCCGTCGGGGTACGGGGAGGCACCCATGGTTCGGAGGGGCCTTCCCACCGGGGCCGTGGTCACCTAGTTCGGACTGAGCAGCTTCACCGACGGGAAGTACGTCCGGAATCGCCGGGCGTCTCTGGTCAGGAGCTGATGGCCTTCGATCGCCGCGTGGGCACCGATGTAGAAGTCCGGCAGCGGCGCGTGCTTGGTCCCGCCCTGCTTCCGGTAGCGGAGGTGACACTTTCCGGCCAGGAAGGCCGCTTCCCACGGCAGGTCGGAGCGAACGAAGTCGCCGCCCAGCGCGAGGTCCAGTTCCTCGATGCGGGTGAAGCCCACGGAGACCTCGGCGTAGATGATCGGGTTGATCACCACGGGGCCCCGGTCAGCCGCCTCCACCAAGGCCCGTTCCGACCACTCACCCCAGGTGGGATCGCCGGTGAGGACGTCCAGCAGCACGTTGGTGTCGACCATCGTGGAGGACGGCCCGGCTCCGTCACTTTCCAGGCAGGACCTGACGGCCTCAGCAGTCGTCATCGTCTCCCCTGGTCAACGCCATGATCTCGTCCGTGCTCATACTGGTCGTGGTCCTACCGCGCAGTCGCTCGACGAGGCGCTGGCCGCGTGAGGGCTCGGTCGCCGCGCGAACCACACGCGCACCGTTGCCCTCCAGGACGAACTCGACCTCGTCTCCGGGGCTGAGACCGAGTCTCCTGCGCACCTCGACCGGGATGGTGACCTGACCCTTCTCGGTGATCCTCATGGAACCAGGGTAATACTTCACAGGTATTACTTCTGGAGACTCCGCACCAACTCCGGGTGTTCCACGACGACGGGCCGCGCACGGGGTGCGCGGCCCGTCGGGGTACGGGGAGGTCAGACGCGTTCGACGATGGTGACGTTGGCCTGGCCGCCGCCCTCGCACATGGTCTGGAGACCGTAGCGGCCACCCGTCCGGTGGAGCTCGTTGACCAGCTTGGTCATCAGGATCGCGCCGGTGGCCCCCAGCGGGTGGCCCAGAGCGATGGCGCCGCCGTTCGGGTTGACCCTGGCCGGGTCGGCGCCGAGCTCCTCGGTCCACGACATCGGGACCGGGGCGAAGGCCTCGTTGATCTCCGTGACATCGATGTCGTCGATACTCAGACCGGCCTTCTCCAGGGCGATCCGGGTCGCGGGGATCGGCGCGGTGAGCATGTAGACCGGGTCGTCCCCGACCAGCGACAGCTGCACCACGCGGGCGACCGGGGTGAGCCCGTGCCGCTCCACGGCGCGCTCGGAGGCGATGAGCAGCGCGCCCGCGCCCACGGAGATCTGGCTGGCGATCGCGGCGGTGAGCTCCCAGCCCTCACGCAGCGGCTTGAGCCCGGCCATCTTCTCCAGGGTGGTGTCCGGGCGCACGCCCTCGTCCCTGGTCACCCCCGCGATGGGAGCGATCTGCGCGTCGAAGTACCCGGCCTCCTGCGCGGCGGCGGCCCGCCGGTGGCTCTCCAGCGCGAACTCCTCCAGCTGCTCGCGCTTGTAGCCCCACTTCTCGCACATGAGCTGGGCGCCCCGGAACTGGGAGATCTCCTGGAAGCCGTACCGCTCGATCCACCCCTGCCCGTACAGCGGGAGGTCGTTGTCGAGGGCGAACTGGACGTTGGCGCCCATGGGGACCATGCCCATGTTCTCCACGCCCGCCGCCACGACGAGGTCCTGGGTGCCGGACATGACGCCCTGGGCGGCGAAGTGGAGGGACTGCTGCGAGGAGCCGCACTGGCGGTCGATGGTGACGGCGGGGACCGACTCGGGCAGCCCGGCGGACAGCCATGCGGTGCGGGCCAGGTCCAGGGCCTGCGGACCGGCCTGGCTGACCACGCCCATGATGACGTCCTCGACCGCGGCCGCGTCGACCCCGGTGCGCTCGACGAGCTCCTTGAGGACGTGGGCGCCCAGGTCCGCCGGGTGCACGGCGGCCAGGGCACCCTTCTTGGTGCCGACGGGGGTGCGTACCGCACCGACGATGTAGGCCTCAGCCACTGGGTCCTCCAAGGGGCGTGGGATGTGACGTCCTATAGAACCGAACTGTATTCGGTTTGAACTCCCTGGCAAGCCCCCGACCCCGTCTTGCGGGCGTCCGCCCAGGTCCGGTCAGTCCGTGCGGTCGCCCCAACGCCCGCCCTCGTCACCGAGGGTGGTGCCGGTGACCCGCTCCAGGACGTCGAACACGTCGGGATGCTCCTCGGGGCCGAAGTCGGAGAGCAGCGAGCGCAGCGCCGTCCGCTGGGCCTCGTACAGCCGCCGCACGGCGTCCTCCCCCCGCCAGTTCAGCTCCCAGGGGGCGCTGTCGTCGACCAGGTACCCGGCCTCCAGCAGCTCCTGGTGGGTGTCGGCCCAGCGGGAGGGGCTCAGGCCGGACATGCGCACCAGGTCGTCCACGCCGAGCGGCCCCTGGACCCCGATGTGGCTCAGCGCCCAGCAGGCCTCCGCCGAGACCTCCAGGCCGGAGGCCTCCCGCAGACGCTGGTACATGGTCTCCGTGCCCTCGGACCCGCAGGCCTCGTAGATCTCGCGCTCCACCTGGTCCATCGCGCTGCGGCTCGGCGTGGCCACCGGGGCCACGGTCTCGTCCAGGTCCGGTGTCCTGATGGTCGTGCGCAGCACGTCCTGCCGCAGGAAGAGGGCGAGCACCAGGCCGACGAGGGCGACCGGCACCGCGCACAGGAAGACGGTGTCGATGGCGTCGGCGTAGATCTCCAGGAAGCTCGCCTGCACCTGCGAGGGCAGGCGGTCGATGGCGCTCGGGTCGCTCTCCAGCGAGGTCGCGTCCACCCCCGCCGGAAGGTCGAGCGACCCGGCCCGCGCGGCCAGGTCCGAGGCCAGCTGCCCGGCGAAGACCGACCCGAACACCGCGGTGCCGAAGGAGCCGCCGATGGACCGGAAGAAGGTCGCGGACGAGGTCGAGACCCCCAGGTCGTCGTAGGAGGAGGCGTTCTGCACCACCAGGACCACCACCTGCATCACCAGGCCCAGTCCGGAGCCGAGGACGAAGAAGTAGAGGCCCATCTCCCACAGGGAGCTGTCCGGCCCCATGCCGGACATCAGGAAGAGGCCGATCGAGGTCAGGGCCATGCCCGCCACGGGGAAGACCTTGTACCGGCCGGTCCGGGTGACCAGGCGGCCGCTGGTGATCGAGGTGATGAGCATGCCCGTGACCATGGGGAGCAGGTGCAGCCCCGAGGCCGTGGGGGAGAGTCCGTGCACGATCTGGAGGAAGAGCGGCAGGAACGCCATCGAGCCCATCATCGCGAAACCCACGCAGAAGCCGATGGCCATGGCGACCACGATGGTCGGGTTCCGGAACAGCCCGAGCGGCATCACCGGGTCCGGAGCGCGCCTCGCGGTGAGCCACCAGCCCACGCCGAGCACCAGCCCGGCGGCGGCCAGGGAGAGGATCTGCCAGGACAGCCAGCCGTAGACCCCGCCGCCCCAGGACGCCACCAGGGTCAGGCAGACGGCGGTGGCGGCGAGCAGGGTGATGCCCGCGTAGTCGATGTTCCGGCGGCCGACCGGGTCCTGCCGGGGCAGCACGGCGAGGACCGTGAAGAAGGCGAGCAGCCCCAGCGGCAGGTTCACGTAGAACACCCAGCGCCAGGACAGGTGGTCCACGAACAGCCCGCCCAACAGGGGCCCGGCCACACTGGAGACCCCGAAGACCGCGCCGAACAGGCCCTGGTACTTCCCGCGCTCCCGGGGTGAGACGACGTCACCGATGATCGCGGAGGCCAGCACCATGAGCCCGCCGCCGCCCACGCCCTGGAGGCCCCGGGCCAGCACCAGCTGGAGCATGTTCTGGGCCAGTCCGCACAGCACCGAGCCCACCAGGAAGATCGCGATGCACCCGAGGAACAGACGCTTGCGGCCGAACTGGTCACCGAGCTTGCCCCACAGCGGGGTGCTGGCGGTGACGGCCAGCAGGTACGCGGTGATCACCCAGGAGAGGTGGTTGAGCCCGCCGAGGTCGGAGACGATCGTCGGCAGCGCCGTGGAGACGATGGTCTGGTCCAGCGCCGAGAGCAGGACGGCCAGCATGAGGGCGGTCATAATCAGCGCGATCCGCCCTCTCTGGGACTCGCGCTGGTCGGCGGGGCTCTCTGTCATCGAATCGCCTCCCGGGGTCGGGCCGGCCGACTCCGCACGGCCCGGCTGCTGGTCCACCCTAGGAACCCGCGACCGCCGCGCCTCCGGGAACCGCGCGGGGGTCCCGGAACTTTGCTCCGGCTTGCCCCCCGCGCTTCAAAACCGAACGCGGTTCGGTTACCGTGTGGGAACACAGTGATCCCCGACACCCTCGGAGCTGAGCATGAAGCGGGAACTCTTCGACGCCGACCACGACCTCTTCCGCGAATCGGTGGCCGAGTTCCTCAAGCGGGAGGTCGTCCCCTTCCACGCCCAGTGGGAGAAGGACGGGATCGTGCCCCGCGAGGTGTGGGTGAAGGCGGGGACCGTCGGCCTGCTCGGCCACGGGGTCCCCGAGGAGTTCGGCGGCACCGGGCTCCACGACTACCGGTACAACCAGATCGTCAACGAGGAGATCTGCCGCGCGCACGCCAGCGGTCTGGGCATCACCCTCCAGAACGACGTCATGGCGCCCTACATGGTGGGGCTGACCACCGACGAGCAGAAGCGGCGCTGGCTGCCCGGCTTCGCCAGCGGCGAGCTGATCACCGCGATCGCCATGACCGAGCCCGGCACCGGCAGCGACCTCCAGGGGATCCGGACCTCCGCCGTGCGCGACGGCGACGAGTTCGTCGTCAACGGCGGCAAGACCTTCATCACCAACGGCGTCAACGCCGACCTCGTCATCGTGGTCTGCCAGACCGACCCCGACGCCGGTGCGCAGGGCTTCTCCCTGATCGCCGTGGAGCGCGGCACGCCCGGCTTCGAGCGCGGCCGCAACCTCGACAAGGTCGGCATGAAGGCGCAGGACACCGCCGAACTCTTCTTCGACGACGTCCGCGTGCCGACCGCCAACCTGATCGGCACCGAGGGCCAGGGGTTCATCCACCTGCTCCAGAACCTGCCCCAGGAGCGGCTGTCCATCGCCACCTGCGCGGTCGCCTCGGCGGACTACGTCCTCCAGCACACCATCGAGTACTGCCGCGAGCGGACCGCCTTCGGCCGGTCGATCGGGCGCTTCCAGAACACCCGTTTCGTCCTGGCCGAGTTGGCCACCGAGGTGGACCTGGGCCGGACCTACGTGGATCGCGGGGTCCGGCTGCTCAACGAGGGTGAGCTCACCGTGGAGGACGCCGCCAAGGCCAAGTGGTGGACGACCGAGATGTGCAACCGCGTCATGGACCGGTGCCTCCAGCTTCACGGCGGGTACGGGTACATGATGGAATACCCCGTGGCACGGGCCTGGCAGGACTCCCGCGTGCAGACGATCTACGGTGGCACCACCGAGATCATGAAGGAGATCGTCGGCAGGGGCCTGGGCCTGTAGACCCCCGAACCCCGAAGGGACCGGTCGTGAGCGGATCGTGGGACGGCCTCATCGTGATGGGCCTGCTGGTGGTGCTCCTGGTCATCGCCGTGCGCAAGCTCCGGCCCAGGATCCACATCCCCTGGGCGACCAGCGGCATCGTCGTGTTCTTCGTCTTCGTGTGCCTGCTGCTGTGGGCCAACTCCTACCGCTGAGCACCCCCTCCACGGACAACACCGAGGGCCCGCCGCCCCAGCGTCTCGACTGGGTCGGCGGGCCCTTCGGCGTCCGGGGGGATGGACGGGCCCGACGCACGGTCCAAAGGCGGGTGAGGACCGTACGGGCGGACCCGGCCGTGATGGTCTGACGAGGGCATGGTCGGGCCGGGGGTCTGGTCCGGTGCGGGTCAGGGGGCGTACGGGTCGAAGTCGATCCCGTCGGGCACGGCCTTGGCCAGGGCGTCGGGGAACCGCTCGTCCCTGAGGTCGAGCTGGGCCGCCCCGTAGTCGGCGGCCACGAAGATCTCCCGGATCCCCTCGGGGTAGCCCTCCCAACCGACGAGGTCCGGGTACTGCCAGACGCCGTAGTGGTTCTCCGGCGGGTCGTCGTGGTCGGCGGCGAACCGGAAGGCGTGGGTCGAGGCGCCGTCCTTGTGGTAGACGATCTTGGGGTGGGTGCCCTCCCACCGGATGTCCTCCGCCGCGCGGGTGTCGTAGTCGCCGTGCGCGGAGGCGGACACGTAGCGGGCCTCGTCCTCGAACACCCACACGACGACGTGCTCCAGGTCGTGCCGGTGCCCGCAGCAGCCGTGCATGATCTGGTCCTTCTCGAAATAGAGCGCGTACATGTACGCGCACCACCCGCTGCCGTCGCAGCTGGCCCGAGAATAGGAATTGGTGTTGTCGAGGTCCGACTGGTCCCGGCAGTTTCCGTTCAGGGCCCCCGAGGTGTTCAGCCCTTCGGCGACAGTTCCGTCCGGCCCGATGGCGGGGGTGGAATAACAGCCGTCCGTGTCGTAGTCGAAGGCGGGCTGCCATTTCTCCTCGGCCTCGGAGGAATGGGCGGGAAGCGCGGTCGGCGGTTCGGCGAAGGCGGGGGAGGCCATCGCGACCACCAGGGCCAGGGCACCGAAGACCGAGAGGCCACCGCGCAGGCCGGACCGTGCCGGGTGGCGAAGGGAACGCGGGAACCTCTTGGGACTTTGTTCCATGAAACCCCAGGAGGGCCCCGGAGTCACTTTCGCGCCGTGCTCACGCAATGCGCGCACCACCATTCCCCATGTCGGTCCAGTCCTTTACCACTGAATAAAGTAACCAGCCGACTACAGAGAAACAAGACGGGTGCGGCTCCTATTTTTCCCGTCCGGAAACAGGTTTACGACGACACCGTTCCCGACCAGCGAAGAAGGGGCCTCGCGCCGGTCGGAGGGTCCCGCGTCGATGACGCGTCGGAGGAACCGACGGGTGCGCGGCTCGGTCGGGTCACCCAGGACCGGCCCCTCGCCCCCGCCGCACGACCCCTCCTCGGGAACGGGACGGTCCGTGCGGCCTACGCGTCGTCGTCCTTCTCGGCCTCGCGGACCTCGGCGTGCATGGGCATCTCGAACCAGACCGCCTTGCCGTCCGGCGTGGGGCGCGATCCCCAGCGGCTGGCCAGCTGCTCCACCAGGTAGAGGCCGCGCCCGCCCTCGTCGTCGGCGGCGGCGCTGCGGATGCGCGGCAGACGCAGGTCGTGGTCGAAGACCTCCACCCACACCGCGTTGGCGCCACGGCGCAACCGGAGCAGGAACTCCTTGTCCGCCGGGTCCTCGGCGGACTCGTCCTCCTCCGCGACCGCCTCCAGGAGATCGCTCCAGTCCTCGTCGAACTCGTCGGCCGCGCCGCCTCCGTCGAGCGGGGTCTCCGAGTCCAGCACGCCGCTTCCGGTGAACTCGCGGTGCACCGGGTGCGGGGTGGCGTGGATGACCACGTTGGTGACGATCTCCGAGACCAGCAGGCAGGCGAGCTCGGCCTGGTCGCGGTCGACCCCCCACTCGTTGAAGGTGTCGGCCGCCAGGTGCCGGGCGGCGCCGACGGTCGAGGCCTCGGAGGGGAACCAGCCCTCACGCAGCGCCAGCTCCTCGGAGTGGGTGCGCACCACCATCAGCGCGGTGTCGTCGTCCAGCACGCCGGGCACGCTGTGCACGGCGGCCTCGGCGATCTGGTCCACGTCCTTGTCCGCGACCTCGGCCACGCGTTCGGTCATCCGGGCCAGCGCGCGCTCGGGGTCAGCCCTGCCCCCGACCGGCCTGCGGTCCACCAGACCGTCGGTGTACATGACCAGGGTGGCGCCCAGGGGGAGCCGCAGGTTGGCCTGGTGGTACACGATGTCCTCGCCCGACCCGCCCTTGGCGCGCACGCCCAGCATGCGGTCGGTGACCTCCAGGTCGAGGGTCTCGACCGACTCGGAGGTGATGAGCAGCGGCGGCGCGTGACCGGCGTTGGAGTAGGACAGCTCGCGGGACCAGGCGTCGTAGACCATGTACAGGCAGCTGACGCTGGGGATCCACACGCCGCCCCCACTGTCCGGGATGCCGAGCTGGCGGACCCACTCGTCGAGCTCGCGCAGGATGTCGGCGGGCTCGCGGTCGGCCTGGGCGAAGGCGCGCAGCGCGGCGCGCAGCTGGCCCATCACGGCCGCGGCGTGCGGGCCCCGGCCCTCGACGTCACCGATGACGAGGCCGACACGTCCGGCCGAGAGCGGGATCGCGTCGTAGAAGTCGCCGCCGACCTGGGTCTGGATGCCGTGCCCGTGCCCCTGGAGCGGGCCGGCGGGGAGGTAGCGGTGCGCGACGGTCAGCCCGTCCAGAGGGGGGAAGTCGCTGGGCAGCAGGCTCCGTTGGAAGGCCACCGCGGTGCTGCGCTGCTCCTCGAAGAGCCGGGCGTTGTCGATCGCCAGCGCGACCCGGGAGGCGATGGCGCCGACCAGGTCGCGGTCGAAGCCGCCGTAGCTGCTCTTCTGACGGGGCGAGAGCCCGGACAGGGCCAGGGTGAGCACGCCGAGGACCTCGCCGCGGGCCCGGAGCGGGGCGGCGATCGCGGAGGTGACGCCGACCTGTCGGGAGACGCGGTCGGACCGGTCGTTGGGAGAGTTCTCGAAGAGGTAGTCGCTGGTGACCACCGTCTCCAGGCGGCGCATCGCCTGGGTCACGAAGTGGCGCTCGGGGTAGCGGACCTCGTCCCCGACGTCGAACCACGTGTTGGCGGGGGGCGTCCAGCCCTCGGCGTGCACGGACACCTGTCTGACCAGGCGGTCGCGGTCGTAGAGGTCGATGAAGCAGTGGTCCGCGAACTGCGGCACCAGGATCCCGGCCACGCCTCTGACCGTGGAGTCGAACTCCAGGGAGCTGGCCAGGCGGCTGCCGATGCGTTCGAGCAGGCCGTACTGTTCCTCGACCCGGCCGCTGCGCAGCGCCTCACGGGCGATCAGGGTGATCCCGTCGATCTCCCCGGACTCGTCGCGCATCGGCACGGCCTGGGCGCGCACGTGGATCCAGGAGGAGTCACCCTTGAGCACGGCGAACGTGCCCTCCCACGGCTCGCCGCGGAGCACGCGCCGCGCCAGCTCGGAGGCGTGTTCGCGGTCGGACTCGTGGATGCCGATGTCGAGCAGCGACAGGCCGACGTAGTCGCGCCCGCCGACGAACCCGAACAGCTCGCGGGCGTACGGGTTCCAGTATCGAAGGAGGCTGAACCGGTCGATGACGACGATCGCGATCTGGGCCTGGTCGACGACCTCGGCCGTGACGAGCGCGTCGCTCTCCCGGAAGGGCTCACCCCACCGTGTCATCTAGCCGCCACCTCGCCGTCATGAGCTGCACACATGCCCGCTCCGGGTACCCCGAACGACCGCACCTTGGGGCGAGCGTAGCAACACAGTCAACGTTCCCGCAGCGCAATGAGACAATCCCGATGAGCAACCAATCAACGTGGACGAACGTTTCACGGCTTGGCGACGAAGATGTGCCCGGCGACATCCGCCGGGAGCTCGGTGTCCTCGCCCGCGCCGATGACGCGCACGCCGTCGTCCGAAGCCTTGAGCACGACTTCCTGTCCCGGTTGTACCCCGGATTCGCGCAAGGTGAGCATGATGTCCGCGTCCGGCTGGAGTTGTTCGCTGATGCGACGCACCGTCACGGTGGACTCCGAGTCGGAGGCGGCGTCGATCATCGGCACGATGGAGTCGTCGGTGAACGGCTCGGGGGCGTAACCCTCCAGGCCCAGCTCCTCCAGACCCGGGATCGGGTTGCCGTGCGGGCACACCGAGGGTGCGTTGAGCAGCGTGACCAGACGCTCCTCGACCGCCTCGGAGATGACGTGCTCCCAGCGGCAGGCCTCGATGTGGACGTCCTCCCACGGCAGACCGATGACGTCGACGAGCAGGCGCTCGGCGAGCCGGTGCTTGCGCATGACGTGGGTGGCCAGCCTGCGGCCCTCGGCGGTCATCACCAGGTGACGGTCGTTCTCGACCTTCAGCAGGCCGTCGCGCTCCATGCGGGCGACGGTCTGACTCACCGTGGGTCCGCTCTGGTGCAGGCGCTCGGC
Source organism: Nocardiopsis sp. NPDC058789 (assembly GCF_042745575.1). Lineage (NCBI taxonomy): Bacteria > Bacillati > Actinomycetota > Actinomycetes > Streptosporangiales > Nocardiopsidaceae > Nocardiopsis > Nocardiopsis sp. NPDC058789. The sequence goes on from NZ_JBHYOW010000005.1 coordinate 36,561, forward strand.
GATCCGGGCCCGAAGCGGGACGATGCCCTCCTCTTCGAGCTCGAAGACCGTACGGAGGTACATCTCCGTGGTGTCGATCAGCCCGTGTGCGGTCAAGACTCCCCTCCCAAGGATCTGCGCCCCACGCGCGGTCACGTGCGGCACGGCAGGTCTCTCACAACACAGGCCGGGACCACGTGATTCCCTGGGGCCAGGTGGGGACCGGGGCGTCCGCAGGACCGCGGGAGCGACCACCGATGTGTCCAGCATATCGCGGCGCGACGGGCGTGGATTTCGACACTGTCTCACGATACGGACACCAGGGGTCGCGGCGACCCGCGCGGCACAAGGGTCCAAGGTCACAGGCGTGCAGGTGACCCGCCCGATACGTGAAGTATCCGGAAGACCCTTGCGCGACCACCCATCGGACCCCACTCCCCCGAAACTCCCTCGAACCCGCGTTCGACGCGACCAACGTCACCTCGGAGCACCGGTCACGGCGCCAGGCGCTCGATCTCCCAGGCCTCGCCGACCCGCACGTACCGGAACCGGTCGTGCATGCGGTCCTCGCCGCCCTGCCAGAACTCCACCTCACCGGGCACCAGCCGGTAGCCGCCCCAGTAGGTGGGCCTGGGTATGGGCTCGTCGGTGCCCCACACCGAGTCGAACTCGTGGAACAGCCGGTCCAGCTCGGTGCGGTCGGCCACCGGCCGCGACTGGCGCTCGCTCGCCCAGGCTCCGAGCTGCGAGCCCCGGGGACGGGTGGCGAAGTAGCGGTCGTTCTCCTCGTCCCCGAGCCGTTCCACGCGCCCGGCCACCAGGACCTGGCGCCGGATCGCGTGCCAGGGGAAGACCACGCTCGCACGCGGGTCGGCGTCCAGGGCCTGGCCCTTGCGCGACGTGTAGTTGGTGAAGAACCGCAGCCCCGAGGCGTCGTAGCCCTTCATCAGGACCGTCCGCGACCGGGGCATCCCGGAGGGCTCCACCGAGGAGAGCACCATCGCGTTGGGTTCGGCCAGGCCGGACTCGTGGGCCTCACCGAACCACAGGTGGAACTGGGCCATCGGGAGGTCGGCCAGGTCACGGCGGCGCAGGGGCTCACCCACGTACGGCTTCCGCAGCTCGGCGGGGTTCTGGTGGTCCACACGACGCATACTCTCACGTGGGCCGCCCCCCGATCCCGGAGCCCAGGGGCAGGCATCCGACGCCGGTCTCGTCGAAGTTGGCGTTGCGCCTGCCGCATCGTTGGACCACGTGCTGGCGCTGTTTCTCGCCGGTCTCGGGGTTGACCACATCGGGTCCCACCAGCACCAACTGCACCATACGTTCGTTGAACCAGTTCCCGTCGTTCCCGGCGTCGAACTTGATGTAACCGGAGACGCCGGTCAGGTTCTTCGTCTTCTTGATCCCGCTGTGCAGCGCCTCCCGTTTTTCCTCGTACTGTTCCTGGGTACGGAGGAAGGGGTGCCGGTCCAGGCCGACCCACCGCAGAGGGTTCTTCGCGGCGAGCTCCTCCTTGGGCAGCCCGGTGCTGGGCAGTGCCTCGGAGACCACCAGCAACGCGTCGCTGGCCACGGCCGCGTGCGCGATGGAGGGCAGCTCCTTCTTGGCGACCGCTCCGCCCTCTCTCTCCTCTGCCTCTTTGGCCCTGTCCTTGAACAGCGTTGTCTGAAGGGCCGTGATGTCGCTGTAGAACCCCTGGTCACCGCCACCGGAAAGGCCGTCCGAACCGGCCCAGGGACCGCTGGGCGCCAGGGGCGTGTAGAACACCGAGTGGAAGGCGGCGTTGTTGCCGATGAGCTCCTCTTCGTCGGAGACGAACTTGGAGACGTCGTCCCCGCCCAGGATGGTCATACGACCCCCCACGCAGTCCTCGCCACCGGTCCGGGTGAACCGGCGGTAGAACTCGGTGAAGTCGTCTGAGCGGCCCGCGTAGTACAGCAGGTCCGGCGGGTCGTCGTCAGTACACAGACGCTCCAGGTGTTCCTCGTAGGTGGTGCCGCCTTCCTCCGTCTCACCGTCCTGGTAGAGCAGCACTCCCCCCTCGAACTCGTCCCGGCCCATCCCCTCGGAGCCCTCCCACACCCGACCGCCGCGTCTTTCGAAGGCGGCAATGAACTCGGTCGCCAGGTGTGGTCCGTACTGTTCGTGCGACCTGCCCTCGGCGTTCTCCTCACCCGGGGCGATGGCTACGGCGGTCTCGTGCGGCTCCAGCCCGCGCTCCACGCCGTCCTCCCCCCGCCAGGACACCCCGTACCGGGCCCAGTACGCCGACTGCTCCGCGATCCTGCTGTTGGCCGGGGAGATCGGGAAGTAGAACTCGCTGTGCTCACGCTCTCCGGACTTGGCGACGTCATCGAACGTCGCCGTGGTGCCCACCATGGTGAGCGAGGCGTCCCCAACCTCCCTGATGGCGTCGCTATTGGGTACGACACTGTGGCCGAAGCCGACCGCGGCGATCGGCCGGTCCATCCCGAGCCGCTCGTTCTCGGCGCGGTCCACGATCTCCTTCGCGGCCACCAGCGAGTGCTCCCAGCCCCGGCCGGCGTTGGCGATGAGCAGTTTGATCCTGGGGTACCTGTCGTCCTTGATCCGGTTGTGCTCCTCCTGCTGGTAGGCCAGGCCCATGAGTTCACCCTGCCCTCCGGAGAGCGAGGGGTCTTCCAGGTCGGCCACGTCCAGCTCGGCGAGGTGGGCGATGGTGACGTAGGGCTTGCCGCTTGCCTCCACGGCCTTGTTCTGCTCGTGGATGCGCTCGGTTACCTCCTTCAACCGATCGTTGAAGACGAACGCACCGTCGGTGACACCGACGCACTGGTTCCCCTTGCGTGTGATGCCCTGCGGCTGCCACACCCCGTCCTGGACACACGGGTTGCTGGCCTGGGCCAGCGAGGGCAGGAAGACGACGCCGAACAACACCGCCACGGCGGTCACCCCCGCGATCCCGCTGGTCCACATCCCAACGAGAACCGGCACGCTGCGGACCCATTCCAGGCGTCCTCGCGGGGTGATTTCTCCTCCATCCCCGGAGAGCTTCGGGATACGTCGGGTGATGATGCGTTCGGCTCCCAGGACCCCGGAGAGGTAACGGTGGTAGGTCCACCGGCGGACCAGATCAAGCGCCTCCCTCTTCCGACTTCCCGCCTCGTCCTCGTCCTGGTCCGTCGCCTTCTTCTGGTCGAGTTCGGGTAGGAAGCCGTACCGGGTGACGTCGACGACCCCGTCTACCAGGGGGGCGAGTGCGCCGTCGCGCACCTGCACCAGCAGCAGAGGGTCGGGGAAGCCCCTGCGCAGGCGTTCCTGCTCGATCAGCCACACGAAGTAGCGGCCGACACGGTCCATTCCGCGCTGGTCATAGATGAGCACCGGTCGGACGTCTCCTCCGCGCCGCAGGCGGTGGCCGGTGGAGAACTCGCGGTGGAGATCGTCCAGTAGGGCGTTGACCGCGATCCTGTGGGTACTGGGCGCCTGTACCGCCTTGCTGGTGCTCCTCTGCGCGTGGGCCTCGTCGTCGAACAGCCTGATCAGCTGAACGCCGTGGACACGGTGACGACCGCGCGCTCCCCGGGCGGGGCTCGGTTCCTTCGGCGTGTCGGAGCCGCCGTTCTTGTCGGGTGCAGCCCCCTGGACCGTCCGGGTCTGGCGCATGACGTACCGATGGTGGCGCAGCCATCGGTAGGGGCGCCACGGAAGCAGGAAGAAGAAGACCGTGAGCAGGTAGACGCTCATGAGGAGGGCGCCGACCAGCAGGGATACGAGCTCGTTGGCCTGCTGCGCGGCGAGTCCGATGAACGCGAAGGTGAAGGGGGCCGCAGCCACGAAGAGGGACAGCACGAAGGAGACCGGAGTGAGGATCTTGTCGTCGGCGTTGCCGAAGGTGATCCACTTCGAGGCCGTGTTGACCCCGTTGGAGAGGGAGGCCACGCCCTTCGCGAGGGCGCGCCCGTAGACGACCCAGCGGCTCTTGGCCAGCTCCCAGCGGCTGGGGGATGGCACGGCCTCTGGCTTCTCGGCCGCACGTTGCGCGCGGGCAAGCAGGTTCTCCCTGTCCTCCCGGGCACTCTCCAGCCGCACCTCGCGCAGTGCCTTGATCACCTCCGCCTGGGCGTCACTGCTAGGGGTGTCATCGTCCTCGAGGGCTGAAACGACCTTCTCGTAGTTGCAGCGCTGGAGCCACAGCAGGGAGCGGACCTGGGCGAAGCGGGGCGGTGGCGGTGCCCTGTGGCCACTCGGCACCTTGATCGGCTCGTCCTTCCAAGGGAAGGCGTCCTTCACCAGTCGGTCCAGGAAGCCGTAGAGCTCCTCGACGGTCACGACACCGTCCGCCTCACCCGTGTATCCGCCCTCGGGCGGCCTCCTGCGGCGGTCCCGCCCGTTCTCTCGACGCGGAGCGTCGGTGTCCGGCGAGCTGGGGTCCTTCCTGACTGCTTCGCGGTCCTTCTTCAGTGCCCCTTTGGGAAGCATCCAGACGGGTCCGACCCCGCCTTCTAGCACCAGGGCATGCAGAACGGCTGTGGTGTCCTCGGGACCCTCGGTCACCAGGTCCAGGACGGGAGGCGGCTCGGCGACGTCACCGCGTTGCCTCTTGCCCAGGCGCGCCGGACGGCGCCGGGTGACCGTGTGCTCCAGACTCCGGACGACGAGGCGCTCGGAGCGCGAGGGGAGTCGGCGCAGAGCCTCGAAGACTCGGATGAAAGAGGGCTTGGTCGGCTCTTCCTGAGTGCGAGGTGTCTGGTCGGACACTCGAAGGTCCCTTCACGGTCGATTCTGTAAGGTCCGCCCCCCGGCAGCTGCCTCATTAGACAGCAACGGGCACCGGGCCGACATCCCCTTTCCACGAATCGAGACTGGCCCATACCGGCCAGTAGCTCCGACCTGTGACGATTCGTTGCGTCGGTCACGTGATTTCACGACATCAATTGCCGACCTGACCGGCGCTCCCACGTCGTCCACCACTACGCTGGTCCGCGTGACCGAGATTCAGATTCCCGCGAACCTGCTGCCCGCCGACGGCCGTTTCGGGAGCGGCCCCTCCAAAGTCCGCGCCGCCCAGCTCGACGCCCTCGCCGCCTCCGGCTCCCGTTACCTGGGGACCTCGCACCGGCAGAAGCCGGTCAAGTCCCTGGTCGGCCGGGTCCGCGCCGGTGTGAGCGAGCTCCTCTCCCTGCCCGACGGCTACGAGGTGGTTCTCGGCAACGGCGGGACCACCGCCTTCTGGGACATCGCCGCCCACGGCCTGGTGCGCTCCAAGTCGCAGCACCTGGCGTTCGGTGAGTTCTCCAGCAAGTTCGCGAAGGTCGTCGGGGGCGCCCCCTGGCTGGACGACCCGACGGTCATCACCACCGAGCCCGGCACCCACGGCGAGGCCGTCGCCGAGGCCGGTGTGGACGTGTACGCGCTCACCCACAACGAGACCTCCACGGGTGTGGCCGCGCCGATCCGCCGGGTCTCCGGGGCCGACGAGGACGCGCTCGTCCTGGTCGACGCCACCAGCGGTGCGGGCGGTCTGCACGTCGACGTCTCCGAGACCGACGTCTACTACTTCGCCCCGCAGAAGAGCTTCGCCGCCGACGGCGGCCTGTGGATCGCGGTCATGTCGCCCAAGGCGCTCGCCCGGGTCGAGGAGATCGCCGCCAGCGGTCGCTACGTCCCCGAGTTCTTCTCACTGCCCACGGCGATCGCCAACTCCGCCAAGGACCAGACGTACAACACCCCGGCGGTGTCCACCCTCCTGCTCCTCGCCGAGCAGCTGGAGTGGATCAACGGCCAGGGCGGGCTCAAGTGGGCTGTGGCCCGCACGCACGAGTCCAGCTCGATCCTCTACAACTGGGCGGACCGCTCCCCTGTGGCGACCCCGTTCGTCACCGACCCGGCCCAGCGCTCCCAGGTGGTCGGCACCATCGACTTCTCAGACGAGGTCGACGCCGCCCGGATCGCCCAGGTGCTGCGCGCCAACGGCGTCGTGGACACCGAGCCCTACCGCAAGCTGGGCCGCAACCAGCTACGGGTGGCGATGTTCCCGGCCGTGGAGCCCAGCGACGTGAACGCGCTCACCGAGTGCGTCGACCACGTCCTGACCCGGCTGTCCTGACGGGGACCACCGGGGGACCGTCCTGAATCGGTCCCGCGACACTGGAGAATGGAGGCCGACCCGCCGCGCGTGGGTCGGCCTCCTTCTCCTACTTCCGCTCATCGTTTCCCAGGACGGTCCCACTGTGCGCAGGAACAAGAAGACTGAACTCCCCATCAAGATCATCTCCCACCGGGGGGCCTCGGGTCACCGGCCCGAGCACACGTTGGCCTCGTACGAACTGGGCGCCCGGCACGGCGGCGACTTCATCGAGATGGACCTGGTCGCCACCAAGGACCACCAGCTGATCTGCCGCCACGAGCAGGAGATCGGTGAGACCACCGACGTGGCCGACCGCCCCGAGTTCGCGGACCGGCGCACCAAGCGGACCATCGACGGACGCACCGTCGAGGGGTTCTACGCGCAGGACTTCACCCTGGCCGAGATCAGGACGCTCCGGGCGCGCGAGCGCATGGCCGAGGTCCGCCCGGACAACGCGGTGATGGACGGGACCTACGGCATCCCGACCCTCCAGGAGGTCATCGAGCTCGCCCTCTCCCTGACCAAGGAGCTGGGCCGACCGATCGGCATCTACCCGGAGACCAAGCACCCCGCCCACCACGTGGAGCAGGGCCTGGACCTCGAACCCCCGCTGATCGCCGCCCTGCGGGAGGCCGAGCTGGTCGGCGAGGAGCCGAGGGTCCCGGTGTTCCTCCAGTCCTTCGAGGCCGAGAGCCTGCGCAAGCTCTCCGAGACCGGGCTGCCGCTGGTGTACCTCATGGGCACCGAGGAGCACTGGCTGCACCACACGACCCCGGACGGCCTGGCCGAGGTCGCGACGTTCGCGCACGCCATCGGCCCGCACAAGAGCCTGGTGATCCCCACCAACGAGGACGGTTCCCTGGGCGAGCCCACCGATCTGGTGAAGGACGCTCACGAGGCGGGCCTGGTCGTGCACCCCTTCACGTTCCGCAGCGAGAACCACTTCCTGCCGACGGACCTGCGCTCGGACGGCGACCCGAAGGACTACGGCGGCTTCGCGGCCGAGTACGAGGCCTTCTTCGACGCGGGCGTGGACGGTGTCTTCACCGACTTCTCCCGGCACGCCTTCCTCTGCCGCGAGCACTACCTGGACCCGCAGCCCGAGAAGTAGTCGAGGCGTCGGGGTCGGTCCCCCGCCCGGGTCCCCGCGGACTCAGGTGCGGCGGACCAGGAGGACGATGGCGCCGATCAGGACCACGGCCACGGCGGCTCCTCCGAGGATGAGCGGGAGCGCGCCCGAGGCACCGGACTCCCGAGGCTCCTCGTCCTCGCTCCCGTCCTCGTCGGCGGCGGGTGAGGCCTCGACCTCGGCTTCGGCCGCCGCGTCGGGCAGCAGCTCCCCCGACAGCGGGACGCGCCAGACCGGGGAGTTCGCGCCCTCGGTGCCCGCCATCAGCGCGGTGCCGTCCGGGGTGAAGGCCACCGACTCGCCCTGCTCCATCTCCGGCAGGTCGAAGGATCCCACCGACCTCCCCGGCACGCCGTTGGTCCCGTCGTAGACGCTCACGCCCCAGTAGGTACGGATGGCGTAGCGCGTTCCGTCCGGGCTGAACGCGGCGTCGGTGGCGAAGAGCGGCGCGGAGTCCACCCGCGTGAGGACGTTCTCCCCGGAGGGGTCCAGGTTCTCCGGCGCGGCGTAGACGCTGCCCGCGAACTCCTTGGACACCACGTGGATGCGACCGCTCCGAGGGTCGATCATCATCCCCTCGGCGTCACGCCCCCCGTCCTCGTAGGTGAACGTGAACACCGACGGGTCCAGGACGGCGTCGCCCAGGACCTCGGGTTCGGCGAAGTGGTACACCCGGATGTTCGGCCAGCCGCCGCCGAAGTTGTCACCGATGTCGCCCACGAAGACCGTGGGCACCCCCTCAGGGCCCTGGGCGACGCTGATCGCCTCCCAGTCACGGCGCTCGATGTTCAGGGTGACGGTCGCGAGCGTCTCGCCGTCCTCGTCGACCGCGTAGACCTCCGAGGGGTGGTCGCCGCTGTCGTTGTGCGTCCACCACACGCCCTCGTGCAGCAGCGAGGGAGCCAGCCCGCTGGACTCGGAGATGCGGTCGTCCTGGAACTCGAAGGCGATCTCCGAACCCTCGGGGCCCTCACCACCGCGCGGGTAGTCGACCCCGCCCGTCCCGTCGTCGGGGTCAACGGGGGCGGCCACGGCGGAGGCCGTCGGGGCCAACGCGAACAGGGCCGCCGCGACGAGGGTCAGGGAGCTTCTCATGCCCGCCATCCTGCCAGGGCGGACGGCCCGGGGCTTGCACCCGGGTGCGAGCGGGAACATTCCGCAGAGAGAGCGCGCAAGGAGAGACCTCATGAGGATCGTCGCCTGTCTCAACGGTGACCGGCGTCCGGGTGCGCACCCGGCGCTGCCCGTCTCCGTCGACCAGCTCGTCACCGACGCGCACGCCGTGGTGGCGGCGGGCGCCACCGCCGTCCACGTCCATCCCCGCGACCCCCGGGGAGCGGAGTCGTTGGAGCCGCAGGTGGTGGCGGCGCTGATGGAGCGGATGCGCGCGGACGGGCCCGACGTCCCGGTGTCGCTGACCACCGCGCTGTCGGCGGAGTCCGACCCCTGGCGCCGGTACGACCTGGTGCACAGATGGCCCTCCCCGGCGTTGCCCGACTCGGTGTCGGTGAACCTGCACGAGCCGGGGTCGGTGGACCTGGTCCAGCTCCTGCGTGACCGCCGGGTGGCCGTGGAGGCGGGGGTGTGGACGGTGGACGCGGCCCGCATCCTGGTCGCGACCGGGCCGGAGGTGGCGGCCGTGCTGGTGGAGCCGACCCAGGTGGCGGTGGAGGACGCCCGGCGCAACACGGAGGCGATCGCCCGCGTGCTGGACCGGGGCCGGGTACGCGTCCCCCGGATGCTGCACGGCGTGGACGCGACGGCCTGGCCGGTTCTGGAACAGGCCGTGGAGGAGGGCCTGGACATCCGGATCGGCCTGGAGGACACGATGCGGCTGCCGGACGGCACGGAGGCCCACGACAACGCCGCCCTGGTGGCCCACGCGGTCTCCCTCACCCGAGCACGGGCCTAGGTCCCGGTCTCCTCCGCGAGTCGGCGTTCGATCCGGCGCTCGGTGGCGGTGAGCGCCTCGATCCGTTCCCGGACCGCCCGGAGCCTCTGCTCGTAGAGCGCCACGGCCTCCGCGCAGGCGGGTTCGCGGGCCAGGTCCAGCTCCAGGCAGTCCTGGAGTTCCCGCACGTCCTCGGAGGTCAGCCCGTTCTCCAGCAGGAGGCGGATGTTGCGCACCCGGTCCACGGCCTCGGGACCGTACTCGCGGTAACCGTTGGCTGCCCTCTCCGAGGCGAGCAGTCCGCGCTGCTCGTAGTACCGCAGGGAGCGCGGGCTGGCGCCCGTGCGTTCGGCGAGCTCTCCGATGCGCATACCGTCTCCGAACCGGTGGGGGCGCGCGGGCGCGCGGCCCCACCAGACTACGAAACCCTCTCGCGGTGCCCGCTGGTGGGGAACCAGCGCACGGAGAGCGCCATGAACCCCAGCGCGGCCAGGCCCACGGCGGTGGCGGCCACCGGGACCCCCGCTCCCCCGTACCCCGCGACGACCGCGCCGCCCAGGGCCCCGGCCACCGCCGTGCCCACGTACAGCCCTCCGGTGTTGAGGGCCAGGGCCTCGGTGCCCGCGTTCCCGGCCAGGAACAGCAGCCGGGCGCTCATCGGCGCGGCGAACCCCCAGGCCGCGAAGCCCCACAGGGCGAGGACGCCTGCCAGGGCCCAGGTCGGCACGCTGGTGGGGAGCGCCAGCAGGACCAGGAGGAGGCTGGTCCCGACCATCCCGGCGAAGGTGCCGAGCAGGACCCGGTCGGCGCCCCAGCGGTCGGTGGCCCTTCCGCACAGGAAGGTCCCGACGGCCCCCGCGGCGCCCACCACCGCGATCAGCGGGGCCAGGGCCGCGCCGCCCGTTCCGGTGAGGTCGCGGGTGATCGGGGCGACGTAGGTGTAGGTCATGAACCCGCAGGTGGCCCCGGCGACGGTCCCGGTGACACAGGTCAGGATCGCGGGACGGCCCAGGTGGCGCAGCTGTGCGCGGAGCCCCGCCTCGGGCGCCCCCGGGAGCGGGGGCAGGTACCGGAGGGAGGCGAGCAGGACCGCGCCGGTGAGCAGCGCGACGGCCACGAAGGCCGAGCGCCAGCCGAACGCGGAGCCCAGCAGCGCGCCGATCGGCACCCCCAGGAAGAGGGCGACGGTCAGCCCCGCGGCGACGGCGCCCACCGCGCGTCCGGTGTGTCCGGACGGGGCGAGCCGGGCCGCCATGGAGAAGGCGGCCGGGGTGAGGGCGGCGGCGACCAGGGCGGCGAGCACCCGTAGGGCCATGAGTGCGGTGTACGTGGGCGCGAGGGCGGTGACCAGGTTGACCAGGGCGAACACCGCGAGTCCGCCGAGGAGGAGGGTGCGGCGGGGCATCCGGGCGGTGACCACTGCCAACGGAGGGGCCGCCACGGCGTAGGTGAGGGAGAAGACTGTCACGAGCTGCCCCGCCGCGGCGACGCCGACGTCGAGGTCCAGTGCGATGACCGGCAGGAGTCCGGCGATGACGAGGTCGTCGGTCCCGACCGCGAAGGCGGTCAGGGCCAGGCACGCGAGCCAGCCGGAACGGAGCGTGGAAGTGGTCATGGCCCGGACGTTAGGACCCTGACACCGGTGTCAGGGTCAAGCCGGCTCAGCCGAAGAGGGCTCCCAGGACCACGATGAGCATGATCGAACCGAGCACCACTGGCAGCAGCCAGCGCTGCTTGCGGTTGTTGGTGAGCATGCTCATGACGTGCCCCGCTCCGGTGCTCGTTGGGATTCGCTCCCCCAGGGTAGTCCCCAGCTCCGGACGGTCCGGTAGCGGTCCGGCCCCGACGGGCGGCTCTCGACGAGGGAGACCCGGTCGGCCCGCCAGCCGGTGGCGGGCGCCGGGCCCAGAGCACGCAGGGTCCGGGTGACGTCGCGGGGGCGGCGGGCACGGGCGAGGGTGACGTGGGGCACGAAGGGGCGTGACGAGACGGGCACGCCCGCGTCACGGGCCGCGTCGGTCAGGACCCCGGCGAGCTCCGGGAGCCCGTGGCCCCGCACCCCCGCCCACACGACGGACGCGCGATGCCCCGGCCCGTCCGTTCGGGGGAAGACGCCCCAGCCGTCGAGGGCCAGTTCGGGAGGCGGCCACCCCTCCAGGGCCCGCCCCAGCGCGGTGGAGAGCTCCGCGACGGGCACGGCGGGCTCCCCCAGGAAGACCAGGGTGAGGTGCCAGCGCTCCGGCGGACTCCAGCGCAGTTCCGGCGCGGTGGGGCGGGCGGCGCGCACCGCCCGTTCCAGACGGTCCCGGACCTGGTCGGGCGGCCAGAGCGCGACGAACAGGGTCATGACATCATCATCCCTTCGACTCCCGCCGCCCGCCACCTCGTCCTGTGAGCCGCCTCCGTGTACGTCCTCGCCTGTGTGTTCGTGGTCCTGACGCTCGCCGCACTGATCCGTATCACCGCGGGCTTCGGGTTCTCCCTGGCCGCCGTGCCGCCGCTGGCCCTGCTCCTGGACCCGGTCACGGCGGTGGTGGTCTCCGCGACCCTGGCGGTCCCGCTGAACCTGTGGGTCGCGCTGCGGGACCGGGCACACGTGGACCGGCGGTCCGCCGTCCTGTTGCTCGTGTGCGCCCTGGCGGGGGTGCCGTTCGGGCTGTGGGCGCTCAACGTGCTCTCCGAGCAGGTCCTGCTGGTGCTGATCGCGGTGACGGTCGTCCTCGGCACCGTCCTGGTGTGGCGCAGGGTGCGCATCCCCGGCGGTATGGGGGCGGTGGCCGGGATGAGCGCGCTCTCAGGCGCCGCGTTCGCCTCCACGGCGATCGACGGCCCGCTGATGGTGGCCGGGCTCCAGGGCTCGCGGCTGGCCGAACTGGAACCCCGGGTGCAGCGGGCCACACTCGCCGTGACGTTCTCCGCGACGAGCGTGGCGACGCTGGTGGGGTTCGGCTTCGGCGGTCAGCTAACGCCGCAGGTCGGAGGCCTGCTGGTGGTCGGTGTCCCCGCCCTGCTGATCGGCACCCTCGTGGGTGAGCGCCTGTTCCGCAGGCTGGACGCCGAGCTGTTCCGCCGTACCGTGCTGGTGCTGCTCGCGGTCAGCTCGGTCTCCATGGTCACCCGGGTGGTCACCGCCTGATCCCGCCGGTTCGGGTCCGCGCCGCCGCCGGGGCAGCAGGTCGCGCGCGGCCACGCCCCTGACGCGCATCAGCAGCACCGTGAGCACGCCGACCACGACGGTGGTCACCGCGCCGCCCGTGAGGAGGCTGGCCTGGGGTCCGAAGGCGTCCGCGATCAGGCCCACCACGGGCGCGCCGATCGGGGCCACACCCATGAACACCAGCAGGAACATGCTCATGACCCGGCCGCGCATCTGGGGGTCGACGCTCAGCTGGAAGGTGGCGTTGAGCGTGGTCACGAAGGTCATGAAGAGCACGCCCATCGGGACCAGGACCAGAACGAACGCGACGTAGCCGGGCATCAGTCCCGCCACGAGCTGGGTCGCACCGAACCCCATCGCGCCGATCAGTACCAGCTTCAGGCGCGGGTGCTCACGGCGCGCGGCCAGCAGGGCCCCGGCCAGCGCGCCCACCGCGAGCGCGGCGGCGGCCACGCCGAAGGCGGTCGCCCCGGCCTCGAACACGTTGTTGACCATGAGGGCGATCTGGTTCTGCGCGTTGGCGCCGAAGAACTGCACGGCCCCGGCGAGGACCAGCAGCAGGACCAGGTCGCGTCTGCCCCCGATGTAGCGCAGGCCCTCGCGGATCTGCCCCTTGCCGCGCGGGACGCGTTCGGTGGGGTTGAGGTCGGCGGTGCGGATCAGTAGCAGGGCGACGATGGTGAAGGCGAACGAGAGCCCGTTGACCATGAACACCGGTCCGCTGCCGACCAGGCCGATCAGCACTCCGGCGACGGCGGGACCGGTGACGCGGCCGAGCTGGAAGCTGGCGCTGTTCAGGGCGATCGCGTTGGGCAGCAGGTCCCGGTCGACCATCTCCGGGACGAAGGCCTGACGCCCCGGGTTGTCGAGCACGGTGATCAGGCCGAGGCCGAGGGCGAACAGGTAGACGTGCCAGACCTCGGCCGCGCCGAGCGTGGCCAGGACACCGAGGCCGACGGCGAGCACGCCCATGCTGGCCTGGGTGATGATCAGGAGCCTGCGCTTGTCGAAGCGGTCGACCATCGCGCCGCCCCACAGCCCGAGGAAGAGCATGGGCAGGAACTGGAGCGCGGTGGTCATTCCCAGCGCGATACCGCTGCCTCCGCTGAGTTGGAGGACCAGCCAGTCCTGGGCGATGCGCTGCATCCAGGTGCCGGGGTTGGAGACCAGCTGACCGAGCGCGTAGATGCGGTAGTTGCGCACGCCCAGGGAACGGAACATCGCGATGCGGCGCATCAGTCCCTCCCCGTCGGACACCGGGGAGGGGCGGAGGCGACCACCGGGACGTGGTTTCGGGGGCAGAGAAGTAAACGGCGTTGACTCATCACTTCACGCAACGATACCCACCCCGCCCCGCATTCCCCTCCCCTGGTACACGACTCGGGCCGACGCCCCCGCTCGGGGACGTCGGCCCGGGTCCGACAGGGCTCAGCGGATCAGGAGGTCACCCGATCAGCGCGTAGATCGGCGCCTCCGCGAAGTGGATCAGGAAGATCACCGAGATCAGCCACAGGAGCGGGTGCACGCGGCGGCCACGGCCCGTGACCAGCATGACGAAGGCGAAGGCGAGCAGGCCGAACCCGATGCCGTTGGCGATCGAGTAGGTGAACGGCATCATGATGATCGCCAGGAAGGAACCGATGCCGATGGCCGGGTCCTTGAAGTCGATGTTGGTCACCTGGGTCATCATCATGAAGCCCACGATCACCAGGACCGGGGTGGCCGCCTCGAACGGAACCAGGGTGACCAGCGGCGTGAACAGGGTCGCGACCAGGAACATCGCACCGGTGACGATCGGGGCGATACCCGTTCGGGCGCCCTCACCGACACCGGCGGCGGACTCGGCGTAGAGGGTGGCGACCGAGGCGGAGCCGATGCCGCCCAGGACCGTGCCCAGGGAGTCCGCGACCAGCACCTCACGGGTGCCCTCGATGTTGCCGTCCTCGTCGGCCAGCCCGCCCTGGTGCGCCACACCGACCATGGTGCCCATGGTGTCGAAGAAGTCCGCCAGCAGCAGGGTGAAGATGAGCATGACGACGGTGGCCACGCCCACGTCGGAGAAGCGACCGGCCAGCCCGCCGTCGAGGAACAGGCCCAGCAGGGAGACGTCCGGGAGCGCGACCAGGTCGCCGGGGCTGGTGGGCAGGCTCGGCACGGTCAGGCCCCACCCGAGGGCGTCGGCGCCGTCACCGAGGAGCGTCTCCACCGCGATGGCGACGAACGTGGTGGCCACGATGCCGATGAGCAGCGCGCCGCGCACGTTGCGCACGTAGAGGCCGATGCTCAGGAGCAGGCCGATGACGAAGATGAGGATCGGCCAGCCGTTGAGGCCGCCGTCGCCGAGCTGGACCGGGGTGCCCTCACCGGCCTGCACGAAACCGGCGTTGACCAGTCCGATGAGTGCCAGGAAGAGGCCCACACCGACCGCGATGGCCACCTTGAGACCGGGCGGGATCGCGGCGAAGACCGCGGTGCGGAAGCCGGTCAGCACGAGGATGAGCAGGACGACGCCCTCGATGATGATCAGCAGGAAGACGTCGGCCCAGGACATGAGCGGCGCGATGCCGTAGGCGACCACGGCGTTGAGGCCCATGCCCGCCGCGATGGCGAAGGGGTAACGGCTGACCACGCCCATGAGCACGCAGGAGAGCGCGGCGACCAGGGCCGTCATCGCGGCGACGCCGGGGATGCCCAGCGTGTCGCCGTTGACGTCCTCGGCGGTACCGATGATCAGTGGGTTGAGGACGACGATGTACGCCATGGCGAAGAAGGTCGCCATGCCACCGCGGACCTCGGTGCCGATGGTGGAGCCGCGCTCGGACACGCGGAAGTAGCGGTCCACCGCGCCCTTGGGGCGTCGTTGCTCGTCAGTGGAGGAGGGAGTCGGTGCGTTCACGTCGTCAGCCTGACCTGGTCGTGTTACTGGACAACAAGGATTCTGCGCCAGATTAGTTGCATCTTCGTACAACACCCGACACCCGTTTCACATCAATTTCATAGAAATCGCCATATGAAGGGGAGATCGGATCATCGGGTGTGACCAAGGCATCTCCCCGCTGACCTCGCGTCATCGCACCGCTACCGCGCCCGCCGGGTGCCAGCGGATAGCCTGGATCCGTGCCCAAACCTCGTCAGCCCGACCCCGAAGTCCACGAGAGCGACTACCGCGTCCCCGCCGCCATCGGCACGGTCGCGTGGACGATCGCCCTCGTGGTGCTCCTCGTCATGGGAGACGGCCTGCCCTCCTCCGAGAAGTGGTGGATCGGCGTCTGTGTGACCGGGATCGCCCTCGGGGTGTTCGGGTTCCTCTACATCCCGTACCTGTTCCGCAAACGCGACGAGGCGGCGGATCGGGCGGTCGGACGGTCGACCGAGGAGGCCCCCCGCGAGCCCGGAACCCCCTGAACCGTGCCACCGGCGCACCGGGGCACCTCGTCACCTGACCGATAATGGGCTGGTGTCTGAGACAGAATTCCCGCGAGGACTCGCCGACCGGCTCCGTGGCACCCTGATCGACGCCGACTACACGGTGTCCGGGGTCCGCGACCGCCTCGGTGACGCCGCCGCCAAGGCCCTGGCCCGCGAGCAGCTCGTGCCCGCACTCCGCGCCACGGGCGGGGAGGAACGCCTCGGACTGCTCCTGCGCCTGTGGTGGCTCCAGGCCCCCATTCCGGCGCGCGCGGCCCGTGCCATCCTCCCCGTCGACGAGCTCGCGGACGCGGGGCTGGTCACCGTCGAGGAGGGGGCCGACGGCCCGGTGGTCCGTGCCCTCGTCCACCTGGGCCCCTGGGAGCTGGAGGACGGCCGCCCCGGCTTCGTCGTCTCCGACCCCAAGGTCCGGCCCGGCAGCGGGCGGGTACCCGGCGCCGACCACGTGGTCGGCGCGGGCGGCGCCTCCGCCAACCTCTCCCGACTGATCGTCGACGGCCCCTACGAACGCGCCCTCGATCTGGGCACCGGCTGCGGTGTGCAGGCCCTCCACCTGGCCTCCCGCGCCCGGGAGGTGGTGGCCACCGACCTCAACCCGCGCGCGGTGCGACTGGCCGGGATCAGCCTCGCCCTGTCCGGGATCACCGGCGCCCGCCTGGCCCAGGGCTCGCTCTTCGAGCCGGTCCGGGACGAGCGCTTCGACCTCATCGTGTCCAACCCGCCGTTCGTGATCACCCCCGAGACGGCCCGGTACACCTACCGGGAGTCCGACCTGCCCGGCGACACCGTCTGCGCCGAGCTGGTCCGGCAGGCCCCCGCCCACCTCACCGAGGGCGGGTGGGGACAGTTCCTCGCCAACTGGACGCACACCGACTCCGACGACTGGCAGGACCGGGTGGGCGGCTGGATCACCGGCACGGGCTGCTCCGGCTGGGTCGTGCAGCGCGACGTCCAGGACCCCGCCGAGTACGTGGAGCTGTGGCTGCGCGACTCCTGCGAGCACGGCACCCCCGAGTACACGCGCCGCTACGACGCCTGGCTGGACTACTTCGACCGCGAGGGCATCAAGGGGATCGGCTTCGGCTGGATCAGCCTGCGCAACGACGTCGCCCAGGACGCCACCGTGCGGGTGGAGGAGCTGCGGCACGACGTCCAGCAGCCGGTGGGCCCCTACCTGCCGGACGTGGTGGACGGCGCGATGACCGCCCACCGCCTGACCGACGCCGCCCTCCTGGCCGCGCACGTGGCCCTGGCGCCGAACGTGGTCGAGGAGCGCGTGGCCGTGCCGGGGGCGCCCGACCCGGAGAAGATCCTGCTGCGCCAGCGCGACGGTCTGCGCCGCGTGGCGCGGATCGGCACCGTGGAGGCGGCGCTGGCCAGTGTCTGCGACGGCACCATGCCGGTCGGTCCGCTGCTGGACGCCATCGCGGACCTCATGGGTGAGGACCCGGTGATGATCCGGGAGCGCACCCCGGAGGCGCTGCGCACGCTGATCTCCGAGGGCTTCTTCCGCGTCGCCCGGTGACGCGCCGGGGCCTGGGCGGTCCGGTCTCCCACCGGTGAACCGGCGGGGCGGGACCCGGCGATAGGACCCAGGAGTCGGCCCTCACGGGGCCGACACGTCCCGTCACCGACGCCCCGAGGACCCCACCGTGAGCACGACCGACACCGGCCCCGACGAGACCGCTTCCGAACCCGGAGCCCGGCCCGCGCCCGCTGGGGAGCGGTCTCCGTGGTTCGTCCTGGCCCTCGCCGTCGGCGGCGGGCTGCTGGTGGGGGTCCTCACCTCGTACGCGCAGGGGCTGCTCCCCGGGGTCCTGGCGCCCCTGGCCAACTCGTCGGGGTCCTGGAGCGTGGCCGCCCTCCTCCTCGCCTACCCCGCCCGGCGGCGGGGGTTCGCGATCGCGGCCGGTGTGCTCACCCTGTTCGCCATGGTCGCCGGGTACGACCTGGCCTCGGTTCTGAGGGGCTTCCACCCCTCCCTGGGCTCGTCACTCTTCTGGTGCACGGCGGCGGTCGTCGTCGGCCCCTTCCTCGGGTGGGGCGCCCACGCCCTGAGGACGCGCTCCGGGTACGTGCCCCTCGCGGCTGGCGCGGTGAGCGGTCTGCTCGTCGGTGAGGGCGTGTACGGCCTCACGGTCATCGCCGCCACCACGCCAGCCGCGTACTGGTGGGGGTCGGTCGCGGCGGGCGCGGCCCTGCTCGTCTGGGCCGTGGTCCGTCGGTTCCCCCGTTTCCTCCCCGCCTCGGGCGCGGTGGCGGCCGCCGCCGTGGTCGCCACCGTCTTCCCGTTGGTCTACTCCATCGACCTGTTGGTGCAGTTCCCCTGACCGGCGGACGCACCGACGGCCTCGTCGTTCCAGCCGCGCTTGTGGAGGAAGGCGAACGCGGCCGAGGCGAGCAGGACGGCGGCGGCGATCGCCAGGGTGACCAGGAAGCCGTTGTCGAAGGCACGGGCGGCGGCGGACACCAGCTCGGCGGCGTTCGCGGCGTCCAGGTCGCGGGCGGCGGCGAGGGCCTCGTCCATACCCTCGGCCGCCGAGGCGGGCGCCCCGTCGGGCAGGACGACGGTCCGCGCGAACACGGCGGCCATCATGCTGCCCAGGATCGCGACCCCGGTCAGGCTGCCCAGTTCGTAGGAGACCTCCTCCACCGAGGCCGCCATGCCCGCCCGGTGGGCGGGGGCGTTGCCGACGATCGCGGCGGACGCGGCGGTCATGGCCGCACCGGTGCCCGCGCCGATCACCAGGAGCCCGGCGACGGTCCAGGGCAGTGGAGCGGAGGCCGTCAGGAGCACCACCACGGTCCCCACGGTGGAGGTGAGCAGCCCGGCGACGATCATCGGCCGGGTGCCCACCCGGTACAGCAGCGCTCCGACGACCACACCCACGGGCAGGGCGCCCAGGGCCATGGCGGCGACGGTCGTGCCCGCCTGCAACGGGGTGAACCCCAGGACCAGCTGGAGGCGCTGGGTGAGGACCAGCTGCACCCCGGCCAGCGCGAACATCGCCATTCCGGCCGCCAGCACACCGATGAGGATGCGCGGGTCGCGGAAGAGCGCGAAGTCGACCAGCGGATAGGCCTGCCCGCGCTGGCGTCGTACGAAGCTCCAGATCCCGGCCACGGCGGCGCCCAGGGCCACCGTCACCGCCAGGACCGACGGCTCGGGGCCGGTGAGCTCCTTGATCGTGTAGACGAGACCCACCAGGCCGACCATGACCTGCACGGACGCGAGCAGGTCCCAGGGGCGGTCGGAGCTGCCCGAACCGCCCGGCGCGACCACGGCGGCCAGGACGAGCGCCACCAGCACGATCGGCACGTTGACCAGGAAGACCGAGCCCCACCAGAAGAACTCCAGCAGCGCCCCGCCGACGATGGGCCCGACCGCCGCGCCGACCATGGCCATGGTGCCCCAGACCCCGATCGCGATCCCGCGTTCGCGCTCGTCCACGAAGGTGACGCGGATCAGCGACAGCGTGGCGGGCATCATCGCGGCGGCGCCCACCGCCAGGAAGGCGCGCCCGGCGATCAGCATGGCGGGGCTGACCGCGTAGGCGGCCACGAGGGAGGCCGCGCCGAACAGCACGAGTCCCACGAGGTACATCCGCTTGTGGCCGACCCGGTCCCCGAGGGTCCCGGCGCCGAGCAGCAGGCCCGCCATCACCAGCGGGTAGGCGTTGATGATCCAGAGCCGTTCGGAGGCGCTGGCCCGAAGGTCGGAGCTGAGGGTGGGCAGGGCCGTGTAGAGCACGGTCATGTCCACCGAGATGAGCAGCAGCCCGGCGGAGACGGCGGCCAGCACGAGCCAGCGTCTGGCTCGGGAGACGGGTGCGGTCCCGACCTCGTGCGCGTCACTCACGAGTCCTCCTTGGTGCCGGAGGCCTGCGGCTCCGCCGTGGTGAGTCGGTCCAGGCGGTCCCGCAGGGCCCGCGCCACCTCCTCGGAGAGCGGGTTCCCCGGGGTGGCCTTGAACATCCAGAGCCCGTCGGCGGCCAGACGCGCGAGGAACAGGTCCAGTCCGCGCGGGTCGAGCGACTGAGGGACGGGCACCCACCGCTCCATCAGGTCGTCCCAGATCCGGGCGAGCTCGGGGTTGGACTCGGACTCCACCATGAACGCGAGGTCGGCGTGGCGGACCTCGCCGCGCATCATGACGCGAACGTAGGCGCCGCCGCGTTCCACGGGCGTGGCCCCCTCCCAGGGGACACCGAGCTCGGCGACGAGCCGTTCCTCCAGGCCCTGGACGAGGTGGCGTTGGATCGCCAGGAGCAGGTCGTCCCTGGTCCGGAAGTGGTAGAGGAGGCCGCCCTTGGTCAGTCCGGCCTCCTCGGCGGTGGCGTCGAGGGTCAGCGCGGTGATGCCCTGCCGTTCGGTCACCCGGACGGCGGCGTCGAGGATGAGGGTGCGGGAACTGGGTCGCATGGGAGTAACTGTACCTTCCAGAAGGTACAGTTACGGTGTGTGAGGTGAACCACACCGCCGAGCCCTACGAGGTTCCGCGAGGGTTCGTCCGCCGCTCCGGGAGGGGGCCGGTAGCGTCGTCGTCATGAGCGCCACTCCGACCGCCCGCGTGTCCTCCCTCGCCGTCTACCCCATCAAGGGATGCGCCGGACTCCCCCTCGGCACCGCCGAGTTCACCTCCGCCGGGATCACCCACGACCGCTCGTTCATGGTGGTGGACGACTCCGGCGACTTCCGCAGCCAGCGCAGGGACCCGCACATGGCGCGGATCGTGCCCGACCTCACCCCGGACGGCTCCCGGCTGGTCCTGAGCACCGAGGGGTTCTCACCGGTCAAGGTGGACGTGGACCCCGAGGGCCCCCGGCTCGACGTGACGGTGCACAACAACCCCCTCGTGGGCGTGGACCAGGGCGACGAGGTCGCCGGGTGGCTCACCGAGCTGTTCGGCCGCGCCAGCCGCCTGGTCCGGGTCCCCGACGACAACCGGCGCGTGACCACCGGGGTCACCCCCGGCACCGCCGGGTTCGCGGACGGCCACGCCGCCGTGATCGGCTCGATGACCTCCCTGGACCAGCTCAACGAGCGCATCGTCGCCGACGGTGGGCGTCCGGTGCCGATGGCCCGGTTCCGACCCAACGTCATCGTCACCGGTTGGCCCGAGCCGCACACCGAGGACCTGATCCGCCGGGTCCGGATCGGCACCGCCGAGCTGGGCTACGCGAAGATGTGCACCCGCTGCACGGTCACCACGATCGACCAGGAGACCGGGGAGAAGCGCGGCCCCCAGCCGCTGCGCGCCCTGGCCGCGTACCGCCGCGTCGCCGACGGCGGGGTGGCCTTCTGCACGAAGTTCGCGGTGACCGGCCCGGGCACGGTGTCCGTGGGCGACGCCCTGGACGTCACGGAGTGGGCCGAGAGCCCCGAGGCGTAGTCGCGTGGTGGGGGCGCGTCCCCAGGAGCGGGGAGCACGCCCCCGGACGACCACGTGTCCTGGAGAGCCGGGCGGTGGACGCCGGGCGCGACGGCGGTGGACGCCGCGACGGAGCTACTCCAGGTCGGCTTCGGCCAGGAGGCGCGCGGCGGAGGACGGGTCCCGCAGGACGGCCGCGAGCAGGTGGCGGCGGGACCACTGACCGGCCCGCCAGCACAGGGCCCGGGCCAGTCCCTCCGCCCCGGAGGCGTGGATCGCGCCGTCCCCGACGAACCACTCCACCTCCACACCGTCCACGGTCAGCTTCTGGTGGTGCAGGTACGTGCGGTCCGACTCCCCGGCGAGGAACAGGGCGGCCTCGTCGGGGACCGCGCGGACACGCCCTGCCGAGTTCACCTTCCCCGTGACGCTCTCCGACGCCAGGTCCAGGTCGAGCACGTCGGCCAGCCGCTCGGCGGCGGCGGCCTCGGCCAGCACCAGCGGCCGGTCCGTCACGAGGGGCAGCAGGTCCGGCGAGTCCACGACGACGGTGTCCTCGGCGTCGGCGACCACGATCGCCCCCTCGCTCACGGCACGCACCAGCGACGGCGGGGAGACGAGGTCGGCGTCGACCTCGGCCAGCGCCGTCCACAGGCGGCGCAGGGCCGTGCGGCTCACGTGCCGCGCGGGGTCGGCCAACCGCTGGAGCAGATCGTCCGGGCCGTCCGGGTCCGCGAGCAGGTCCGAGAGGGTCGTGCGAACCCCCAGCGCCCGCGCGAACTCCGGGTCGACGTCGGCGGGCACCTCGTCGTAGAGCCCGTTCAGGGCGGGCTCGGCGTCGGCGGTGCGCAGTTCCACCGGAGCGCGTCCGCCCAGGAGCGCCCGGGTACGCAGCCACCAGGCGGTGTAGGACGGCACGTCGACCACCCGGCCGTCCGGCATGAGCAGGCGGGCGGGCTCGACCACCGCCTCGCGCAGCGGCTCCCGGGAGAGCATAGCCAGGGCCTGCGGCCAGGCGTCGTCGGAGACGTAGTCGAGGTCCGCGACACACACCAGCTCGGGGACGACCGGCGGCAGTTCGGGGTCGCCCACGCGCTCCAGGACGTCGTCGGCCCAGTCGTCCAGACCGTCCGGGCCCTCGTCTCCGGCTCCTTCGAAGGCCAGCGGAGCCTCACCGAGGGCGGCCTCCTCGGCACGCACCACGGTGAGCTCCCACAGGGCGCCGACGGCCCGGAGGGCGTCGGTGCCGTGCCGCTGGACGAGGTCGTCGTGGACCGTGCCGAACGGGGCGTCGTCCACCAGCAGGTCGGCCAGGGGAGCGCCGGGCACGAGGAGTTCGGCGGCGATCGAGTAGCCGTCCTCGTCGTCGCGCAGGGCCAGCTCGGACAGCCAGGGAGCGTCCCGGACCGTCGTGCCGGACGCGGCCACCAGGTCGAGGACGGCCTCCGCGACGGGTTCGGGGTCCTCGGCGTCCAAGGAGTCCCGGACCGCCGCCTCGGTGCGGGGGTCGGCCAGGACGGTGGCGGCACCGGCCTCCACCGCGCCCAGGCGCAGCAGCAGCGGGTGGGCCGCCTCGGGGTGCACCACGCGCACGCCCAGTGTGGCGAGGACGGCGGGGTCGAGCCGGTTGCCCTCGGCGTCCGCGACCCGCGCCCAGTCGTCGGTGGGCACCAGCAGCGAGCGCGGACCACGGACCAGGCGGTCGTCGGCCAGGGGGACCGGCAGGGAGCCGAGTTCGTCCAGGTCGGCACCGCCGTTCCCGGCGGTGCTCAGGGCCGCGTAGAGCCCGCGCCACCACTCCGGCGAACGCTGGGTGTCCCCCAGCAGGTCGGCGAGGTCCGCCAGGCCCAGACGGCGTACGCGCAGCGCGGCCAGGGCCGGGTGGCGGGGGCTCCAGGAGCCGGGCAGCACCGGGGGAACGAGGTCGACCAGCAGGTCGACGAGGTCGGCGGCACCGCTGGCTCCCCCGGTGTCCACGAGCACGGCGTCGCGGGGGGCGACCGGGTGACCGGCGGCGGTGGCCAGGAACGGGGTGTCCTGGAGCGGTTCGGAGACGCGGGTGCGGAAGACCGCGTCGACGGCTCCGCCACCCACCCGGGTGGCGGGCACGAGGTCGAGGGCGGCGGCGGGGGCGAAGCGGCGCAGCAGCGCGCAGTAGGCGTCGGCCGCCTCCATGAGCAGGAGGTCCGTGGCGGCGCCCGGCTGTACGGAGCGCCGGTCGGCGCCCAGCGGGAACGTGCCGATGAGCACGGCGGGCAGGTCGAGTTCGGTGTCCGTGGGGGTGGGCGCGTGCACGACGTGCTCGACGTCGGCGGGCAGCGTGGCCACGCTTCCGTCAGGGGTCACGGGCACCGCCCAGGTCAGCGACCACGTGGAACGTTCGCGTTCCTCCGTGGGGCGGTCCGCGAGCAGGTGCGCGGCGAACTCGCCGAACCGGCGCAGCACGCGCCAGGGCGTGACCCTGCTGCCCCCGGCGTCGCTGTGGGTGGTGACCAGGTCGTTGCCGTCGTCGCCGGGAGCGCGGGTGAGCGTCCTCGGTTCGCCGTCGACGACGACGCGCACCTCGGAGATCCCCTCCAGGGCGAGCAGGAGCGCCTCCCCAGTGCGGTCCAGCAGTTCCAGGACCCGTTCGCGGGCCCGTTCGTCGCGGAGGACCAGCGTGACGACGGTGTCGTAGGCGCCCTCGGGGCGCTCGGGCACGACGTCGGCGGCGAACGGCAGGCGCAGCATGGGCACGTGCCCGGCACGGCGGCCCACCTCGTCCGCGAGGTCGGCGTGGGTGCCGTCGGCGTCGAGCAGGTCGGTGACCACCGCGCGGGCCCGCTCGGCGGAGAAGTGCACGGCGGTGCCGCCGGAGTCCACGGTGACGTCGTCGCTGAGTGACACCACGGCGGAGAAGCCGACCCCGAACCGGCCCGCCGAACCGTGGTCGTCGCGCTTGCTGGAGGCCCGCAGCGTGGCCAGGGACTCCACGCCCTCCGAGGTCAGCGGGGCGCCGGTGTTGGCGGCGGTGAGGCGGTCGCCGTCGAGGGCGAGGAGGAGCCTGCCGGGAACCCCCGCGCGGCGGGCGGCGTCGGCTGCGTTCTGCGCGAGCTCGACCACGACCCGGTCGCGGTACCCGCCGAGCGCGAAGTCCTCCTCGGCGTTGGCGTCCTCCCGGAAGCGGGCGGGCGCGTCGGCCCACGCCGACAGCACGCGGCGGCGCAGTTCGGCCGTGTCGAAGGTGTCGTCCACCGAAGCGGTCACCGGATCGGCCATGGTGGTCTCCTCCTGCGCTGGGCGCGCGGTCCGATCAACCCGACACGGGTGTGCCGGGAGCGACAGGGCGAGCTTGGTGGTAGGTCGACCCTAGCCCACGACCGCGGCGGTTCGGGTCCGGTCGGGACCGCGTGGCGTGCGCGCCGGGCGGGGACGGGAACGGGCCCCGCCGCGTGTGCGACGGGGCCCGTTGTTCAGGTGGATCTGCCCGTGTTGGTCGGCTCGTCAGGAGTCGCTGGAGACCAGTTCCAGTTCCGTGGTGTCGTCGAAGACGATGTGGTCGTACCCCATCTCGTCGACGACCGGTGCGACCGGCTCGTTCTGCGGGCCGGGGCGGCGGACCTCGGAGTGGGCTCCGCAACCGTGGTCGAGGGACACGACCCTGCCGTCGTCGGGCGCGTACTCGTTGGTGCACACGCCGAACATCTGGCGCAGCTCACCGGCGAGCGGGGTCAGGAACCCACAGGTGGCGCAGGCCGCCGGAGCGGCCGTGGCGATGGGGCTGCGGGGTCCGGGCTCGCCGTTGTACCAGCGCTCCGCGGCCTGCTCGCGGCCGACCTCGGAGAGGACCTGGCGTCGGCCCAGTCCCAGCTCCCACACCATCTGCTTGTCCATGCCCTCGGCGTCGAGTTCGCTGTCGGGCACCTGCGCGTAGCCGGGGACGAGGCGTTCGTCGTCCTCTTCGGTGGGGAGCAGGTCCCCCACACCGACGTCGCCCGGGCGCAGTCGTTCCTTCCAGGGCACCCAGTTCGGAGCGACCAGGGCACCCTCGCCGGGCAGCAGGACGACCTCGTTGACCGTGACGTCCTTGGCGCGCGAGGCGCGGACGACGGTGACCGAGTAGGTCCATCCCGGGTAGGAGGGGTCCAGGCACTGGAAGTAGTGGGTGACCAGGCGCGTGTCCTCGACCTGGGCGGTGAGGTGCTCACCGACCCATTCGGGTCGCCCGACCTCCGCCGCAACCGAGCGGGCCAGATCCACCGCGTCGACACATGCTTTGTCCGGTACAGGAGAACGTCGAGAAGGGCTCACGTTCACCATTCTCACTGATCGCGGGCACCGATTTGACCATAACGCGGGTCAAGGTTCGGCCGATACGACCTCATGACGGAGTCTTGTGCCACCAGGGACGGCGGATACGGGTGATCTGGGCGCCCACCGACCGTGATTCCGGGGGTTCGGGACAGAAAGTCACCCGTTTTTTCGGCCAGCGGACACCGGGCGCGATCGAAGGGTCCCGAGGCGCCGAAAAGGCCGTGGTGGACGCCGAACGCGTCCGCCACGGCCCCTGACCAGGTACCCCGGGGGTCGTCAGGCCTCCAGGTCGTCGGCCACCACGCGCAGCACGGCGGCGACCCGGGCAGCCTCGCGCCTGTCGGGGTGGTGGCCGCGCCGGTAGCCGTTGGAGACGTTCTCCAGGAGCTTGATGAGGTCCTCGGTGATGAGCACCATCTCGTCGGGCTTCTTGCGGCGCGCCCTCGCCACGGAGTGCTGCGTGTCCAGGAGTCTGACCTGGAGCGCCTGGGCGCCCTTGCGCCCGTCGGCCACGCCGAACTCGACCCGTTG
The DNA here is from genome assembly GCF_042745575.1 of Nocardiopsis sp. NPDC058789. NCBI lineage: Bacteria > Bacillati > Actinomycetota > Actinomycetes > Streptosporangiales > Nocardiopsidaceae > Nocardiopsis > Nocardiopsis sp. NPDC058789. The sequence continues at coordinate 62,453 of NZ_JBHYOW010000005.1, forward strand.
GCCGGGCTTCAGGGTGGTGGTTCCGGTCGGCAGCGAGGTGGAGTGCACGAACACCTCACCGCCATCGTCCTGGGTGAGAAAGCCGAAACCCTTGTCGCCGTCGTACCACTTGACCTTGCCGGTGGGCACGTAGAGACCTCATGCTTTCACTGACGGGCGCGCGCGACGTAGGAAACGATGGTCCACCTGTTCCCCCGCCCCGGGCGGCCCCTGGTTTCCATGGGTGGTTCCAGATTAGTGCCCGAGGGCTCACCAAGGCGAGGGATTATGGGCGGGTCCGATTCCACCGCTCCGCCCCTGGCCCGGAAACACGGAACGAGGCCCGGATACGGCTCACCCGGGCCTCGTGGCGTCGACGGCGCCCCGTCACCGCTGGGTGCGGAGTGTGGGACGGGACTCGGCGGAGTCAGGGACGTCGTCGACGAGCCGGTGCCCGAGCTGGAGGCCGGACCACCTGTCGTGCACCGCCTCGATGCGACAGCGGCGGTGTACCGACATGAATACCCGACCCGACGTCCGCGGATACGCGCCAACGGGCCGACCGGAAAAGGTTATTCCCCAGGGTTTGCCAACCAATGACGGAACGGACCGGTTCGGGGGCGTTCGGGTTCCCCGACCGATCAGCTCCGCACGGAACGGTCCGCGACCCGGGCCGCGCGGGCGGCCTTCGGGAAGAGGTACAGCACGCACGCGAGCGAGGTGAGACCGAGCGCGGGGACCCCGGTGGCGGGCAGGGCCTGCTGGATGTACTGGTCGACGAACTTCGCCTCACCCGTCCACAGCGCCGTGCCGACCACGCAGGCCAGCAGGGGGAGCCCCGCACCGACCCACTTGTCCCGGGCGTTCCACACCTGGCTGAGCACGATGAGCGCGGCGCCGAGCACCCACAGGAAGGCCACGTCCCACCACACTCCGGCGAGGACGAGCATGAGCAGGGCCACGGCCTCGGGCGGGTGGTGCCGGAGCATCATGAGGCCGTTGCGGGTCACCCCGGGTTTGCGGGCGACCCTGCCGTCCATGCGCAGGTCGGTCTGGCTGGGCCCCTCCAGCAGGGACATGAACCCCTGGTTGGGGCCGCCCCGCCAGGGCGGTGGCGGACGGTCGGCGTGCCGCGGCTTGGGCGGGATCATCTCGTCGTCCTCGAGGTCGACCGCCTGGCCGGTGAGCTCCTCCCGCACGAGGTGTTCGGGGGATCCGAAGCCACGGAGGATACGCCGTACGGTGTCGACGTCGTCGAGGTCGGCCGCCTCGCGACGTTCGTCGATGCGCGCCCGCAGGCTGGCGAGGTAGGCGGTCCGTTCCCGGGGCGTCACACGACCGTACAGCGCGAGTCCGACCTCGGAGAGATAGTCGAGTACCACTTGTTCCGAGCGCTGGGTCATGGCCCCATATTGGCCGACATTGACCTGCCTTTTAACCCTCCCCCTCCGTTTCGGTCCAGGAATTCTCCCCCCATACGGTTCACACCGCGTGAGCGCCTCCCGGGGTGGCACCCGTTCGACCTGCCCGGACGAACCCCGCCACCGCGCGGACCCCGGGGCGTCCTCGCTCGTTCCGGGGTCCGCGAGGAGGGACGCGGCCAGCTCGGCACGGCCCCCCGCGGGAGTCAGGCCGCCATGGCCGCGAGGGCGAGCAGCGCGAGGCTGATGGCGTTGTAGAGCGCGTGCATGAGGACCCCGGGCCAGATCGATCCGCTGCGCCGGTAGAGCTCGGCGGCGATCAGCCCCACGATCACCGCCGCGGGCAGGACCTCGTTGACGCCGTGCATGAGCGCGAACACCACCGCGCTGCCCACGACACCGACCAACGCGCCGTAGCGCAGCAGCACCGTGGTCACGACCCCGCGGAACAGGAACTCCTCACCGAGGGGGGTGAGCACCGCCAGGGTCAGCATCGTCAGGGCCAGGGACAGGGCCCCGGCTCCGGCGGCGCGGCTGGCCCGGGTGCCCTCCTCCACCCACTCACCCGCGACGGGTGTGGTCGCCGCCGCACCGGGGGTTCGCGCGTGGGGGTGTGCTCCTCCCCGCCCGATCACTTAGCGTTGATCCGATGACCGACTACGCGCCACCCGGGTCCGACCGGGGCACGGGCGGCCCCGACGGCGATCCGCCGGGGCGGCCCCCCACGTTCACTGCCTGGCTGCGCTCACGCTCGGACGACGAGCTGACCGCCCTCCTGGACGCGCGTCCGGACCTGGCGCAGCCGGTCCCGGCCGACATCGGAGCCCTGGCCCACCGCGCGACCTCGCGCAACGCGGCGTTGCGCGCGCTGGAACGGCTCGACCGGTTCACGCTCCAGGTCCTGGAGTCCGTGGTCGCGCTCGGCGACGACCGGCTCTCCGAGCCCGTGGGGGCCCAGCCCGCGGAGCTCGCCCACGGGCTCGGGCTGTCCCCCGGCGACGGTCGGGGCACGGAACCGCTGGACGCGGCCCTGGACACCCTGCTCTCCCTCGCCCTGATCTGGCCGGACCACGGGCGGCTGCGCCCCGTCCAGGTGCTCCGTGAACTCCTGCCCCACCCCGCCCAGCTGGGGCCGCCCGCACGGGCCCTCCTGGCGGCGCTCCCCCACGAGGCCGTCCGCCGGTTGGCCCGCGACCTCGTCCCGCACAGCACCGCCAGCAGCGCCGTGGAGACGGTCGCCACAGCGCTGTCGGACCCCGGACGGCTCGCCGCCCTGACCGGCCAGGTCGGGGCGCCCGCGCGGCGCCTGCTGGACAACCTGGCCTGGGGACCGCCCAACGGCACCGTCAGCGACGCCCGCCGGGAGGTCGACCTGGCCACGGCCGCCTCCCCGGTCGAGACCCTCATCGCCCGGGGCCTGCTCGTGGCGACCGGTGACGACACCCTGACCCTGCCCCGCGAGGTCGGCCTCCACCTGCGTTCCGGCGTGCTGTTCCGCGAGGTCGACACCGCCCCGCCCGCCTTCGAGGGGCGTCCGGTCCCGCCCGACGCCGTCGCCCGCGCCGCCGCCGGACAGGCGTTCACCGTGCTGCGGGCTGTCGAGGAGCTGCTGGAGCGGTGGACCGAGGAGCCTGCCGCCGTCCTGCGCAACGGCGGGCTGGGCGTCCGCGACCTGCGCCGGGCCGCGCAGGCCATGGACACCGACGAGGACACGGCCGCCCTGTACCTGGAGGTGGTCCGCGCCGCCGGGCTGATCGGCACCGACCACCGGGTCGCGGGCGAGTGGCTGCCGACCCGCGAGTACGACCTGTGGCGCGAGCGCGCCCCGGAACGACGGTGGCTGCTCCTGGTCCGGTCGTGGCTGGGTTCGGACCGGGTGGCCTCGCTGACGGGCTCCCGTGACGCGGGCGGGCGCGTGCGCAACGTGCTCGGCCCCGGGCTGGTCAGACCCGCGGCCCCGCAGGCCCGGCGCGACCTCCTCACCGAGCTGGGCGAGGCCGGCCCGGACCTGGCCCCGAGCGAGGACTCGCTCCGGGAGCGGCTGGCCTGGCACCGCCCCCGCCGCCAGTCCCCCGTGTACACCGATCTCGTGGGAGCCGCCCTGACCGAGGCGGCCGCCCTCGGCCTCACCGGGCTGGGGGCACTGGCCGAGCACACGCGACCCCTGCTCGGGCTCGCCGAGGACGCCGAGGAGACCGCCGCGCGCCTGCTCTCCGCCGAGCTGCCACAGCCCCTGGACTACGTGCTCGTGCAGGGCGACCTCACCGCCGTGGCGCCGGGGCCGCTCGTCCCCGAGCTCGCCCGGGAGCTCGCGCTGGTCGCGGACGTGGAGTCCACCGGCGGCGCCACCGTGTACCGCTTCACCGAGGACTCCGTGCGCCGTGCGCTGGACGCCGGGCGCGGGGTCTCCGACATCACCGCGCTGCTGGAACGCCACTCCCGTACCCCGCTGCCGCAGGCCCTGCGCTACCTGGTCTCGGACGCCGGTCGCAGGCACGGGAGGCTGCGCACCGGCACGGCCGCCAGCTACCTGCGCTGCGACGAGCCCGCGCTGCTGACCGAGCTGGTCTCCGACCGCCGGGCCGCCGACCTCGAACTCCTGCTCCTGGCGCCGACCGTGGTGGTGAGCGGGCTGAACCGCGCCGCGCTCACCGAGCGCCTGCGCCAGCTGGGCTACCACCCGGTGCCGGAGAGCGGCGACGGCACGATGCGCCTCAACCGCCCCGAGGTACGCCGGGCCGAACCGGACCCCTCGTCCACCGTGGAGGGCGCTCCGACCCCCGAGCTCACCCGGGCCACCGTGCGCGCCCTTCGGGCCGGGGACGAGGCCGCCAACGTCGCCCGCGTCCCGGTGGCCCTGCCGGAGGGGGGCACCGCCGGGTCCCGGGCCTCGGCCGTCATGGAGGTGCTCTCGGAGGCCGCTGTGGCCGAGCGCCGTGTGTGGATCGGCTACACCGACACCGACGGCCGCCAGGTCAGTCGGATCGTCGAGCCCTCCAGCGTGGACGGCGGCTTCCTCACGGCCTACGACACGACCCGGGACGCCGTGCACCGCTTCGCCATCCACCGCATCACCGGGGTGGCCGAGCTGGCCCCCTCCGACTGACGCGTCCGGAACGCCGACGGGGTCGGCGGGCTAGAGTGGCGTAGGTCGATCACCGACACCGAGGGACACCCCATGAGCAACGCACCGCTGCCCCCCGGAGCCTCCTCCCCCCGTGATCGGGCGCGCGAGGACCGCGTCTCCGAGGGCCGGGACCGGGCGCCCGAGCGCGACGACGACCGGCACGCACCGGCCCCCTCGGGTTCGACGGGCGGCGCCAACAGCTCCACGATGGCGCTCATCCTGCACGCGGCGACCGCGCTGTGCTGCATGAACTGGATCTTCGGGATCGCCGGGATCACCTTCGCGGTGCGGGCCGCGCACGCCCGCGACCGGGGCCGCCCCGATCAGGCCGAGGTCCTGACCCGTTACTCCTGGTACTGCCTCGGGGCGGCGGGGGTGATGTTCTTCGTGATGCTCGTGCTGACCTTCGTGATGTTCACCCAGGCGGGCGGCTGGATCCAGCAGATCGTTCCCGTGGTCAACTTCTGACCCCGGTTTGGGGCAACGCGTACGGGTTCGTCCGCGTCCCACCCGAGTGGGGCGGGTATGCGACCACAGACACGGTGATCGGCGTGAGGGGGCACGGACCAGCGGTGAACGGTGACCGGAACGACCCCAGGGCCTTCTGGGAGCGGGGGCGGGCCTCCGTCTCCGGGTCGGGCCTGCCCGCGAACACACCCGCCGCGCGCCCGTCAGCGCCACCGGACCGGGCGACCCCGACGCCCCCGCCGCCCCCGTCCGGCCCGGCCGCGTACCAGACCGTCGCTCCGGTACGCCGACCTCCGGCGGGACCCCCGCCCCCGTCCGGCCCGCCTCCCCGCGTGGGCGGCGCGGTCGCGGCCCTGCTCGTGGCGGTGAGCACACTGGTCGTCCAGGTCCTCGGTGTCGCCCTGGGCCTGTGGTTCTTCGTCCTCTTCGCCAACGTCCCCGGGATCGTCCTGGGCGTGATGGCCCTGACGAAGGTGCCCGACACGGACGCGGTGGAGCGGTACATCCGCTACACGTGGACGTGCACCTTCGCCTACACCGCGTTCTCGGTGGTGTTCCTGCTGCCGGTGATGGTGATCGCGTCCATGCTCCTCTATCTGGGGGCCTGACCCGCGCCGACCTCCGCCGGGGCGTTCCGTAACGAACCCCACCCCGGGACGGGCATGATCGGAGGGGTTCCCGTGTTGCACCTGGGGCCACCCTCGTCCCCGTGACCGTGCCCGTTCCCGCCGGAAGGCCCCGTGTGTCCTGCCTGATCGTCCAGTCCGACAAGACGCTCCTGCTAGAGATCGACCACGAACTCGCCCCGGAGTGCCGCCGATCCATCGCGCCGTTCGCCGAACTCGAACGCGCCCCCGAACACGTGCACACCTACCGGATCACGCCGCTGGCCCTGTGGAACGCGCGCGCCGCCGGGCACGACGCCGAGCAGGTCGTGGACTCGCTCATCCGCTTCTCCAAGTTCCCGGTGCCGCACTCGCTCCTCGTGGACATCGCGGAGACCATGGACCGCTACGGGCGGCTCCGACTGGTCGGTGACCCCCGGCACGGCCTGGTCCTGGAGTCCTCGGACCGCGCCGTCCTGGAGGAGGTCGTCCGGGCGAAGAAGGTCAAGGGCATGCTGGGCGATCGGCTCAGCGAGGACTCGGTCTCCGTCCACCCCAGCGAGCGCGGCAACCTCAAGCAGGCCCTGCTGAAGATCGGCTGGCCCGCCGAGGACCTGGCCGGGTACGTGGACGGCGAGGCGCACGCCATCGACCTCGCGGACGGCGACTGGGAACTGCGCGGGTACCAGCGTGAGGCCGCCGAGAGCTTCCACGCGGGCGGCTCCGGCGTGGTCGTGCTGCCCTGCGGCGCGGGCAAGACCATCGTCGGCGCGGCCGCGATGGCGATGACCGGGGCGACGACGCTGATCCTGGTGACCAACACCGTGTCGGTGCACCAGTGGAAGACCGAGCTGCTGAAGCGGACGTCCCTGACCGAGGACGAGATCGGTGAGTACTCGGGGACCCGGAAGGAGATCCGGCCGGTCACCATCGCGACCTACCAGGTGATGGCGGCGCGCCGGAAGGGCGTGTACACGCACCTGGAGCTGTTCGACGCCAGGGACTGGGGCCTGGTCGTCTACGACGAGGTGCACCTGCTGCCCGCGCCGATCTTCCGGATGACCGCCGACCTCCAGGCCCGCCGCCGCCTCGGGCTGACCGCCACGCTGGTCCGTGAGGACGGCCGGGAGGGCGACGTGTTCTCGCTGATCGGGCCGAAGCGCTACGACGCCCCGTGGAAGGACATGGAGAACCAGGGGTGGATCGCCCCGGCGGACTGCGTGGAGGTCCGGGTGGACCTGACCGAGTCCGAGCGGCTGGCGTACGCGACCGCCGAGCCGGAGGACCGGTACCGGTTCTGCGCGTCCTCGGAGACCAAGACCACCGTGGTGCGCCAGATCGTGGAGCGTCACCCGGGGGAGCAGGTCCTGGTGATCGGGTCCTACATCGACCAGCTCGACGAACTCGGTGAGCGGCTGGGCGCCCCGGTGATCAAGGGCGAGACCCGCAACAAGGAGCGCGAGCGCCTCTTCGACGCCTTCCGCGCGGGTGAGCTGCGCACCCTGGTGGTGTCCAAGGTCGCCAACTTCTCGATCGACCTCCCCGAGGCGGGGGTGGCGGTCCAGGTGTCGGGGTCGTTCGGTTCCCGTCAGGAGGAGGCGCAGCGGCTGGGCCGTGTGCTGCGCCCGAAGGCGGACGGTCGGACCGCCCGCTTCTACGCGGTGGTCGCCCGGGACACCCTGGACCAGGACTACGCCGCGCACCGGCAGCGGTTCCTGGCCGAGCAGGGGTACGCGTACCGGATCGCGGACGCGGGCGACCTGCTCGCGGAGGAGGAGAACTGAGCGGGTGACACGCCCGGGTCAGAGCGAGGGCAGGACGCCGATCACGTAGGTACCGGCGGCGATGCCCCAGGCGATCAGGGAGTAGGTGAGGGTCCGGGTGCGCAGCAGGCGGTCGCCCCGGACCGAGGGCGCGGTGAAGGCGGCCAACAGCAGGGCGAGGCCGAGCAGCGCGGGGATCACCGAGGCCAGCGCGAAGAGCTGGGACTGGGCGGCGCACGCGGCGTAGCCGGAACTGCCGGGATCACCACAGAACACGTCGTCCCCCGATCGGATCGTTCATGCGGTCGTACTCCCCTGACCGTACCGTTTCGGCGGGGCCGGATCGCCGGGTGCCACAGCCGGTATCGGGGCCGCCCGAGGGAGCCGAACCGGGTTCGCGATTCGGGTGACCCAGGACACTTCCAGGGCTTTACACGAACCCCTTCCGTGTCCAATCATGAGGGGCAGTACACCCGACGGAGGTACCCCTCATGACCGAGGCACCGGCCACCGAGCGCCGCGACGGCTTCCACTCCCTTCGCGGCGGCGGACTCAACTGGGACTCGCTCCCCCTCCGGCTGTTCGCCAAGGGCAACGCGCGGTTCTGGAACCCGGCCGACATCGACCTCTCCCAGGACGCCGAGGACTGGCGGAGCCTCGACGAGGAGGCGCGCACCCGCGTCCTGCGGCTGTGCGCCCTCTTCGCAGCGGGCGAGGAAGCGGTCACCGAGGACCTCCAGCCCTTTCTGCGCGCCATGGCCGCCGAGGGCCGCCTGGGCGACGAGATGTACCTGACCCAGTTCGCCTTCGAGGAGGCCAGGCACGTCCAGGCCTTCCGGCTCTGGCTGGACGCCATCGGTGTCCGCGAGGACCTCCACGCGTACGTGGACACCAACCCCGGGTACCGCGCCCTGTTCTACGACGAGCTCCCCCGCTCGCTGGACGCCCTCCTGGACGACCCCGGTCCCCGCAACCAGGTGCGCGCCTCGGTCACCTACAACCACGTCATCGAGGGGTCCCTCGCGCTGACCGGCTACTACGCCTGGAACCACGTGTGCACCGTCCGCGACATCTTCCCGGGCATGCGCCGGATCATCAGGCACATCGGTGACGACGAGCGCCGCCACATGGCCTGGGGCACCTTCACCTGTCGGCGCCACGTGGCCGCCGACGACCGCAACTGGGACGTGGTGAGCGAGCGCCTCGACGAGCTGCTGCCCCACGTCATGGGCACCGTCCGAGACGGCGACGTCCCGCCGAGCGACCCGGCCGCCCAGCGCTACGAGCTCCCCCCGGGCGAGCTCCTGGAGTACGCGAGCGACCGCGCCCTACGGCGGTTGGGCGCCATCGAGTCCGCGCGCGGGGTGCCGCTCTCCCGGATCGACCTGGACGCCTCACCCGAGGAGCTGGAGGAGCGGTTCGGGGAGGAGGACCGCGCCGCGATGGCCCGCCTGGAGAACTAGGCCGGCCGGATCACTTTCCCTCACGCAGGACCAGGTCGATCGCGATCGCGGAGGCCACCACCAGGGTCCGCAACGGATCCGGGAGGGAGGGGTAGCGGTGGTGCAGCGCGTAGCTGTCCGCGGCCGTGAGGATCTCTCCGAGGTCGGGCAGCCTGCGGTCGACCCGCGCCACCTCGTGCCCGTTGTGGTCGTTGATCCGGAAGTCCCGGCTGACGAAGTCGCCCTCGATCGCGCCGATCTGCCTCTTCCACGCGTCCATCAGCGTGAACGCGGCCCCGAAGAACTTCAGGTCCTGCTCGATGCTGCCCACCGGGTGGCCGTTGGGCAGGCTCACGCTGGTGGTCGCGGTCATCCAGGACCAGTGCTTCCGGATGACGAGCCGGACCGCCCCGTGGAGGTCGGTGACGTGCACCAGCCTCTCGAAGCCGCCGGTGTTGCGCGAGAGCTGCCGCAGCACCTGGACGCCGCCGCCCGCGCCCTGTTCCCGTGCCCAGGCGATCTGTCGTCCGAACTGGTCGTGGATCTCGTAGTCCGAGACGTCGACCATGAAGCGTTTCGGCTGGCGGACCAGGAGGGGGTTCGCGGAGAAGATGTCCATGGGGAGCGATCCTAGGGCGCGTCCTCCGAGCGCCAGAGCTCGCGTCTGCCCCTTTCGGCCTCCAGTGCGATCCGCCCGAAGGGTTCCGAGCGCCACGCGCCCCCGCGCTGGTGGTTGGCGTACAGGACCTCGCCCTCACGGGAGAGCACGTACACCGAGTCCGCGAGGTGGTGGGTCTCCAGGAACTCGATGGTGTTGGGCACGCCCAGGTAGAAGCGGTCGTGGTGGATCTCCGGGAGCCAGCGGCCGAATCCCTGGTCGCGGGTGGCGCGCTCGTGGCGGTCGACCATCGAGAACCGGCTGTTGGAGGCGTGCGTGGCCACGAAGCCGACCTCCACCCGGTACCCGGCCTCCCGGAAACCGTGGACCCACTGGGCGGCCCAGTCCGCGCGCCCCAGCGGGTGGCTGCACACGACGTCGTGGCGGCCCCGCCGCACGTGTTCCATGGCCCGCCGGTGCACCCCGCCGACCTGCGCGGACACCGAGGTGGAGGCGGCTCGGTCGTCCACGGTCATGGACCACTCGTAGTCGGGCGAGAGCGGCAGCAGGTCGTCACCGTCGTAGCTGACCGTCCCCGGCGGCAGGACCGGCAGGAGGAGTCGCTGGAGGGTGGACTTGCCGGAGCCGGGCTGGCCTCCGAGGAGCAGCAGCCGGGGGTGTTCCCGCGGGACCCCGGTGAGTCGGTCGCGCAGCGCGAGGTCGAAGAGGGCGTCCTGCTCGGCGTCGGTGAGCTCGCGGCCGAGGTCCTCCGGGGTGGCACCCGAGGGCCGCGGCGCGGGGTCGGCGCGGAGTTCACGGAGGGTCCGGGAGAGTTCGGCGTTGGCGCGGGCGACCTCGTCGGCCGTCATGAAGGGCAGGCGCGCCTCCTCGGAGAGCAGGAGCCGCGCCCGTTCGACCAGTGCGGGGTCCTTCTCCGCCCGCGCCAGGCAGGCGCCGATCGCCGCGCTGTGGAGGTTGTGGGCGCGTTCGCGCTCCTCGCGCTGCTCGGTGGTCTGGGGCGGCACACCGCCGCAGGAGCTCTCCGCGAGGAGGGGGAGGACGTCCTCCTCGGATCGCGCGGCCGAGGGGTCGGGGCCCGTACCGGGCCCGGTTCCGGAAGGGGAGGCTGCCATGTTCGTCCACTCTCGCCGTGGCCCGGCCGGTGCGGGCCGTGGGTGTACGCATGACGAGATTAGTGGCTCAGGTCACCACGGGTCGGCGGTTCGCCCTCACGCACCGCGACCTAAAGTGGCCACATGTCAGCGAACCCGCTCCCCTCAACGCCCCCCGCCGTCATCGAGGCCCTGGCCTGGGCCCACGTCCGTGACGGCCGCCTGCTGTGCGTGCGCCCCGAGGACAGGGACCTCCTGTACGTCCCCGGCGGCAAGCGTGAGCCGGGCGAGACCGACGAGGAGGCGGTGGCCCGCGAGACCCTGGAGGAGGTCAGCGTGGTCCTGCGGCCCGGCACCTTCCGCCTGGTCGCGGAGATCGACCAGGAGGCGCACGCCCAGGCGCCCGGCACCCGTGTGCGGCTGGTCTGCTACTCCGCCGAGCACGACGGTGAGATCGTGCCGGACAACGAGATCGTGGAGGCGGTGTGGATCTCCCACGCCGAACGCGACCAGTGCGCCCCGGCCGTGCGCGACCTGGTCGAGCTCCTCCACCAGCGCGGCGAACTCCCCTAGGGCGCGGTCCGCTCCCCCGGGGCGAACACGGGGTCGGGAACCCGACCGGACCAGGTACCGGTGTCGCGCAGGAACAGCATGGTGACGGTGACCCCGAGCGCGAACGGCAGCAGGAAGACGGTGCCCATGACCGTGTCCAGGCCGCCGACCTCGAACAGGTCCCAGTTCAGCAGCCCCTGGGCCGCGACCTGGAAGGCCAGGTGGAAGCCCACGCAGGCCCAGACGTTCCCGGTGACCACGCGCAGACAGCCCAGCACCACGCCCATGCCGAGGAACAACGGCAGCCGCTCGGCGAGGACGTCCCACCCTCCGGTGAGGACCCACAGACCCGTCCCCCACAGGGTGAACAGCGCCGCCTGCGCGAACATCGCCACCCACGCCGACATCGCGGTGGTGAGGTTGCGGAACAGGTAGCCACGGAAGATCAGTTCCTCCGGGACCGCCTCGTAGAGCAGCACGAGGACGGTGAGGGCCGCCAGGGAGAGCACGATCTCCGTCAGGGGCACGGCCGGGGTGACCGACGCTCCGAGGGCGAGTGCCACCCCCAGGCCCACGGCCGCGGGCAGCAGCCAGGAGAGCGCGCCCACGAGGAACGGCCACCAGGCGTCGCGCGGGCCGGTCAGTCCCAGGCCGGACCACGGACGGCGGTCCAGGTACCGACGGGCCGCCCAGACCAGCGCGGTCCCGAGGACCGCGATGACCACGGCGTTGGCCCAGTGCGCGGCGTTGCCCCGACTCCCCGGTTCGGTGAGCAACAGGTCGTTGACCAGGAGCAGCCCGGACCACAGCAGGACGGCACCGGCGGTGACGGCCCCGATCCGCAGGGGGAGGCCCGGCCGGGCGGAGGGGATGTCGTTCATGACACCAGCCTCACCTCCCGGCACCCCCGCGCACCATCCGGGAACACCCGGAGAATCCCCTGAGCCACCATGGCGCGGGACGCGAGAAAACCAGTGGCCTCCTCCGGTCTCCCTGGTTAGGTTCGGTAATCGTGCGCGCACTTCCCCAGCCTCCGGGCGACCCGGACCACCGCTCCGCCGACCGCTTCCTGCTCTGGCTCGCCCGGACGGAGTGGCCCTCCCTGACCTGGGCCTCCCTGGTCGCCTCCGCGTACTACCTCTGCACGATCCTGGTGTCCTTCGTGCTCGGCGCCGCGCTCGACGCCGGGCTGGCGGAGGGCGGGTACGGCACCCTGCTGTACTGGTTCGCGCTCATCGGTCTGTGCGCGGTGGGAGGCGCGGCACTGACCCCCCTGTACGAGCGGGCCAGCTGCTTCAACTGGTACGCCTGCGCCTACCGGACGATGCAGGTGATCACCCGCCGTTCCTCACGGCTGGGGCCGACGCTCACCCGGCGGCTGCCCACAGGCGAGGTGGTGGCGGTCGGCACCGACGACATCGACCGGATCGGTGAGGTCTACGAGCGCTCCAACCTGTTCGTCTCGTCGGTGGTCGCGGTCCTGGTGGTCGCCTTCCTCATGCTCACGTCGCACGTCACGTTCGGTCTGATCGTCCTGGTGGCGGTACCGCTGATCGTCGTCGGCATGGTCCCGCTGCTGCGTCCGCTCAACCACCGCACGCACGCCCACCGCGACCGCCAGGCCGAACTCACCACGCGGGCCACCGACCTCGTGGCCGGGCTGCGGGTCCTGCGCGGGGTGGGCGGTGAACGCTCGACCGGTGAGCGGTACCGCGCCGAGTCGCAGCGGGTCCGGGCCGCCGGGGTCCGGGTCGGATGGATGGACGCCGCGCTGGAGGCCGTCCGCACCCTGTACCCGGGCCTGCTCCTGGTGGGGATCGTCTGGTACGGAGCCCGACTGGCGCTGGTCGGTGAGATCACCGTGGGACAGCTGGTCGCCTTCTACGGCTACACCGGCGCCCTGTCCACGGCCGTCCGCTACTTCATGCTCTTCTCCTCCGACGTGGTGACCGCCAGGGTCGCCGCCGCCCGCGTGGTGCGGGTCCTGGGGATGGAGCACGACCTCACCGAGCCCGCGGCCCCGGCGGAGGCCCCCGCCGGACCCCACGACCTGCACGACCCCACGAGCGGGGTGCTCCTGGCACACGGAAGGGTCACCGGCGTGGTCTGCGCGGACCAGACCGACGTGGCGCCCGTGGTCGAACGGCTGGGCCGCTACCGGGACGGCGGCGGCGCGGAGCTGTCCGGCGTCCGCCTGGACGCGCTGCCGCTGCGGGAGGTCCGTCGCCGCGTGCTGGTCGCCGCCAACGACGCCCACCTGTTCTCCGGTCGGTTGCGTGACGAGCTCGACCCCGGGGGCGCGGGCACCGACGAGCACGTCACCGCCATGCTCCGCGCCGCCTCGGCGGAGGACGTGCTCGCCCAGTCCCCCCTCGGGTTGGACGTCGAACTCACCGAACGCGCCCGCGAGTACTCCGGCGGCCAGCAGCAGCGCCTGCGACTGGCCCGCGCCCTGCTCCGGGACCCGGACGTGCTGATCCTCGTCGAACCGACCTCGGCCGTGGACGCGCATTCGGAGGCGGCCGTCGCGGAACGGCTCCGAGGGGTCCGCGCCGACCGCACCACCGGAGTGGTCACCACCAGCCCGCTCCTGCTGGACCGCACCGACCACGTCCAGTTCCTCGTGGAGGGCCGGGTGGCCGCCGAGGGCACCCACCGGGACCTGCTCCGCACCCACGACGCCTACGCCGCCACCGTCCTGCGCACGACCCTGGAGGAGGAGACGGTATGACCCGGACCGCCGAACCCCGGCCCCCGGCCGACCGACCCGCGGCGCCCTCCCTTCCCGGCGGACCGCCCACCGCCCCTGTGGATCCGACCGCCCTCCCGGTGGCGCCCACGCCCCTGGTGTGGCGCAGGCTCCGCCGCGCGGGCCGCGACCACGGACCGCTCCTGCTCCTGGTGGTCGTGCTGTACGCGCTGGCCACGGGGGCCGCCCTGGTCGCCCCGTGGGTGCTCGGGATGATCATCGACGCCGTCCGCGACGGCGCCGCCCCGGCGCGTGTGGACGTCATGGCCCTCGCCATCGTGGCGGCGCTGCTGGTCAACGCCGCCCTGCTGTTGGCCGCCGTGGCCCAGTCCATCCGCTTCGGTGAGGGACTGCTGGCCGAACTGCGTGAGGAGTTCGTCCGGTCGGTCCTGCGGCTGCCCCTGGGCGCCGTGGAGCGCGCGGGCACCGGCGACCTGGTGTCGCGGACCGGGCGCGACGTCAACTCCCTCAGTGTGATGGTCCGTGAGTCGCTCCCCGTGTTCGCCACGGGTGGGGCGACGGTGCTGGTCATCCTGGTGGCCCAGGTCTTCCTGCACCCGGCTCTCGCGCTCGCGTGGCTGCCGTCGGCACTGATCATCTGGGTGAGCACCCGTTGGTACGCCCGGCGGGCCCCGGAGGGCTACCTGGCCGAGATGGGCACCTACTCCCGGCTCACCCAGGGCGTCTCCGACACCGTGGAGGGGGCGCACACCCTGGAGGCGCTGGGCCGCCAGGAGTGGCAGGACCTGCGGACCGACGCCGACGTGCGCCGCGCGTACCTGGCCGAGCGGTACACGCTCTGGTTGCGCACCGTGTGGTACCCGCCCCTGGAGTTCTCGTACATGTTCACCTCGGCGACGACCTTCCTGGTCGCGGGGTTCCTGTACGTCCAGGGCGAGCTGTCCCTGGGGCAGATCGCCACGGCGGTGTTCCTGACGGTGCAGATGTCCAGGCCGCTGGAGCACCTGATCGACCAGATCGACAACGTGATGGTGGGCTTCACCGGGATGCGGCGCCTGCTGGGGGTCCAGGGCACCGAGGAGACCCCGGGCACCGGCGCCGAACCCGAGACCGGGGAACCCGGAGCCGTGGCTGTCGAGGGCGTGCGGTTCGGATACGCGCCCGGAACCGAGGTGCTGCGCGGCGTCGACCTGGATCTGCGCCCCGGGGAGCGTCTGGCCATGGTCGGGCCGAGCGGCGCGGGGAAGTCCACCCTCGGCAAGCTCCTGGCCGGGGTGTACCTGCCCGGGGCCGGGACCGTCCGCGTCGGCGGCGTCGACCTGGCCGCACTCTCCCCGGAGGAACGCCGGGAACGGGTGATCCTGCTCAGCCAGGAGAGCCACGTGTTCCGGGGCACCCTCGCGGAGAACCTGGCCCTGGCGCTGGAGGACGACGGCGCGGACCGGGAACGGCTGTGGCGGGCGCTGGAGGCGGTGGATGCCGCCACCTGGGTGCGGTCGCTGCCGGAGGGGCTGGACACGCGGGTGGGCTCGGGGCAGGACGCCCTGGACCCGGCCCACGTGCAACAGCTGGCGCTCGCCCGGGTCGTGCTGGCCGACCCGCAGGTCCTGGTGCTGGACGAGGCGACCTCGATGATCGACCCGCGTTCGGCCCGCCGTCTGGAGGGTTCGCTCGCCGGCGTCCTGGCGGGCCGCACCGTCGTCGCGATCGCCCACCGGCTGTACACCGCGCACGACGCGGACCGGGTGGCCGTGGTGGACGGAGGCGAGATCGTCGAACTCGGCACCCACGACGAACTCCTCGCCCGGGGCGGCTCCTACGCGGAGCTGTGGAACGCCTGGCACGGGGAGGGCTGAGTCAGCGGGGTCCGGTGGGGAGCGGGCCCGGCCGGGGCTGAGGCGGGTCCGGGAGCGGGTCCGAGTCCGGGTCGGAGTGCGGGGCTCGGAGTCTGGCGCTCGGGGCTTGGGGCTTGGCGCTCGGGACTCGGGACTCGGGACTTGGAGCTTGGCGCTCGGGACTCGGGACTCGGGACTCGGGGCTGATCGATACTCCACGCTCCCCGGGGGCGCCCGCCCTCCCGCCCGGCTCCTCGGCGAAAACCGGTGGACGGCGCGGCTCCGCTCGGGTGATCATCCTCGGATGACCACCCCCGAGATTCCCCCCATGTACCGCGACGTCGACTTCAACGGCCCGCTCGACGACGAGCGGGCCGTTCGGCTGATCCGCTCGCTCGGCCCCCTGGCCGGACGCCACGTGGTGGACGTCGGCTGCGGCTGGGCGGAGCTCCTGCTCCGCGCACTGGCCACCGAGCCCACCGCGACGGGGTTCGGCATCGACCTCAGCGAGGACTACGTCCGGCTCGGCCGGGCCAACGCCGAGGAGCGGGGGCTGGCCGACCGGGTCGAGCTCGTGGCCGGGGACGTCGGCGCGTGGCGGGGCGAGCCCTCGGACGTGGTGCTCAACATCGGTGCCAGCCACGTGTGGGGCGGCGAACCGGTGGCGCACACCGCCAACGCCCTGGCGGCGCTGGCCGACCTGACCCGGCCCGGGGGGCGGGCGGCGTTCGCGGAGTGCTACTGGAGGCGGCCCCCGACCGACATCGAGATGGCGGCCATGCCGTTCATCCCGCGCGAGCAGTACCGCTCCCTGCCCGAGCTGGTGGACTTCGCCCTCGCGCACGGGTTCCGGCTGATCGCGCTGGCCGAGACCACCGTGGACCAGTGGGACGAGTTCGAGAACCTGCACTGCCTGGGCTGGGAGGACTGGCTCCTGGAGAATCCCGGATCGCCGGACTTCGAGGAGGTCCGCGACCGCGCCGACCGGCACCGTCACGCGCGCGTGCACGGCCAGCGGGAGACCCTGGGCTTCGCCTACCTCACCCTCCTCCGGGTCTGAGGCGGGGCGGCCTCCGGACCCGGGGCGGGGCGACGGTGTACTTCGTCGGGGCGGAGGTCAGCGGGGGCGTTCGTCCTCCGTCGACCGTCGACGTGCGTGCGCCCGACCGGGCTGCGGTGGTGTGGACACTCGGTGCTCACGGTCGGGGCACGGGCGGTGGGCGCCCGGGGACTCCGGGCGCGACGAAGGGAGGGGTTCAGAAGAAGCGCAGACGCTCCCGCTCGTTGGTGTCCGGGTTCTCGACGAAGACGCGGTCGCCCTCGGCCATGACCGACTCGAGGTAGGCGTACACCTGGAGGGCGCGGTTGATGACGTCGGTCTGGGTGTCGCCCGTGGCGGCCACGGCCTGGTCCAGCGCCTTGGTGGAGCGCGACGTCAGGTTGACGGTGACACGCGCCGGGGACCCGGCGACTCGCCTCCCGGCGGACCGGCCCCGACCCTGGGAGGCGTCGGTCAGTTCAGTTCCTGTGCCCTTGGGTGACATGACACGACCTCGATCTCTGGCTTGACTGCGGTGGGCGTCCGCGAGGAGTCGCGGGAAACACGAACTCGGAGCGTGCCGGAGACACCGCGCGGGGGACGGCGCGGGCGGCACGGGGAAACGACAGGGCTCGCACGGAGGGTCGGCCGCCTCGACACGGCGGCGGCTCCGGCAGCGGCACGGGCCGGGACACGTCCACGGGTTGATCCCGACCATCGGCGTTCCCCCACTTCCGCATCTTTGGTAAGGCTAACAAGATCCTAACAGGTGACAGGTGAGCATCGTCAATACATCATTCATCATCGCATCTGATGCGCTTTCATCGCCTCGATGATACGCTACTGAGCGTGGACACTCGGCGCTACGGCGTCACCGGTGCCGACCTGGACCTCCATCGACCCAGAGAGCGGCACCATCCCCCTGTACGCCAACGGCTGGAGGTTCGTTCATGGGAGACCCCCGGGCACGGCTCCCACGGGAGCGGGAAACTCGGGAAGAACCAGAGGTGACGGAGCTCCGTCTGGACGAGGAGGCACCGCGCTCGCGGGCGGACGTCGACATCGACAGAACCCCCTTCACCTACGGGATGGAGGCGAGCCTCAGCGCCGAAGGAGTCTCGGCCCGCTTCAAGGGGCGGGCCCGCGCGGGCTCCCCGACGGAGCGGGCGTCGGCCGCGCTGCTCGCCCTGGGCGGAACCGTTCTTCCCCCTCTCGCGCTCGGCGGCCTGGCCCACGTCGTCGGAGCACCGGCGACCGTCACGCTGGTCGTGGCCGGAGTCGCGTGGATGCTCGCCACCCTGGTGGCCCTGCGCATCATCGGTTCCCGGTAGACCGTCGGGGCCGGCTCCGGTCCCCCGCCGGAGCCGGTCCCGAGCCGGTCCCGCTGCTCTAGGTACGGTCCTCCCATGGAATCCACGGAACAC
Source organism: Nocardiopsis sp. NPDC058789 (assembly GCF_042745575.1). Lineage (NCBI taxonomy): Bacteria > Bacillati > Actinomycetota > Actinomycetes > Streptosporangiales > Nocardiopsidaceae > Nocardiopsis > Nocardiopsis sp. NPDC058789. The sequence goes on from NZ_JBHYOW010000005.1 coordinate 80,528, forward strand.
ACGGCCTTCGCCGACCTCGCCGCACGGGCCCGCGCGCACGGGATCGACCGGTACTCGGCGGGCGCGATCGTGCACCGGGACTCCGGGCGGGAGATCCTGCTGCTGCGCCGCCGCGACGACGACACCTCCTTTCCCGGAGCGGAGAGCCTGCCCTCGGGAGGGGTCGACCCCGGCGAGTCGATCCTGGACGGGCTCGCACGGGAGGTGCGGGAGGAGATCGGCCGGGCACCCGGACCGCTCCCCCTGGAACCCTTCGTGACCTGGTTCGACCACGTGTCCCGGCACGGGTACCGCAAGCGCCAGTTCACCTTCGCCCTCCCCCACGACGGGGCGGACGTGGTGCTCTCCGAGGAGCACACGGACTTCCGCTGGGTTCCTGCGGAGGAGTACGCGGACACCGACCTCACCCCGCAGGTGAAGGCGGCGGTCCGCGCCTGGCTCGACTCCCGGGGCGCGGCACCCTCTCCCCGTCCGTGAACCGGCGGCGCCCACGGCGCGGCGACCCACACCGCCGACCGACGGCATCCGTAAGTGACGACGACCGCCCTCCCCTGTGGGTGTGCGCCGAACGGCGGCCCGCCGCGCGTGCGACGTCCTGGGCGTGGGTGCGACACCTGGTGGCTCACCCGCACTGATCCCCCGCGCCGCCGCGCCGCCCCAGGGCTCCTGGACGCGGGGAGGAGCCCTCGCGCCGCCGCCCCGGATCGCCCCGGGTCACCCATTCTTGGCCCGCCCTTGGGCACGGCACCTCCCCGAACCGGGTACCTCCGCCAACGTGCGCGGCCCGCGCACCGGCCGCCGACGAGGGGACAGCATGACCACGGGACCCAACGCCGACACCCTGGTGATCTTCGGGGTGACCGGTGACCTCGCCAGGAAGTACCTCCTCCCCTCCCTCTACCACCTGGTGGAACGGGGGGAGCTGCGCGCCCGGATCGTCGGGGTGGCCCTCTCGGACTGGGACACCGACGCGCTGCGGCGCCGGACCTGCGAGGCGGTCACCGAGCACCTCGCGGAGACCGACGGGTCCACCCCCGTGGACGAGTCCGTCATGCGGGCCCTGACCGACCGGATGACCATGGTCACCGGCGACCTCAACGACCCCCGCACCTACGCCGACCTGGCCGGGGTCCTGCCCGACGGCACCCACACCGCCCACTACCTGGCTGTCCCTCCGGCCCTGTTCACCATGGTGGCCCGCGCGTTGGCGGACGCCGGGCTCAACCGCGACGCCAGGTTGGTCGTGGAGAAGCCCTTCGGCCACGACCTCGCCTCGGCCCGCGAACTCCACCGGGCGCTCCTGGCCTGCTTCCCCTCGGAGAGCCTCTACCTGGTCGACCACTTCCTCGGTGAGGAACCCGTCCGGGGACTGCCGGTGACCCGGTTCGGCAACACCCTGCTGGAGCCCGTGTGGAACCGGGCTTTCGTGGACAACGTGCAGATCACCATGGCCGAGGACTTCGGGGTGGACGACCGGGGCTCCTTCTACGACGCGGCGGGCGCGGTCCGCGACGTGTTCCAGAACCATCTCCTCCAGCTGTTCGCCCTGCTCACCATGGACGCGCCGGTCTCCACCGACGCCTCGGTGGTCAAGGACGAGAAGCTGCGTCTGCTGCGCGCCGTGCGCACCCTCGAACCGGCGGACGCCGTCCGGGGCCGCTACGACGGCTACCTCGGCACGGAGGGGGTACGGCCCGGCTCCACCACGGAGACCTTCTTCGCGTTGCGCATGTGGGTGGACAACCCTCGCTGGGCGGGCGTGCCGTTCTACGTGCGGTCGGGCAAGCACCTGCCCCTCACCTCGTGGGAGGTGGTGGCAGAGCTCAGACGCCCCGCCGCCGACCTCTACCCGGGACCGGCCAACCTGGTCCGGTTCCAGCTGGAGCCGTGGTCCGGGGTGACCTTCGAGATGCTGCTCAACGAACCCGGCGCGGAGAGCGAGTCGGCGGCGAACCTCGTGCTCGGGGCCGACGTGGAACGCCAGCTGGGGCGGGGGCACGAGGCCTACGACCATGTGCTCCACGGCGCCGTGGTGGGCAGTCCCGAGCAGTTCGTGCGCTTCGACGTGGTCGAGGAGTCGTGGCGGATCGTCGACCCGCTGATGGACCCGTCGACGGAGCCCGAACCCTACCCCCGGGGCTCCTACGGGCCGGAGTCGGCGCAGGTCCTGCCGGGGCCCCGGGGCTGGCATCCGCTGGCCGACGCGATCCGCCCGCCCGGGGGCTCCCCGGGCTGAGCCCCACGGGGCACCAGGCCCCGGAACGTGCGAAACCGGGCGGTCCCCTGGGGGACCGCCCGGTCGTCGCGGGCGAGGTCGCGTATCCGGACCTCAGGCGCCTACGGGCTCACGCCCGGTGTCACGGACCTGCTAGAAGTCCATGCCGCCCATGCCACCGGTCGGGTCGCCGGCGGGAGCCGCGGCCTTCTCCGGCTTGTCGGCGATGACGGCCTCGGTGGTCAGGAACAGACCAGCGATGGACGACGCGTTCTGCAGAGCGGAACGGGTGACCTTGGTCGGGTCGATGACGCCGTCCTTGAACAGGTCGGTGTACTCACCGGTGGCGGCGTTGAGGCCGAACCCGGGCTCCAGGTTCTTGACCTTGTCCGCCACGACGCCGCCTTCGAGACCGGCGTTGACCGCGATCATCTTGAGCGGCTCGGCGATGGCGCGACGCACGATGTCGGCGCCGATGGCCTCGTCACCGTCGAGGTCCAGCTTCTCGAACGCGGGGACGCTGGCCTGGAGCAGCGCGACGCCACCACCGGGCAGGATGCCCTCCTCGACCGCGGCCTTGGCGTTGCGGACGGCGTCCTCGATGCGGTGCTTGCGCTCCTTGAGCTCCACCTCGGTGGCGGCACCGGCCTTGATGACGGCCACGCCGCCGGCCAGACGCGCGAGGCGCTCCTGGAGCTTCTCGCGGTCGTAGTCGGAGTCGGTGCGCTCGATCTCGTTGCGGATCTCGTTCACGCGACCGGCGATGGCGGTGGCGTCACCGGCACCGTCGACGATGGTGGTCTCGTCCTTGGTGACGACGACCTTGCGGGCGCGGCCGAGCAGGTCGAGCTCGGTGCTCTCCAGCTTGAGGCCGACCTCCTCGGTGATGACCTGGCCGCCGGTCAGCACGGCGATGTCGCCGAGCTGGGCCTTGCGGCGGTCACCGAAGCCCGGAGCCTTGACGGCGACGGACTTGAAGGTGCCGCGGATCTTGTTGACCACGAGGGTCTGGAGGGCGCCGTCAGCGACGTCCTCGGCGATGACCATCAGCGGGCGGCCGGACTGGAGGACCTTCTCGACAACGGGCAGGAACTCGTTGTTGTTGGAGATCTTCGAGTTGACGATGAGGATGTAGGGGTCCTCGAGGACCGTCTCCATGCGCTCGAGGTCGGTGGCGAAGTAGGGCGAGATGTAGCCCTTGTCGAAGCGCATGCCCTCGGCGAGCTCCAGCTCGAGCCCGAAGGTCTGCCCCTCCTCGACGGTGATGACGCCTTCCTTGCCGACCTTGTCCATCGCCTCGGCGATGGTCTCACCGATCTGGGTGTCACCAGCGGAGATGGAGGCGGTGGAGGCGATCTGCTCCTTGGTCTCGACGTCCTTCGAGAGGTTGCCGAGCTCCTCGTTGATGCGGGCCACGGCGGCCTCGATGCCGCGCTTGAGGCCGATGGGGTTGGCGCCGGCGGCGACGTTGCGCAGCCCCTCGCGGACGAGGGCCTGGGCCAGGACGGTGGCGGTGGTCGTACCGTCACCGGCGACGTCGTCCGTCTTCTTGGCGACCTCCTTGACCAGCTCGGCCCCGATCTTCTCCCACGGGTCCTCGAGCTCGATCTCCTTGGCGATGGAGACACCGTCGTTGGTGATCGTGGGGGCGCCCCACTTCTTCTCCAGGACGACGTTGCGACCCTTCGGGCCGAGCGTGACCTTGACGGCGTCAGCGAGCTGGTTCATACCGCGCTCGAGGCCGCGACGGGCCTCCTCGTCGAACGCGATCAGTTTGGCTGCCATTGAGTTCTTGTCCTCCCGTGACCGGGCTGATACGCGATGGGACGAGGCGTGCGCCCGCGACGGACGACCGCTTCCTCTCCGGCAACCCTGCTGCCGAAGGTCCACGGTCTCGCAGCCTCGATCCGGTTAGCACTCGGCAAAGGTGAGTGCTAACCACTCCCTTTTTTAGCACTCGACCATGGAGAGTGCAAACGATGTGGTCACGATTTCCCCAGCTGCGAAAACAGCCCTGACCAGGCTGGACTTCCCACCCCACACCGGTTTGAGCGCTCGGCGAACAGAAGACGAACCCCCGGTTGACCTGGTGGCCAGGTACGCACCGGCCCCGTGACCAGGGCCCATCCCCGCAGCGCGGGGAGCAGTTCCCCCGATCCAGAGAGGACGCGACTATGAGGGGACCATCCCCGCGTGCGCGGGGAGCAGACCGCCACGGGGCCCCCTTTCTACGCGGGAGGGGGACCATCCCCGCGTGCGCGGGGAGCAGGCGAGTCGGGCCGTGAGGTAGTCGGCGTAGGCCGGACCATCCCCGCGTGCGCGGGGAGCAGACTTCTTGACCAGGCAACTTACCAGCGGCAAGGGCTCGTTTTTCCAGCTTCTCGAAAGTTGGACACCGAGGACAAACCCCCACGCGCCTCATCGCCTCCTCGCTCAGCCGTTGAGGCGACGCATCGAGCGGGCGCCCAGCGTGAGGGCCACCACGGTCATTCCGACCGCCACCACCCACCCGACCAGGACCGTACCGTCCCAGGCCCCGCCGCCGAACAGCACGCGCGCGGCGTCCACCACGTGCGCGACCGGGTTGAACCGCGACAGCGTGTACAGCCACCCCGGCGCGAGCTCCATCGGCAGCAGCACGCCAGAGAGCAGCATCAGCGGCATCATCACGGTCTGGATGACAGGCGCGAACACATAGGTCTGCTTGACTGCCATCGCCGCCACGTAGGACAGCGTGGCCAGCCCGACCCCCAGCACCCCCAGCAGCGCGAACCCCGCCATGGCCCCCGGAAGGGTCGTCCTGAATCCGAAGGGCAGCACCAGCAGCAGGATCAGCAGCATCTGGGCCAGCACGATCACGAGGTCGCGCAGGACCCGGCCGAGCAGCAGCGCCACCCGACTGGTCGGGGTGGCGAGCATCCGCTCGTGCGCGCCCGAGGCCATCTCGGGCAGGAGTCCGAACCCCGCGAACCCCGCGGTGAAAAGAGACAGCATCACGAAGAGGCCCGGTACGAACCACTGCCACGGGTTCTCCCCCTCGGCGCCCGCCAGGCCGGTGAGGAGCGGCGCGAACAGCACCAGGTACAGCAGCGGCTGAAGCATCCCGAAGGCGATCATGAACGGCCGGTGCCACACCGGCCGCATCTGCCGGGCGAACACGGTGCCGGTGTCGCGGATCGGACCCGCGAGGCCTCCGGGCCGGGTGGAGCGACCGGTCTCGGGGATCACTACGGCGGTCACTGGTCCTCCTCGCGCAGGCTGCGACCGGTCAGGGTCAGGAACACGTCGTCCAGAGTGGGCCGCTGGACCTGGACGGTGCTCAGGTCAAGGTTGGCGGCGTCGAGGGCGCGCAGCAGGTCCGGTAGGACGGCGTCGCCGCGCCCCACCCGGAAACGCACCTCGTGGTCGGTCCCGGCGCTCGTGTGGACCTCGACCCCGCTGCCCGGAGCGATCCGCTCGGCCACCTCGGCGGCGCCCCGGGCGTGCTCCTCGTCGGTGAAGACGAGGCTCACCAGGTCGCCGGAGACACGACCCTTCAGTTCCTCCGGGCTCCCGTCGGCGATCACGCGACCGTGGTCGATGACCAGGACCCGCTCGGCGGCGGAGTCGGCCTCGTCCAGGTAGTGGGTGGTGAGGACCACGGTCGCGCCGAACTCCTCCCGCAGCCGTGTGACGTGCGCCCACAGGTTGGCCCGACTGTGCGGGTCCAGACCCGTGGAGGGCTCGTCGAGGAAGAGCAGACCGGGGCCGTGCACCAGGCCCATGGCGATGTCGAGTCGGCGCCGCTGGCCGCCGGAAAGCGTGGTGACGTCCCGCTTGGTTACGGAGGTGAGGTCGAGCATGTCCAAGAGGTCATCGGTCCGACCACGTGCGGTCCGCCGGTCGAGCCCGTAGAGGAGCCCCTGGGCGTACAGCTCGTCGCGGACACGCTGGTCGTCGGCAGCCCCGTGGCCCTGCCCGACGAACCCGATCCGGCGGCGGACCTCGGCGGGCTCGGTGCGCACGTCGCGCCCGGCGACTGTGGCGGTCCCGGAGGTGGGTTCGAGGAGGGTGGTGAGCATGCGCAAAGTGGTGGACTTGCCCGCCCCGTTGGGTCCGAGGAGCGCTACGGTCTCCCCCTCGGCCACGTCGATGTCGACGCCGCGCACGGCCTCGACCGTCTCCTTGCCCACCCGGAAGTGTCGGGTGAGTTCTCTGGTGTGGATCATCGGCCTCTCCGTATTAAAACTTGAATATGGAAGCCAGACTGCACCACTCGACCGAGGTATTCAAGTTTTTATACGTGGATTCGGCGGGAGGGCTCGGTACAGTCGCCGCTCGCGGCCGAGAGGTGGGGACGCGTGGAGCGCCCCGTGGCGGGCACCCGAATCCCAACCGGCTGACGCACGCCGAGGTCGGCCTCGCAGTGGTCGGCGGCCGAGAAAACGCCGGCGGGACCCACTGGGGCCAGCGCGCGTGGAGTCAGGCCGGGGGGAGGCCGAAGGCGTGCGGGCTGTCGTCGGCCATCACGTACTCTCCCGCCTCCAGCGAGGAGATCAGCCGCCGGGTCCAGGCGGCGCCCGAGTCGAGCGAGTACTCCCAGAGCCGGAAGAGCTCGCGCACGTGGGGCGGCTTCCCCCAAGCGGACTCGGAGAGGTCCATCGACTCACGCACCCCGCTCGCGTTCTTCTCCAGCCACTCCAGCCGGTCCCGCAGCAGGTCGATCACGTCGGCTCGCGGAAGGCTGGTCATGAGGGTGATCCCGGCACACAGCAGGGCGTGGTCCTCGGTGGACCCGAGCGCCTTGCGCAGGAGCCGGTCGAACTCCGCCTCGCCCTCCTCCGTGATCTCGTAGAAGGTGCGTTCGGTGACCTCGCCCTCGGCCACGAACTCGCGGAGTCTTCCCTGTTCGGAGAGCTTGCGGAGTGCGTGGTAGAGGGAGCCCCACTTGATGTTGGCCCACTCCTCGGCCCCCCAGTCCATGAGTTCGCGGCCCACCCGGTAACCGTGGGCCCGCCCGTACACGCGCACCACACCGAGCACCAACAACCGCGTCGCTGACATCGCCACCCTCGTCCCCGGAAGAATCCTCCGCCCAGGTTACGAGGGTCCGCGCACAGGGACGGGGCGGGTGCCGTCCGGCACCCGCCCCGTCCCTGTGGTGCCTCGGGTCAGCAGCCCCCGGCGACGGCGGGGATGATCGAGATCTGCTGGCCGTCGCGGACCTCGGTCTGGAGGCCCTTCTCGAAACGGACGTCCTCGTCACCGACGTAGACGTTGACGAAGCGGCGGACCTTGCCGTTGTCGTCCAGCACACGGGCGCGGATACCCGGGTGGTTGGCCTCCAGGTCGTCGAGGACCTCGGCCAGGGTGCCGCCCTCGGCGGTCACCTCCGACACGTCGTTGGTGTAGGTGCGCAGGATGGTGGGCACGCGGACGCTGACGCTCATGGTGTTCGTACTCCTGGGACGTGGGTGGTGGGAGGGGACGCGCTTCAGGCCAGTCCCTCGGCCTTGAAGGCCTCCAGGGACGGCTTGATGGTGGCGGTGACCCCGGAGTCGACGGCGTTGAGGGTCTTGAGCCCGTCACCCGTGTTGACGATAACCGTCTCCGCCTCGGGGTCGAGCGTGCCCTCGCGGACGAGCTTGCGCAGGACGCCGGTGGTCACGCCGCCCGCGGTCTCCGCGAAGATGCCCTCCGTGCGGGCCAGCAGCTTGATGGCGTCCACGATCTCGTCGTCGCCCACGTGCTCGATCGCACCGCCCGTCCGGGTGGCGATGTCCAGCACGTACGGGCCGTCCGCCGGGTTGCCGATCGCCAGCGACTTGGCGATCGTGTCCGGCTTGACCGGCTGGATGACGTCGTGCCCGTCGGCCCAGGCCCGGGCGACCGGCGAGCAGCCGGTGGCCTGCGCGCCGAACACCTTGTACGGCCGGTCCTCGACCAGCCCCACCCGGATCAGCTCCTGGAAGCCCTTGTCGATCTTGGTGAGCTGGGAGCCGGACGCGATCGGGATGACGATCTGCTCGGGCAGGCGCCAGCCGAGCTGTTCCGCGATCTCGTAGGCCAGCGTCTTGGAGCCCTCGGCGTAGTACGGCCGCAGGTTGACGTTGGTGAAGCCCCAGCTCTCGCCCGCCTCGTCCCCGATGAGCTCGGAGCAGAAGCGGTTGACGTCGTCGTAGTTGCCGTCGATGGCCACGACCTTGCCGCCGTACACGGCGGCCATCACGACCTTGCCCTCCTCCAGACCGGCCGGGATGAACACGCACGAGTCGAACCCGGCGCGGGCCGCGGCGGCGCCCACGGCTCCGGCGAGGTTGCCGGTGGAGGAGCAGGAGAGGGTGGTGAAGCCGAAGGTGCGGGCGGCCTCGACGGCGATCGCGACCACGCGGTCCTTGAAGGAGTGCGTGGGGTTGGCCGAGTCGTCCTTGACGTGCAGGGAGCGCAGGCCGAGCTCGGCGGCGAGGCGGTCGGCCCTGACCAGGGGGGTGAGGCCGGGGTTCATGTTGGGCAGGTCGGCCACGTTGTCGGGGACCGGGAGGAGGGAGCGGTAGCGCCAGATGTTCTTGGGGCCGCTCTCGATCTGCTCGCGGGTGACGGTCCCGAAGTCGTAGGCGATCTCCAGGGGGCCGAAACAGAACTGGCAGGCGAAGATCGGGGCGAGGTCGTAGCGCTCACCGCACTCCCGACAGGACAGGGCGGTCCCGGGGCCGAAGGCGCGGACGGAGGTGGGTTCAGCGGCGGCAATCGCCATGGCGAGGCGTCTCCCCTCATCTTTCCTGGTGGCCACCTTGACCCCAGGCCGGAGTTGGCACCTGTCTCGACGGGCCGCGGTGATCGCGGTTCCACATGTCGAGATGGTTGCCGGGGCTTCGCAGGGCCGGTCCCTCCACCCCTCTGGATGAGCAATATGAAGTTGTGGCGGTTCTTCTCCGAGAACGCACCGTCACTGTAACTGAGGTGCTGACAGATTTTCCACGCCGGGTGATCCGGATTACACAATCCGGCTCGCATGGTGAGACGACACCGTCCACGTGGGGCGCGACCCGGGAGCGGCTCGCCCGCCCGTGTGACGGTGTCCACGGTTGACCCCGAGGGGGTTTGGGGCCGCTGCCCGCAGGCGAGACCTAGGGGGAATGCGTGATCCCCGGACCATCCTTCGTCGAGAGGACGACCACGTGGACAAGGCTCAGATCCTCATAGCCTCCAACAGGGGCCCGGTCTCCTTCTCCACCGCCGACGACGGCTCGCTGTCACACCGTCGGGGCGGCGGCGGGCTGGTCTCGGGGATGATCTCCGTGGCCACCGAGATCGACGGGCTGTGGGTGTGCGCGGCCCTGTCCGAGGCCGACCGTCGGGCCGCCGCCGAGGCGCCGGGGGCCCGTCTGGACCTCGCGCACGATCTCGACGGCATGCGTGTCCACATGCTGGAACTCCCTGAGACGACCTTCGCGGGCGCCTACACCGGAGTCGCCAACTCGACCCTGTGGTTCGTGCAGCACATGCTGTACGACACCCCGAACAGCCCCTCCTTCGGCTCGGAGTTCCGGAGCCTGTGGGAGGACTACGCGGCCTACAACAACGCCTTCGCGGAGGCGCTGGTCAGCGGTGCCGCCGAGAACGCGCGCGTGGCCGTGCAGGACTACCACCTGGCCCTGGTGCCGCGCATCCTCCGGGCCCGCCGCCCCGACCTGCGGATCGCGCACTTCTCGCACACCCCCTGGGCCCCGCCCGAGTACTTTCGGATGCTGCCCGCCCAGATGGCGCGGGAACTGCTGGAGGGGATGCTCGGCGCGGACCGGCTGGGGTTCCTCAGCCCGCGCTGGGCCGACGCGTTCCTGCGCTGCTGCGCCGAGATCCTCCGTGCCGACGTCGACCTCGAACGCCGCACCGTGGAGTACGGCGGCCGGGTCGTCGAGGTGGGTGTGCACGCCCTGGGCGCGGACGAGGAGGACCTGCGGGAGAGCGCCTCGGAACCGGCGGTGGCGGACCGCCGGCGCACGCTGGGCGAGGCCGTGGGCGACACCCGGCTGATCGTCCGGGTGGACCGCACCGAGCTGTCCAAGAACATCGTGCGCGGGCTGGAGGCGTACCGGGAGCTGTTGACGGCGCACCCGGAGTGGCGGGGCCGGGTCACCCACCTGGCGTTCGCCTACCCGAGCCGTGGGGACGTACCCGAGTACCGGGAGTACACGGACGCGGTGCTGCGGACCGCCAAGGAGATCAACGAGGAGTTCGCCACCCCGGAGTGGACCCCGCTGGTGCTGGAGGTCAACGACGACTACCCGCGTTCGCTGGCGTCGTTCCAGATGGCCGACGTGCTGCTGGTGAACCCGATCCGGGACGGCATGAACCTGGTGGCCAAGGAGGGCCCGGTGCTCTCCGAGCGCGACTCGGTGCTGGTGCTCTCGCGTGAGGCGGGGGCGGCGGACGAGCTGGGCGACGACGCGCTGCTGGTCAACCCCTACGACACCGTGGAGACCGCCGAGGCGCTGCACCGGGCGCTGTCGATGTCCGAGGGCGAGCGCAAGGAGCGCCGGGAGCGGCTGGCCGAGGCCGCCGTGGCGCTGCCGCCGCGCCGCTGGTTCCAGGAGCAGCTGCGCGCCCTGGGCGCGCACGGCTAGGCCGTGTTTTTGTGGATGCTTTCGCCGGTGGCGGCGGAGCCGCCATCGATGCGAGCGGCCGTCTCCCCTACTGTGCCCTGCTTCGCAAGCTCCGCAGTGTCGCACAGCGGGGGCCCGGCAATCTCTCGCAAGCCGTGGAGCGAAGCTGCCCCTACTGTGCGCTGCTACGCAAGCTCCGCAGCTTCGCACAGCGGGGGCCCGCCCGGGTTTGGCTGTCCGAGCTTCATCGGCGCAGTGAGAGGCAGCCTGGTGGTCGCGAGCGCGGAATGATCCAAACAACACGGCCTAGGCCGCCGGAACGACGCGAGGGCGTGTCCCGTGCTGGACACGCCCTTCGGCGGGGTCGCGTGGCGGTCGGACTCCGGTCATCCGGTTCGTCACCGGTCGTCCGGCCGGGTTCGGTCAGTCCTTCCGGGAGAGCGCCCTCCAGGCCTCGGCCTCCGCGAGGAGTTCCAGGACGATGTCGGACTTGGCGTCGGCGTAGTCCTGGATGCGCTTCCAGGTGCGCTCGGAGAGGTCGCGCTTGACGGCGGTGTAGCGTTCCCGGGCCCCGGCGTCCGCGGTGAGGTAGTCGCGGAAGAGCCGCATGCGGTCGACCTCCTCGCACCCCTCGCTGAAGACGTGCAGGTTGAGGTTGACGCTGGGGCCCTTGAGGACCCGGTGTTCGAACCAGTCGGGTTCAGCGATGACCAGGGAGTATCCCGCCTTCTCCAGGTCGGGGAGGTAGGCGGGCTCGTCGGCGGAGTCCGCGACCACCATGAGCAGGTCCACGCAGGGTTTGGCGGCCAGACCCGGCACCGAGGTGGAGCCGACGTGGTCCAGGGAGAGCACGCGGTCCCCGAGGGCGCTCCGGACGCGGGACTCCTCCTGCCGGAACAGGTAGGGCCACTTGGGGTCGGGTTCGGAGAGGCGCACGCGACCGTTCACCAGGTTGCGTGCCATGGGGTCGGTGGCGACCCGCCTGTCTCCTCGTGAGGGCAGAGAGGGCGATTCGAGGGGCGACATTCCACAAAGCCTTGTCGTCCGGCGTACCCGCGTCAAGGCTTTCGACGTGCCTTACATATGCACGCGCATCCGGGCGCCACGGACCGTCGGAGCGGCATGACCGTACGCGACGGTCAGGGCCCGTTCGGTCCGTCGGGGGTGGAGACCACGAGGACGAGTGAGCCCCGCAACTCGGGCAGTGCGCGCAGGTGTCCGTGGCGCGCGTCCCACGTGCCGTCGCGCAGGTCGCGGGACAGGTCCTCGTGGAAGCGGGAGTGGGCCGCCTCGTCGACGAAGCTCCACGCCGAACAGGCCTGCCGGGCCCCGGAGTCGAGCAGCGCCTCGGGGCGGCCGTAGTAGGCCTCGTTGAAGCCGTCCGAGCAGTCGAGGGGGATCGGCACCCGGGTGACCGTGGTCGTGCCGCCCAGCCCCTCGGCCAGGGCCGACGGCTCGGGGTAGCGGCTCGCCTCGGTGTCGAGGACCTTCGGGCAGTACTCGTAGAGCCAGAAGTCGCGCACCAGGGCGGGGTCGCAGGTCAGCACCGCCACGGGCCCCGTGGTCACCCGCCGGACCTCGGCCAGGCCCCGGGAGAGGCCGGACCACTGGTGAACGCTGAAGGTGGTCATGGCGGCGTCGAAGGAGCCGTCGGGGAACGGCAGCGACTCGGCGGTGGCGTCGACCGCCGCGGGGAGGTGCGCGGGGCGCCGGGCCCGCATGCTGGCCGAGGGCTCCACGGGGGTGACGTCGCGGTCGGAGGGTTCGTAGGATCCGGCTCCGGCCCCGACGTTGAGCACCGTCCGGGCCCCGCCGAGGGCTGCGTGCAGCAGTGCGGCGATCCTCGGTTCCGGTTTCCGGTGGTCGGTGTACGTACGGGCGATCACCCCGTAGTCCGCGTCTCCCGCGCTTCCGTCCCGCATCCGAACCATGCCGTCTCCCGCCGTCGAGGTGTGTGCCGGGTCAAGGTGGTGCGGAAGGGACCCTAGCCAACGGAGGGCCGTGGCGTCACGGGACTTTCGTCCGATCCGCCACGGCCCTCGGTCCACGGCACGCGCGTCACCTAGCGCGACCTCGCGCGCAGACACGCGTCTACTTCTTGCGGCGGCGGCCGCCCTTCCTCCGGGAGGGGCGCTCCTCGGCGCGGGCCTGCTCGGCGCGCTCGGCGGCGATCCGCTGGTCCTCCTCCTGCCGCTCGGCGGCCACCCCGTAGGGGTCCTTGGTGGTCCGGCGCACCCACAGCACCAGCCCGATCACGATCAGCGCCAGCACCACGCCGACCAGGGCGAACCACATCCACACCGGCACGGCCGGGGAGTCGTCCTCCACGAGGTTGTCGTCGATGAGCGGGATGTCCTGCGCGTCCCCGGAGGCCTGCGCCACGGCCGAGGGCAGGTACAGGGAGGGCAGTCCCCCGGTGCCCTGCTGGGAGCCCTCGACCAGCGCGGCCCGGAGCTGGTCCGTGCTGAGCTGCGGGTACTCGGAGGTCAGCAGCGCGGCGGAACCGGCGACCACGGCGGCGGCGTAGGGCGTGCCGGTCACGTCGGTCTGGCCCATGTCCGGACCGGCCGTGGACAGGGCGGCGCCGGGGGCGAGGAGTTCGATCGACGCGGACGGCGGCGAGTCGGGCAGGAGCACGCCCTCCTCGTCCACTCCGCCCACGGCCAGGACGTTCGGGTCCGCCTCCCCGCCCGCCGGAGCGACGACCAGGGTGCCGCTCCGCGCGGCAGAAGCGGTGGCCGCCTGGAGGTCCTCGTCCTGCTGCACCTCGTCGGGGAGCAGGACGACCTGGGCCCCCTGGCCGAGGGCGTGGTCGATGGCCTCGGCCGGGCCGCCGTCGCCGGTGGGCAGGACCAGCAGTCCGGAGCGCGGGGCCACGCCCAGCACTCCGCCGTCCGCGTCCATGCCGTGTCCGTGACCGACGACCAGGGCGCCCAGCGCCGTGCCCGTGTCGGTGTCGCCTCCGTTGTCTCCGAACTCGGTGTCGACCACCAGGTTGTCCCGCAGGTCGGGGTGGTCCTCGTCCACGGAGACCCCCGGCAGGGCCACGGTGACGCCCTGTCCCTGGCTGGTGTCCCAGGCCTCCTGGGCTCCGATGGAGGCCAGGGCCCACTGGTCCGGCCGGAAGTCGGGGACGTCGTCGGCGGCGGCTGGAACCGCCGTCAGTCCCAGTACGGCGAGCGCCGCGCAGGCGCCCGCCGTCGCGCCCAACACGTGGCGCTGGTGTGTCCTGCTACGGCTGTTGCCCCCGAGCACGTCAGGCTCCCTCGAACGTTGCGGTCGGTGCTGCGCCGGGCCTCCCCGGACCCTCGCGATTCTGTCATGTGCACAGGATTCAGGCTTGGACAAGACACCAGGGGGTAGGGAACGTAACTGTATCCCTGGTGCCAGTCCTGGGTTCTCCGCTCCTCATCCGGCATGTCGAGTCGCTAGCATGAGTCGCGCCGATCCGGACAAACCAAAGACCCGTCCAGGGGGTGTCCCATGCCGAATATCGGTCCGTCCGACGACGGCCCGTCGGCCCTCGCCGAACGCGAACAGCGAATCCTCGCCTTCGAACGCCAGTGGTGGAAGTTCGAGGGATCCAAGGAACAGGCGATCCGTGACGAGTTCGGGTTCTCCGCGACCCGCTACTACCAACTGCTCAACGGCCTCGTCGAGCGCCCCGAGGCGCTCGCCTACGACCCCATGACCGTCAAGCGCCTGCGCCGTCTGCGTGCCGACCGCAGACGTCAGCGCAACGCCCGTCAGCTGGGCATCCAGCTCTAGGGAGTGTTTTTTGGATGCTTTCGCCGGTGGTGGCGGAGCCGCCGTCGATGCGAGCGGGCCGTCCAGGCCATCTCTCGCAAGACGAGGAGCGAAGGCCAGCCCGGGGTTGGCTGTCCGAGCTTCATCGGCGCAGCGAGAGGCAGCCAGGTGGTCGCGAGCGCGGAATGATCCAAAAAACACGGCCTAGGACGGTCGGGGCCTCCGGGGACACCGGAGGGCAGGCCACCGCCCGGGTGCCGCACCCGCCCGGGAAACACCACAGCGCAGCCGACACCGACAAGGTCCACGCATGCCCTCGTCCCCAGCAGACGCCCTGCCCGTACCCACCACCGAGGCCGGGCGCGCCGCGCTCGCGGCACTGGTCTCGGACCCTTCGGGGGCTCTGGTCGCCTTCGACTTCGACGGCACACTGGCGCCCATCGTCGCCGACCCGCGTGACTCCGCGCCCCAGCCGGGGATCGTGGAGGCGCTGGCCGCGCTGGCGTCCCGCCTGGGGACCGTCGCGGTGATCACCGGCCGCCCAGCCGCCACCGTGGTGCGGCTCGGCGGCCTGGAGCGGGTGCCGGGGATCGTCGTGCTCGGCCACTACGGCGCCGAACGCTGGACGGACGGGCGCGTGGTCGCCGCCGACCCGCCACCCGGCGTGGCCCTGGTCCGCGAGGAGCTCCCCGCCCTCATCGACGCCTCCGGCGCGCCCTCGGGCACGTGGATCGAGGACAAGGGGCGTTCTCTGGCCGTGCACACCCGGCGCGCGGAGGACCCCGAGCGGGCCCTGGAACTGCTGTCCGGCCCCCTCTCCGCGCTCGCGGAGCGGGCCGACCTCCAGGTGGAGCCCGGTCGGCTGGTCATCGAGCTCCGTCCACAGGGTGTGGACAAGGGCGCGGCGCTCACCTCCCTGGTGGAGGAGAGGTCCGCCCGGAGTGTCCTGTTCGCCGGTGACGACCTGGGCGACCTGCCCGCCTTCGCCGCCGTCGCGGCCCTGCGCGGTCAGGGGGTCCCCGGACTCACCGTGTGCTCCTCCTCCGACGAGGTGACCGCGGTCGCGGACGCCGCCGACCTCGTCGTCCCCGGACCCGCCGGGTTGACCGACCTGCTCGGCCGACTCACGACGAGGATTCGTGGGCTTGCGGGGTGAGCGCCGAACGCGCGGCCGTGCGCAGGTCCACCAGGCCGGTCCGGTCGCGCCCGTAGTGCACCGCGTTGGTGAGCACGCCCACGTAGCGCCCGCTCTCGGGGTGCAGGAACAGGCTCGTGCCGGTGAACCCGTTGTGGTAGACCACTCCCTCCGGGGTGACCAGCCAGGCGAGCCCCCTGGACAGCCGCGCCCCCGCGTCGACCTGCGGTGACCAGCTCTCCCGGACGAACGACGCCGGGATGACCCCGCTCTCGCCGTCGTGCAGGCGCAGCACCTCCCGGGCGAAGGCTCCGAGGTCGATGGCGTTGCTGAACACCCCGGCGTGCCCGGAGACCCCGCCCATCAGCGCCGCCGCCTCGTCGTGCACCACGCCCCAGGAGGGCGCCGCGCCGACGAGGCGCCGTTCGGTCGGCGCCACGCTGGGCGACCTCGCGAGCGGCCCGTAGGTGGTGGAGCGCAGGCCGAGGTCGGCCCACAGGTCGTCGGCCAGCCGGTCCAGGGTGCTGCCGTACAGGCGTTCCAGGAGCAGGCCGAGCAGGATGAACCCGCGGTCGATGTACTGGTAGCCGGGCTCCTCCAGGGGGTCCGACAGGATCGCCTCGGCCAGGTCCTGGTCGGTGCCCACGTACCGCTCCATCCAGGCCACCTGGTTGAGGCGGCTGGTGTGCGTGAGGATCTGCCGGGTGGTCACCCAGGCCCCGGGGAGGTCCTCGCCGGGAAAGTATTCGGACATCGGGGCATTGATGTCCAGAACCCCCTCCGCGATCGCCCTCCCGACCAGCGGCCAGGTCGCCATCACCTTCGTCAGGCTCGCCACGTCGTACGCGACGTCGGGCGCGGTGTCGTGCTCACCGTCGGTCCGGCCGACCGCCACGAACTCCCACATCCCACCGGTGCCGACCACGGCGGCCCCACCGGGCAACCAGTCCGCGTCCACCATCACCTTCAGGACGCCACGGATCCGCGCCCCAGTCTCCGTGAGCCAGTCACCATCACGCACAACACGCCTCCCCCCGAGCGGTCTCCCCCACTTCTCGGCGGATACCCCGTTCACTCCGGCTTGTCACACCCGTGCCGTCTCCGAACAGTACGAAACCCCCGCAGGTCATGGCCGTAACCACACCGCTGTGGCGTGGCGTCGTCCCAGGCCACACGCACGGGCCGGAGCGGGCCCCGCGCACCGCTCCGGCCTCGGGCTTCGCGGGCGGGGCGAAGTAGGCTGGCGCCACGCAGTTCCGAGGAGGACGATGAGCAGCAAGACCCCCGTTCCCGCCGGTTTCGTCGGCGTGGCCGGAAACATCGGGATCAAGGACCCCCAGGACGACTTCTTCACGGTGGTCTCCCAGGTCCCCACGGCGGTCTCCGCCGTGTTCACGCAGTCCCGGTTCGCCGGGCCCAGCGTGCGGCTCAGCCGCGAGGCCGCCGCCGACGGCCGGGCCCGAGGCGTCACCGTGATCGCCCGCAACGCCAACGTGGCGACCGGCCAGATCGGCACCGCCGACGCGCGCGAGGTGCAGGAGGGCGTGGCCCGCGCGGCCGGGGTCGACCCCGACGAGATCCTGATCGCCTCCACCGGGGTCATCGGCCGCCCCTACCCCATGGACCGCGTCCGCTCCTACCTGGAGGAGCTCCCGACCGAGTTCCCCCCGGCCGACCTGGACCGCTCCGCCGCGGCCATGATGACCACGGACACGCACCCCAAGATCGCCAGCGCGACGGTCGGCGGCGCGACCCTGACCGGGATCGCCAAGGGTGTCGGCATGATCGAGCCCAACATGGCGACCATGCTGACCTGGTTCTTCACCGACGCCGCACTGGAGCAGCCGGTCCTGGACGCGGTCTTCCGCCGGGTGGTGGACCGGACATTCAACGCCCTGAGCATCGACACGGACACCTCCACCAGCGACTCCGCCGCGATCTTCGCCAACGGGCTGGCCGGACCGGTGGACGTCGCCGAGTTCGAGGAGGCCCTGTACGGGGTCGCGCTGAGCCTGGTGCGGATGATCGCCTCCGACGGCGAGGGCGCGGGCAAGCTCATCGAGGTGCGGATCACCGGTGCGCGCGACGACGCCCAGGCGAAGCGGATCGGCAAGGCCGTGGTGAACTCGCCCCTGGTCAAGACGGCGGTGCACGGCGCGGACCCGAACTGGGGCCGGGTCGCCATGGCGGTGGGCAAGTGCTCGGACGAGACCGACGTGTTCCCGGAGAACGTGCGGATCGTGTTCGGGGACGTGGAGACCTTCCCGAAGCAGGCCACGGAGGAGACCCTGGAGCGCGCCGCCCGCCACATGAAGGGCGACGAGGTGGTGATCAGCGTCGACCTGGGCATCTCCGAGGGCGCCTTCACGGTCTACGGCTGCGACCTCACCGAGGGCTACATCCGGATCAACGCCGACTACACGACCTGAGTCGCGTCCCGGACACACGAAGGCCCTGGTAGGAGCTCCACCAGGGCCTTCACGCGTTCCGACGGGCACACACGCGACTGGATCAGATGTGCACGGCGGGGCCGTCCGTCATCCGCCCCGCCCGCATGAACAGGGACAGCCCGGCGGCCACCAGCATGACCACGGCGGCGATCCCGAACGCCAGGTGCAGCCCGTCCAGGAAGGCGAGGTTGCTGGCCTGGGTGACCGCGGCGGCCGTGGCGGCGTCCGCGCCCTCGGGCAGGACCGCCCCACCCTGCGCGACGGTGCTCTGCATCCCGGAGAGGTCGCCGGAGGAGGGTTCTGCCAGACCGGCGTCGGCGTAGTGGCCGGGCAGCGTGGAGACGATGGTCGCGGACATCACCGCGCCCAGGACCGCCGTGCCCAGCGAGCCGCCGAGCTGCATGGCGGCCTGCTGGAGCGCGGCGGCGACCCCCGCGTACCGCACCGGCGCGTTGCCGATGATCGCGGCGGTGGCCCCGGTCATCACCAGGCTCAGGCCCACGCCCAGCAGCACGAAGGCCACGGAGACGTAGGGGACGCCGGTGTCGGCCTCCAGCCGGGAGAGCAGGAACATGCCCGCCGACGCGGACAGCAGGCCCGCCGTGGTGGGCAGGCGGGCGCCGACCCGGTCCAGGAGGCGCCCCGCGATGGGCGAGGTGATCGCCATCATCGCGGTCATGGAGATGAGCTGGAGACCGGTCTGGGCGGGGCTGAGGCCGCGCACGCCCTGGAGGTAGAAGGTGATGAAGAACAGCGAGCCCATGAGGCCCAGCGCCATCGCCACGGTCAGGACCACACCGATCGACAGTGAGGGGTGCGCGAAGAGGGCCAGCGGGACGAGCGGCTGTTCGGGGCGGCGTTCCCACACGAGGAAGGCGGCGAAGAAGAGGACCGCCGCGCCCAGGGAGGCCAGGGTGACGGGGTGCGCCCAGCCGATGCTGGGCGCCTCGACCAGCGCCCACACCAGGGCGAAGATCGCGACGCTCACCAGGACGATGCCGGGCACGTCAATGCGGGACCCGGCGTCGGTGGGACGGTTGGCGGCGAGCAGCCACAGGCCCAGGGCCAGAGCGACGGCGCCCACCGGGACGTTGATGTAGAACACGGCCTCCCAGCTGAGGGCGCCGACGAGGAGCCCGCCCAGGATCGGGCCGCCGGCGGTGGCCGCGCCGATCAGGCTGCCGAACACGCCGAAGGCGCGGCCGAGCTTGGAGGGAGGGAAGCTGGCCCGCAGGAGCCCCATGGCGGAGGGCAGCAGCAGGGCCCCGAAAATCCCCTGGACGATCCGGAACGCGATCAGCATGATGACACCGGACGACAGGGCGATCGCCACGGAGGAGACCACGAACCCGATCACGCCGACCAGGTAGGTGTTCCGGTAGCCGAAGCGGTCACCGATCTTGCCCGCCGTGATGAGGAAGACCGCGAGTCCGAGCAGGTAGCCGTGGGTGACCCACTGGAGCTCGGCCAGGGAGGCGCCCAGGCTGGCGCCGATCGCGGGGTTGGCGACGGCCACGATGGTGCCGTCGAGGGCGACCATCATGACGCCGAAGGCGATCGCGACGAGGGTGGCCCAGGGGCTCTCGGTGAAGCGGGGCTTCGCCTCGTTCGCGACCGGAGGGTGCTGGTCCCTCGGGTCTCGTGGACTCTGCTCGGCCTGGGTGGTCATGTGCGCCCCGTGTTCTCTTCCGACTTCCCGTACCAGGCGAGATTATGTCAGTCGCTGACATTAGACAATCGCTGACATTTGTCAGTGACTGACATCACTGCGGTCCGCGTGTATCCTCCAGGGACAGGAAGCAGGCGTCTCAGTCGGGAGTGGAGGCACGTCCATGAGCACGACGAGCCCCGAGAACGTCGGACTGCGTGAGCGCAAGAAGGCGGAGCTGCGCACCACCCTCATCGACTCCGGGCTGCGCCTCTTCCACGAGAAGGGGTACGAGGCGACCACCACGGAGGAGATCGCCGCCTGCGCGGGGGTCTCCCAGCGGACGTTCTTCCGGTACTTCGCCTCCAAGGAGAACGTGGTCCTGGAGGCGATCGAGGAGGTCGACGAACTCCTCTGCTCGTTCGTGCGCGAACGTCCCGCCGACGAGCCGCCCTTCCGCGCGCTGCGCAACGCGATGCGCGACCACTGGGAGGTGCTGGAGCGCGAGGAGCTGCACCTCCAGGGGAGCGCGGCCAACTTCATCTCACGGAGCCCCGAGCTCATCGAGGTGAACATGCGCTACTGCGCCCGCCGCCAGTCCCGTCTCGCGCGCGTCATCGCCGAACGCGCCGGAGTGGACCCGGCCGACCACCGGCCCGCCCTGGTGGCGGCGGTCTTCTACGCGACGCTCAACAACGGATTCCAGGTCTGGGCGGACTCGGGGTGCGGCGACAACACCGACGGCCTGCTCCGGTGCTTCCTCGAACAGCTCGACCTCGTCCCCGAGGCCGTCTGCGGGAACTGGGGCCGGGATGGTGGCTGAGGAGGTCGTCCCCGTCCTGCGCGTGACCGACGCCGCCGTCGCGCTCCGCTGGTACCAGCGGCTCGGCTTCGCTCTGGAGTGGGAGCACCGCTTCGAGCCGAGCTTTCCGACCTTCATGGAGATCGGACGGGGGCCGATCCGGCTCTTCCTGTCCGAGCACACGGGCGACGCCCGCCCCGACACCCTGGTCTACCTGCGGGTGCGGGACGTGGACGCCGTCGCCGCCGAGTTCGGCGCCGCCGTGGAGAAGGCTCCCTGGGCGCGCGAGACCGAACTCCGCGACCCGGACGGGAACCGCCTGCGCGTGGGCACCCCGAAGGCCTAGCTACGCCGCGCGCCCGCCGGTCCCCGGCGGACGCGCGAAGAGGCCCCGGGGAACCCGGGGCCTCTTCGGGGGCTACGGCGGTTCAGGAATCCGGACGATCCCTGAACCTCCCGCGATCAGAGGTCGGTGACCTCCGCGTGGGCCGCCTTCCGGACCGACTCGCGAGCGTGCGCGGGGGTCTCCGCGTTGAGAGCGAGACTGGCCAGCGCCCGGCACTCCTCCTCGGTGTGCCGCGCCAGGGCGAAGCGCACGGCGGGCAGTGCCGGGGGCGCGGCCGACAGGCTGGTCACGCCCAGACCCACCAGTACCAGCGCCAGCAGCGGGTCGGCGGCGGCCTCGCCGCACACCCCCACGGAGCGCTCCGCCCGCTGCCCGGCCGACCCCACCTGGCCGATCAGGCTCAGGAGCGCGGGCTGCCAGGGGTCCAGCAGGTCCGGCAGCGAGCCCAGGGTGCGGTCGGCCGCCATCGTGTACTGCGCCAGGTCGTTGGTGCCGATGGACACGAAGTCCACCCGGGACAGCAGACGGTCCGCCAGCAGCGCGGCGGCGGGGACCTCCACCATCACGCCGACCTCGGTGATCCCGGCGGAGCGGGCGAGGGTGGCGAACTCCTCGGTCTCGGCGGGCGTGGACACCATCGGCGCCATCACCCGCACCCGGGTGCCCTCGCAGGCCTTCGTCGCCGCCGCGATGGCGGTGAGCTGGTCGGAGAGCAGGTTCGGGTGCACCCGCGCGGTGCGGAAACCGCGCACACCCAGCGCGGGGTTGTCCTCCTCGCCGGTGTCAGCGAAGGCCAGCGGCTTGTCCGAGCCCGCGTCCAGGGTCCGCACGGTCACCGTACGGCCCTCGAAGGCGCGGAACAGGTTGGTGTAGGACTCGGTCTGCTCGGCGACCGTCGGCGGCTCCGCCCGGTCGAGGAACAGGAACTCGGTGCGCAGCAGGCCGATGCCCTCACTGTCGTGCGCACCGGCCTCGTCCGGGTCGCCCTCGCCCGCGTTGAGCAGCAGGGACACGGCGACACCGTCGGCGGTGCGGCCGGGGCCGGAGCTCTCCGCCAGCACGGCGCGGCGCCGCTCGGCCCGCAGGCGCACCCGCTCGGCCACCTCCGGGTCCGGGTCCACCTCGACGGTGCCCTGGTCCCCGTCCACGGCCACGACGGTGCCGTCGGTCAGGTCGGCGGCCCCCGGGCAGCCCACCACGGCGGGCAGGCCCAGGGAACGCGCGAGGATGACGGTGTGGCTGGTGGGCCCGCCGAGGCGGGTGACGATGGCCTTCACCTGGTCGGTGTCCAGACGCACGGTGTCGGCGGGCGCCAGGTCCTCGGCCACCAGCACGTGCGGGTGACCGGGGTCCGGCAGCCCGGGCATGGGCAGGCCCAGGAGGACGGAGACCGCCCGGTCCCGGATGTCGGCCAGGTCGGCGGCGCGCTCGGCCAGGTAGCCGCCGGCCGCGAGGAGCAGGTCCTGGTAGCGGCCGCAGGCCTCCCGTACCGCCCAGGCGGCGGCGCGGCCGCCCGCGACGCCCTCCTCGACCTGGCGCCGCAGCTCCGGGTCCCGGGCCATGAGCGCCTGGGCGTTGAGCACCGCGGCGGCCTCACCGTCGAGCCCGGCGGCGCGTCCCTCCAGGTCGGTGGCCACGCTCTCCAGCGCGTCACGCGCGGCCTCCTGCTCGGCCCCGACGTCGGCCACCTCGGGCTCGACGTCCGGGAGGGAGGGCGGGGCCGCCATCCTGGCCACCGGAGCGACGGCCCCACCCGGACCAGCCGCGATGCCTTCCAGTGCCCGGGTGGGGTTCGTCTGCTCCATGTGTGCTCTCCTGAGGGGGTCTGTTTTCGACTAGCCAACCCGGAAACGGCGTGCGACGCCAGGGTCGATCCGGGATCCGTGCGACGAGCGTCAGGGCTCGATGGTCACCTTGACGGCCGTGCCCGAGGCCACGGTCTCGATCGCCTTGTGGACGTCGGACAGCGGCATCCGCTCGGTGATGAGGTCCGAGACGGGGACGGCACCCGTGGAGATCAGTTCGAGGGCGCGCTTGTTGTGCTCGGGGCTGGAGCCGTTCGCGCCGAAGATCGAGATCTCCTTGTAGTGCACGACGTTGGCGTCCAGCTGGATGACGGGCGCGTCCTTGGGCAGCCCGCCGAAGAAGCTGATGCGTCCGCTGCGCGCCACCATCTGGAGCGCGTCCTCCTGCGCCTTCCCGGAGGCGGCAGCGGTGATGACCACGTCCGCGCCGCGCTCGCCGGTGAGGCGGCGCACCTCCGCGACCGCGTCGGTCTCCTCGCCGCAGATCGAGGCGTCCGGCTCCACGAGGGCGGCGGACATGTCCAGGCGGCCCCGGTTCAGGTCCACCAGGTACACCTTGGCCGCGCCCTTGGCCCGGGCCAGCCGGACGTGCAGGCAGCCGATGGGACCGGCGCCCATGACCACGACCGTGTCGCCCTCGCCCACCCCGGCGATCTCCTGGCCGTTGAGCACGCAGGCCAGCGGCTCGGCCACGGAGGCCTCCGCGAGGTCCACGTTGTCGGGCACCCGGTTGACGCCGTCCACCGCGAGGACGGCCTCGGGGATGATCATGTACTCGGCGAAACCGCCGTCGTAGTGGTAGCCCATGGACTCCTGGTTGGAGCAGACCGTGAACCGGCCGTCGGAGCACTCCACGCACTTCCCGCACGGGATGGCCGCGATGACCTGGACCCGGTCGCCCTCGGCCCAGCCGTCGACGCCCTCGCCGACCTCGACGATCCGGCCCGCGATCTCGTGGCCGATGACCCGGGGCGGGCGGATGTGGTGGTGGCCGTGCTTGGAGATCTTCACGTCGGTGCCGCAGGTGGAGCAGTTGGCGACGGCGATCTTGAGCTGCCCCGGTCCGGGGGTGGGCTCGGGTGCCTGCTCCAGACGGATGTCACCTGGGGCGTAGAAGCGGGCGACGAGCATGTTCGGGCCTTTCTGGTGGGGCTTGGCCGGGGCGGGTCCTCCGCCCCGGCCGGTGGAGCGTGCTGTGGTGCGGGCTCAGCCCGCGGCGGGTGCGAGGAGTTCGAGGACGTCGTCCACGCTGGTGGCGGAGCGCAGGCGCGCCGCGCGCTCGGGGTCGGTGAGGACCCCGGCCAGCGAGGACAGCACCTTGAGGTGCTCGTCACCGGAGGCGGCGATGCCGATGGCGACGTGCACGGTGGGCCCGCCCCAGTCGACCCCCTCCGGGAACTGGATCACGGCCAGGGCCGTGTTCCTGACCATCGTCCGCGAGGCGTCGGTGCCGTGCGGGATGGCCACCCCCTCCCCCACGAACGTGGGGATGGAGGCCTCGCGCTCGTGCATGGCGGGCACGTACCCGGGCTCGACGGCGCCGAGCTCCACGAGGAGGGCGCCGCACTGGTCGATGGCGTCCGCGCGGTCCTTGGCGGTCCCGCCCAGCCGCACCGACTCGGCGGTGAGGGTGAGGTCAGTCGGCAAGGGTGCCACCGTCCCGGATGGCCGCCTCCACACGGGCGAAGGCGGGGTCGCCGAGGAACATCTGGAAGGGCACGACCACGGTGTCGGTGACGCGGTGGCGGGCGCGGTCGACCAGGCCGGTGTGGCACAGGACGAGGTCGGCGTCCTCGGGGATGCGGTCGACCGGCGAGTGCTCGACGCTGACGCCGTGGGGGGACAGGGTCTTCTTGAGCTGCGAGGTGAGCAGGACGCTGCTGCCCATCCCGGCGTCGCAGGCGACGACGACCTTCTTGATGTCCGAGCCTTCGATGGTGGCCATGAACGGTTCTCCCGGTTCGGTGGTGAGTGGGTTTCGGTGGGCTACTCGCCCTGGTCGGCCTTGGCCTTGTCCTTGTCCGCCTTGGCCTTCTCGGCCTCGGCGGCCTCGCGCTCCGCCTTGCGCTCGGCCCGGCCGAAGCCGAGGAGGAGCGAGGCGACCGCGAACGACGCGAGCGTGCCGACCAGGACACCGGCCAGGACGCCGATGTGGTCGCCGCGCGGGGTGACCGCCATGAGCGCGAAGATGCTGCCGGGTGCCGGGGTGGCGAGCAGGCCGACGTCGAAGAGGAGGAACGTGGTGATGCCGGACATGCCGCCCGCGATGGCCGCGAGGATCAGCTTGGGCTGGGCGAGGATGTACGGGAAGTAGATCTCGTGGATGCCGCCGAAGAAGTGGATGATGATCGCACCGGGGGCGGTCGCCCTGCTCAGCTTCGGGCCGAAGAGCATGCAGGCCAGGAGGATGCCCAGACCGGGGCCGGGGCTGGTCTCGATGAGGAACTCGATGGCCTTGCCCTGGTCCGCGACCCGCACCACGCCGAGGGGTCCGAGGACACCGTGGTTGATGGCGTTGTTGAGGAACAGGACCTTGGCGGGCTCGATGATGATCGAGACCAGCGGCAGGACCGAGAGGTCGATCAGGAACTGCACGCCCTTGCCCAGCCCGGACGCGATGGCGGTGACCACCGGCCCGATGGCGTAGAGCCCCGTGATGGCCATGAGGCCACCGAGGATGCCCGCGCTGAAGTTGTTGACCAGCATCTCGAAGCCGCTGGGGGTCCGGGGCTGGAGGACCTTGTCGATCTGCTTGATCAGGTAGGCCGCGAGCGGACCGGCCAGCATCGCGCCGAGGAACATCGGGATGTCGGCGGAGACGATCACACCGATGGTCGCGATGGCGCCGACCACGCCGCCGCGCTTGTCGTAGATGAGGTGACCGCCGGTGTACCCGATCAGCAGCGGCAGCAGGAAGCCGATCATCGGGTCGACGAGCTGGGCCATGTGCTCGTTGGGCCACCAGCCGTCGGGGATGAACAGCGCCGTGATGAGGCCCCAGGCGATGAACGCGCCGATGTTGGGCATCACCATGCTCGCCAGGAATCCGCCGAAGCGCTGGACTCGGGAGCGCACGGCGACGAGTCTGCCTTGCTGGGTTGACATGGGGGAACCTCCTGGGAGGTCCGGCGGGCGGTCTGCCTCGGCCGGGAAGGGAATGGCTGTGGGGTGGTCAGGCTGTGGGTCGTCAGACGGAGCGGACGGAGGGACCGGCCGTCTCCAGTTCGTCCGAGAGTCCGTCCGCGATTCCGTCGTCGGTGATGACGAGGTCGAGGTCCTCGACGGCGGCGAAGCGGGCGAAGTGGTCGTTGCCGACCTTGGTGTGGTCGGCGAGGAGCACGGAGCGCCGGGAGGAGGCGATCATGGCGCGCTTGACCTCGGCCTCGGCCGGGTCGGGGGTGGTCAGACCACGTTCGACGGACACTCCGTTGGTGGCCATGAAGGCCACGTCGACGAAGCACTCGGAGAGGGCCCGCAGGGCCCAGGCCTCGACGCTGGCCTGAGTCCTGGTGCGCAGGCGCCCACCGAGGAGCATGAGGTTGATGTTGGTTCGGGGAGTGAGGGTGAGGGCTATCGAGAGGGAGTTGGTGACGACGGTGAGCTCGCGGTCCGTGGGCAGCTGTTCGGCCAGGCGCCCCGTGGTGGATCCGGCGTCCAGGAGGATGGCGCCCTCGTCGGGGAGTTCGGCGAGCGCGGCCTTGGCGATCCGCTCCTTCTCCTGGGTCATGACGGAGTCGCGCACAGTGAGAGCGGGCTCGAAGCCCAGTCGCTCGACGGGGATCGCGCCACCGTGGACCCTGCGCAGGACCCCGTGCCGCTCCAGGGCGGTGAGGTCGCGGCGGACGGTCTCGTAGGTCACGTCGAACTCCGAGGCGAGCCCCGTGACGTCGACCCGGCCTTCGTGGCGGGCGCGTTCGAGGATCACCTTCTGGCGCTCTTCCGCGTACATGTTGGATCACCTGTGTTTCGGTGTGGTTTTCGGTGAGTTTAATGGTGTTGCATGGGACACACAAGGGGTATCTCCCCCCAATATCCCAGCAACCCCACCGCGTTGCCAGGAGAGGGATCATCCGACCCTCGGGCGGTGTGACCAGGAGGCAGCAGGACCCCCACCCACCCCGGTTCGCCGAAGAGGACCCATCGGATCCGCGTCACACCATTGACACACACAGACAAACACACATAATCAAAGACAGAACCACATCACCATGGAGCCACCCCACAGCCAGCCGAACCCCCACCTCCTCGGGCGCACCCCTCCACCCCGGAGGCACCGGACCGGGCGCGTCACACCCCTCGAAGAGAGCACCCATGATCCTGACCCTCACCCCGAACCCGAGCGTCGACCACACCCTTGAGGTCGACCGCCTCGTCCGAGGCGAGGTCCTCCGCGTGCGCGCCACCCGCTCCCAGGCGGGCGGCAAGGGAGTGAACGTCTCCCGGGCCCTGTTCGGCAACGGGATCACCACCCGGGCGGTCCTCCCCGTCGGCGGTGGCGGCGGGGCCGAACTCGTCACCCTCCTCGACGACCTGCCCCGCGTCACCGTCCCCATCTCCGGGGAGACCCGCGCGAACGTCACCGTCACCGAGACCGACGGCACCACCACCAAGCTCAACGCCGCCGGCCCCACGATGTCCCCCGAGGAGATCGAGGCCCTGCTCGGCGCCCTGGAGGACGAGCTGACCCGCTCCCCCTCCTGGGTGGTGGCCAGCGGCAGCCTGCCCGCCGGGGTCCCCGAGGACCTGTACGTGCGGGTCGCGAGCCTGGCCGCCGCCCACGGCGTGCCGCTGGCCCTGGACACCTCCGGAGCGCCCCTGACGGCCGCCGCCAAGGCGGGGTCGATCTCCCTGCTCAAGCCCAACCACGAGGAACTCGCGGCGCTGGTCGGCCGGGAGCTCCCCACCCTCGGAGACGTCACCGAGGCCGCCCGCGAGGTCCTCGCCTGGGGCAACGAGGCGGCCCTGGTCACTCTCGGCGGCCACGGCGCCCTGCTCGTCACGGAGCGGGACGCGCATTGGGCGCGCGGCCCCCGGGTACGCACCCTCAGTACCGTGGGCGCGGGCGACAGCGCGCTCGCGGGGTTCCTCGCCGGAGAGCACTCCCCCCAGGAGCGCCTCCGTCAGGCCGTGGCCTGGGGGACCGCGGCCGTCGCACTCCCCGGGACGACCGTCCCCCACCTCGACGACGTCGCCACCGACGCGGTCGGCCCGGCCACCGAGCCCGACCCGTCCTGGCGGATCGACCCGTCCTGACCGACCGTTCCACAGCCACAGCCCGCCGCGAACGGGGCCGGACCACCCGGCCCCGCCCGACACCCTCCAAGGACTGACATGCCCGAGCGCACCGTTGTCATCGGCTCCCTCCTCGGCCTGCACGCCCGGCCCGCGACCCTCTTCGTCCAGGCGGTCAACGAGACCGGCCTGCCCGTGACCGTCTCCCGCGCGGACCACAAGCCGGTGGACGCCCGCAGCGTCCTCGCGGTGATGGCGATGGGGGCCTCGCACGGCGAGACCGTCACGCTGACCTGTGAGGACGAGGGGTCGGACGCGGCCCTGGACGGGCTCGTGGAGATGCTGGGCAAGGAACTGGACCCGAAGTAGCCCGTACCGGGGCGGGCGGCCGTCCCCGCCCGCCCCTCAGATCAGCCCGGCGTCCAGCAGGCGCACGGCCTCCTCGCGCATCTCCACCTTGCGGACCTTGCCGGTGACCGTCATGGGGAACTCGTCCACGACGTGGACGTAACGCGGGATCTTGTAGTGCGCGATCCGGCCCTCGCAGAAGGCGCGCAGGGCGTCGGCGGTGAGGGGCTCGGCCCCGTCGCGCATGCGCACCCACACCATGAGCTCCTCGCCGTACCGGTGGTCGGGAACGCCGATGACCTGCGCGTCCAGCAGGTCAGGGTGGGTGTACAGCACCTCCTCCACCTCGCGCGGGTAGACGTTCTCGCCGCCGCGGATCACCATGTCCTTGATCCGACCGGTGATGCCCACGTAGCCGTCGTGGTCCATGACGGCGAGGTCGCCGGTGTGCATCCAGCGGCCCGCGTCGATCACCTCGGCGGTCCGGTCGGGCTCGTTCCAGTAGCCGAGCATCACCGAGTAGCCCCGGGTGCAGAGTTCGCCGGGGGTGCCGCGCGGGACCGTGACCCCGGAGTCGGGATCGACGACCTTCACCTCCAGGTGCGGCCCCACCCTCCCCACCGTGGAGACCCGGCGCTCCACCGAGTCGTCGGTGCGGGTCTGGGTGCTCACCGGGGAGGTCTCCGTCATCCCGTAGCAGATCGACACCTCGGCCATCCCCATCCGGTCGATGACCTGGCGCATCACCTCGACCGGACACGGCGACCCGGCCATGATCCCGGTCCGGAGCGTGGAGAGGTCGTAGGAGTCGAAGTCGGGGAGGGCGAGCTCCGCGATGAACATGGCGGGCACGCCGTACAGCGAGGTGCAGCGTTCGGCCTGGACGGCGTCGAGCGCCGTGGCGGGGTCGAACCCGGGGCCGGGGATGACCATGCAGGCGCCGTGGGTGGTCGCCGCGAGGTTCCCCATCACCATGCCGAAGCAGTGGTAGAAGGGCACCGGGATGCAGACACGGTCGGCCTCCGTGTATCCCAGCAGCTCACCGACCGAGAAGCCGTTGTTCAGGATGTTGTGGTGGGAGAGGGTCGCACCCTTGGGGAACCCCGTCGTGCCGGAGGTGTACTGGATGTTGACCGGGTCGTCCGGGGAGAGCGTGGCCTCGATCCCGGCCAGTCTCCCGGGATCGCCGCCGTCACCGCCCGCGAGCAGGGCGTCCCACGCGGGACCGTCGAAGAGCACCGCCTCGCGCAGGTCGGGGCACTTCCCGCGCACCCGCTCGATCATCCCGGCGTAGTCGGAGGTCTTGAAGGAGGGGGCGGCGACCAGCACGGAGACGCCCGCCTGGTTGAGCACGTACTCCAGCTCGTGGGTCCGGTAGGCGGGGTTGATGTTCACCAGGACGGCGCCGATGCGGGCGGTCGCGTACTGCACGAGGACCCACTCGGACCGGTTGGGCGACCAGAGGCCGACCCGGTCGCCCTGGACCACACCGAGGTCGAGCAGGCCCAGCGCCACCCTCTGGACCTCCGCGCCGAACTCCGCGTAGGTGAGTCGGAGGCCGGAGGCGCGGTCCACCAGAGCGTCCCGGTCGGGGTGCGCGGCGACGGTCCGGGCCAGGTTCCCACCGATGGTGTCACCGAGCAGCGGGGTGGTCGAGGTACCGGAGGCGTAACTGGGGAGGGCGGCGTTCAGACTCAAGTCCAGGCTCCTAGCCGTGCGGGACGGGTGACCCCACGGCTGGCGCAGCGCGGTTCCACTCCGCCAGCCATGTAATACGGGTCACACCCAATCACGCGTTCCGGCTCCCGGGAAGGCCCTCCCCGATCGCTCCCGGGCGTCGCCTACTCCCTGATGCGGTGAACCTTGTGCGCGGCCGCCTGGGCACGCGGACGCACCACGAGCAGATCGACGTTGACGTGCGGCGGGCGGGTGATCGCCCACACGATGGTGTCGGCCACGTCCTCGGCGCTCAGCGGGTCGGGAACCCCGGCGTAGACCGCCTCGGCCCGCTCGGAGTCCCCGCGCAGCCGGTTCAGGGAGAACTCCTCCGTCCTGACCATGCCGGGGGCCACCTCCAGGACCCGGACCGGCTCCCCGCACAGTTCCAGGCGGAGCGTGGCGGCCAGCGTGTGGGCGCCGTGCTTGGCGGCCACGTACCCGCCGCCGCCCTCGTAGACCCCGTGTCCGGCCACCGAGGAGACGACCAGGACGGTGCCGTCCCCGCTCGCGATGAGCTTGGGCAGCAGGGCCTGGGTCATGTTGAGCACGCCCAGGACGTTGACCTCGTACATACGACGCCAGTCGGCGGGGTCGCCGGTGGCGACGGTCTCGGTGCCGATCGCCCCGCCCGCGTTGTTGACCAGCACGTCGCAGGAGCCCAGGGCCTCCGCGAAGGCGTCCACCGCCGGGCGGTCCGTGACGTCGAGGACCTGGGCGCGCGCCGAGTGACCGGCTCCGGTGATCTCCTCGGCCAGGGCCGCGATCCGGTCGGCGCGGCGGGCCACGAGGACCACGTCGTAGCCCTCGGCGGCGAGGCCGCGCGCGGTGGCGGCACCGATCCCGCTGCTGGCTCCCGTGACGACCGCGGTCGCTGTCATGTGGTTCCTCCCAAGGTCAGGTGTCGCGCCGAGCGTATCGGGGACCGTAGTCCCCGCCGCCTGGTGGGGCCACGGGGGAAAACACCTGGAGGGGTGGGGGTGGGCGCTGTTAGCGTCGGCGAAACCCCCACCGGCCCGGTGCACGGGCCCGACGGAAGCGGGCCGCCCATGTCCCCCAGCACTTCCGACCCGACCCCCGGGGTCGCACCGGTTCCGGAGAGGAGCCGGTTCCCGCTCCTGGCCCGGCTCAGCGTCTTCACCCTGGTCAGCACCACGGCCGACTTCGCCTACGGCGCGGTCTTCGTCACCGTGATCCTCGCGCGCGGGGCCGACCCCTGGGCCGTGGGGCTCGTCCTGGCCGGGGGCCACCTCATCGGGTTGGTCATGGAGGCGCCCAGCGGCGCGTTGGGCGACCGGTACGGGCACCGGCGCCTGTTGACACTCGGCCTCCTGGTGTGGGGTTCGGGGCTCGTGGCCCTCGGTCTGGCGGACGGACTCGTGTTCACGGTGGTGGGCGTGTGCCTGGGCAACATCGGCATGTCCCTGAAGTCCGGCACCCTCGAAGCGATCCTGATCAACCGGATCGGCTCCCACGAGAGGAACGCGCGCATCACGAGGATCGTCCGGGTCGGCTCGGTGTCCACGCGCCTGGGTTCCGTGCTGGGAGCGGCCTCGGTGATGGTCGGGGGCACGTGGCTGTCGGCGGGCACGATGATCGCCGTGGGCGGCGCCCTCGTCCTCCTCCTGGGCGTGCTGGCCCCCGTGTGCTTCCCGCCGACGCTGGGACGGCGGGACCGCCGGATCGGCGCCATCGTCCTGGAGTCGGTGGTCCTGGTGGCCTCCCGCCGCTTCCTCCCGCCGATCGTGCTGGCCCTGTCCCTGATGGTCGCGACCATGCTGCTCGTGGTGTCCTGGCAGCCCATGCTGCTGGCCGAGTACGGCGACGACGTGCGCCTGAACGGGCTGGTCCTCCTGGTCATGAGCCTCTCCCTGGCCGCCGGGGCGGCCGCCGCCCGTTGGGTGCACCAGGACCGCCCGCACGTGTGGGGCCCGCTCCTGTCGATGGGGATCGGCCTCCCGCTGGTCCTGGCCGCCCACGGAGTGGTTCCGCTGGTGGCGGGACTGGTGGCGGCCGAGTTCCTCATCGGGCTCGCGGGGGTGCTCTCCGGGGCCTGGTGCCAGCTGATGTTCACCGACGCCAACCGGAACACGATGTTCTCGGCGGTGACGGTGGTGACCCTGCTCGGCAGCGCGCTCACGACCAGTTCGTTCGGCGGGCTGTGGGAGCTGTGGGGCATCGCCACGGCCGTGTCCGTCCTGGCGGGGTTCGCCCTGGCCCTGGCCGCCGCCGCGCTGGTCCTCACCCGGCTGCTGCCCGAGTCGGCGGACTTCACCTGGGCGGTGCGGCGGAACGAGGACGCGGCCCGGGGCTGATCCGGCGCGCCTGTTAGCCTGCGCGCAGGTCACGCGGGGAGCGTCCCGCACCGGATCCCGGAAGGCGGGAACATGGATCTGCACGAACTCCTCGGTGCGCGCCGCGTCCTCCAGGCCCCCATGGCCGGAGGCGCGTCCACCCCCGCCCTGGTCCACGCGGTGGACGGCGCGGGCGGCCTGGGTTCCCTGGCCGCCGGGTACCTGTCCGTGGAGGCGCTGGCAGAACGGATCAGCGGGGTACGCGGGCTGGGCACCGACGTGTTCGGCGTGAACGTGTTCGTCCCCTCCGGTGCACCGGCTCCGGTGTCCGTGCTGGACGGCTACCGGAGGGACCTCGCGGCGGAGTCCGTGCGGCACGGGGCCGAGGTGGGCCCGTCCACGTACGACGACGACGCCTGGGACGCCAAGATCGACCTGTTGGTGGGCTCCCCCGTCAGCGTCGTGAGCTTCACCTTCGGCTGCCCCTCCACAAAGGTGCTGGAGCGGCTGCGCGACGCGGGTTCGGCCACGGTCGTCACCGCCACCACCGTAGAGGAGGCCCGGACCGCCGTGGCCCGGGGTGCCGACGGGGTGTGCGTCCAGGGGGTGGAGGCGGGCGGGCACCGCGCCACCTTCGACCCCGCCCGGGGCGACGACCGGCCCCTGCTCTCCCTGCTGCCCGAGGTGGTGGGCGCCGTCGAGGTGCCGGTGATCGCCGCCGGGGGGATCATGACCGAGGAGGACGTCGCTGCCGCCCTGACCTCGGGAGCCACCGCCGTCCAGCTGGGCACGGCCTTCCTCCGGTGCCCGGAGAGCGGCGCGCAGCCCGCGCACAAGGCCGCGCTGGCCGACCCGTCCTTCACCGGGACCTCACTGACCCGGGCGTTCACCGGACGCCCGGCGCGCGGCCTCACCAACCGGTTCATGACCGAGCACCCGGACGCGCCCGCGGCCTACCCCGAGGTGCACCACATGACGAAGCCGCTGCGCGCCGCCGCGGCGCGGGCCGGTGACACCGGGGGCATGGCCCTGTGGGCGGGGACCGGGTTCCGTCGGGCACGCGAGCTGCCCGCCGCGGACCTCGTCGCCGCGCTCCGCGAGGCCGCCGTCTCGTCCGGAGGGCCCCGACCCACCTGAGGGCGGGTCGACTGTCGGTACCGGCGCCTAGAGTGGCCGCTCCCCCGGCGCCCACCCCCTGGAGTCCCCGTGAACCCGACCGGTCGGCCCCGTTCCCCGTGGCGGTTCAGCCGTGACGAACGCACGCTCGTGCTGGGTTCGCTGCTCAACTCCATGGCCTTCTTCGCCGCGCTGCCCTTCGCCGCGCTCTACCTCGCGGACCGGACGGAGCTGTCCGCCGCGGGGATCGGCGCGGTGGTCGGCGGCATCCCGCTGATCGCCGCGTTCGGCGGTCTCCTCAGCGGCACGGCGGCCGACCGGTTCGGCGCGGTCCGGCTCATGCGGTGGGGACTGCTGTTGAACGTGGCGGTCTACTCGGCGCTGGCGCTGGCCTCCGCTCCCGCCGCCGTCGTGGTGCTCTTCCTCGGCCTGGGCGTGGCGCGCACGATGGTCGAGCCGAGCATGAAGAAGCTGCTCTCCCTGTCCGACACCGGCGACGGCCGGATCTTCCGGGTCCGCTACATCACCCTGTGCATCGGTGCGATCGTCGGACCGGCCGTGGGCGGGGTCCTGTTCCACGTGGGTCCCGCGGCGTTCTTCCTCGCCCCGGCGGCCTTCTTCGCGCTCTACCTGTCAGTGGTGATGGTGCGCGGCGCGGAGTTGGCGCGCTTGGAGACCTCCTCCAGGAGCACGACCCCGGTTCCGTGGACCGACGCCCTGCGTGACCGCCACCTGAGGGCCGCCATCGGCGCCGGAGCGGTGGTCTTCCTGGTCATGGCCCAGATGGACACGTCCATCCCGCTGTACATGAAGGGCGCCTACGGCGACCGGACGGAGTACCTGTTCGCCTCGTTGCTGGTGCTGAACGCCGCCCTGGCCCTGGCGGTGCAGCCCCCGGTGATCTGGCTGTCCGAGCGCCTCCCCCGGGGGCCGTTGGTGACCCTGGGGTGCGTGTTCTTCGCGGTCGCCTTCGTCTGCGTGTGGCTGGGCACGACCGACGTGGTCCTTCTGTACGTGGCCATCGTGTTCTGGACCCTGGGCGAGGCGATCCTGCTGCCCCTGCCGGACGTGGCCGTGCACTCCCTGGCCACGGACGACCGCAAGGGCGCCTACTTCGGCCTGTCCGAACTCCGCTACCTCGGGTTCTTCGTCGGCCCCGTCCTGGGCGGAGCCCTCCTGGACCTGTCCGCCCCCGCCTACTTCGCCGTCATGGGGGCCGCCGTCTTCCTGTGTGTCCCCCTGCTCCTGCGCTCCTTCAAGGAGGACCCCGCGCCCCGGGCCTGAGTACGGGGAGGCACCCCGTGGTCCGGCGGCCACGGGGCGCGGGGGCGGGCTGTCGCGCTCCGCCTCCGCGCCCCGTGGGTCAGCGGGCGCTGATGAGCACGTAGCGGCGCAGGGCCAGCGGGGCGAAGACCGCGATGACCACGGCCGAGGACAGCACCGCGTACAGCACCGCGTTCTCGGCGGGCCACCCGGTCGGCTGTGCCAGTCCCGGCGGCGGGGCGTTGCCGAAGAGTTCCCTGGCGGCCGAGGCGACGGCGGTGACCGGGTTCCACTCCGCGACGACCCGCAGCGGAGCGGGCATGCCCTCCACGGAGACGAACGCGCCCGACACGAAGGCGACCGGGAACAGCCACACCAGGCCCAGGCTCTGGGCCACCTCGACGCTGCGGGCGGTCAGCGCGATGAACACACCGATCCACGAGGTCGCGAAGGCGAAGAAGAGCAGGAGGGCCACGCCCAGGAGCACCTCACTCGCCCCCGTGGTGACCCGCCACCCGATCGCGAGCCCGCACGCGGCCGTGACCAGCAGCGACAGGGAGCTCGTCGCCAGGTCCGAGAGGGTCCGGCCCAGGATGACGGCGATCCGGGACATCGGCAGCGACCGGTAGCGGTCCACGATGCCCTGCTGGAGGTCGTTGGCCAGCCCGACCGCCGTGAAGGACGAGTTGAACAGCAGGGTCTGCGCGAAGATGCCCCCGATGAGGAACTCGCGGTACTGCGCGCCGCCCAGGCTGCCGCCGAAGACGAAGGCGAGCAGCAGGACGAACATCACCGGCTGGATGACCCCCGCGACCATGGATCCCGGGGTGCGCACGACATGGAGCAGGTTGCGGTGGGCGACGACGCCGCTGTCGCTCACCGATCTCGCCAGTACGTTCACCGGTGCCCTCCCACCAGGGAGGCGGGCTCGTCCCGGCCGGTGAGTTCGAGGAACACCTCGTCCAGGGTGGGGCGGCGCAGCGCCACCTCCACCACGGGGACGCCGCCGCGGCGCAGCGCGGCCAACGCCCCGGCCAGCGCCTCCTGTCCCTCGGAGGTGCCCACGGAGAGCCTCCGGGCTCCCGGGTCCGTCTCGGGCCGGCCGTTGCCGTGGTCCGCGACGATCCCGGCGGCCGACTCCAGGTCGGCCGCGTCCGCGAGGACGAAGTCCATCCGCGCCCCGCCCATGTGCTCCTTGAGCGCGTCCGCGCTGCCCCGGGCGATGACCGTTCCCCGGTCGATGACCACGATGGTGTCCGAGAGCTGGTCGGCCTCCTCCAGGTACTGCGTGGTCAGCAGGACCGTGGTCCCGTCCTCCACGAGGGTGGAGACGATCTCCCACGTGTCCAGGCGCCCGCGCGGGTCCAGGCCGGTCGTGGGTTCGTCGAGCACGACCACCTCGGGCCGGGCCACCAGGGCCCCGGCCAGGTCCAGGCGTCGCCGGATCCCGCCCGAGTAGGCGCCCGAACGCTGGTCCGCGACGTCCCAGAGCCGGAAGCGCCGCAGCAGTTCCCGGGCGCGCTCGGCCGCCTGCGCGCGGTTCATCCCGTACAGGCGCCCCACCATGCGCAGGTTCTCGAAGCCCGTGAGCTTCTCGTCCACGGCCGCGTACTGGCCGGAGAGCCCGATGCTGCGGCGGACCGCGCCGGGGTCGGCCACCACGTCGTGACCGGCGACCCGGACCCGGCCGCCGTCCGGCCGGAGCAGGGTGGTCAGCACACGGACGGTGGTGGTCTTGCCCGCCCCGTTGGGGCCGAGCAGCCCCAGGACGTGCCCGCGCGGCACGGCCAGGTCGATGCCCCGCAGCGCGCGGTGTCCCCCGAAGGACTTCGTCAGTCCCTCGACGTCGATGACATGGTCGTCCCCCACGTCACTCCCTTCGTGGTCGGGGGCCCGGCCGCACGGCCGGGCCCGGGTCTCTCAGGCGGCGTCGAGCTGGCGGACCCGGTGGGGTCGCATGTCCGTCCAGTGGGTGTCGATGTAGGTCAGGCACTCCTGGCGCTCGGCGGGGCCGTGGCGCACGACCCAGCCGGCGGGGACCGGGACGAAGGCGGGCCACAGGGAGTGCTGGTCCTCGGCGTTGACCAGGACCAGGAAGGAGGCGTCGGTGTCGTCGAACGGGTTCTGCATGGTGTGCCCTTCTGTCCGAGCGGCGCGCGATCGCGGGCCGCGGGTTGTCGGTGGTGCGTGGGGGTCAGCGGCGGTGCGCCAGGGAGCGGGCGATCCGGTCGGCGACGACCGGGCCGATCACTGACAGCGCCTCCGGTGTGGTCATGAGCGCGTGCGTGCAGGTCACGTCGTGGTCGTCGATCCGGCCCTCGACGTAGGGGCGCCAGGTCCGCGCGAGGTCGACTCCGGGGACGCCGTCGAGCGTCGCGGTGAAGAAGAGGAGGTCTCCGTCGAAGACGGGCGGCTCGCCCCGGCGCAGCAGGGAGACCTGCCGGTCGAAGCCGAGGAGCATGGCCTCGACCGCGTCCTCGGAGAGCTCTCCGAGGGGGTCGCCGTGGCGCCGGAACACGGCGATGGCGTCCCCAGTCGTCGGGGAGTCGCCCAGGCGGTCGGCGTCCTCGCCGTAGCCGATGGCCCGGAGCAGCGCGTCGAGGACCTGGGTGTCGTCGTCGAAGCCCGCGTCGGCGGACTGGCCGAACGGGTGCGAGTCCAGCAGGGCCAGGGTGGCCACCTCGTCACCGGTCTCCCGGAGGTGCCCGGCGAGCGCGTGCGCGATGTTGCCGCCGAAGGACCACCCGAGCAGGTGGTAGGGGCCCTCCGGCTGGATCTCGCGGATGCGCGCGGCGTAGTCCTCGGTGAGCGACCGCAGGTCGGTGGCGTGCTCGGTCCGGTCGCCGGGGCTGAGCCCGGGGGCCTGGAGTCCGTACACGGGGTGCTCGGCCCCGATGTGCCGTGCCAGCCCCGCGTAGGGCCAGGCGAGCCCTCCGGCGGGGTGCACGCAGAACAGCGGTGCGCCCTCGCCGGTGGGCCGGATCGGCAGGATCCGCCCGAGCCCCGTCCCGGTGGTCTCCCCGTCCGCCGCCTGGATGAGCCCGGCGACCGTGGGGTTCTGGAAGAGCATGGGCACCGTGACCTCCTGACCCAGGGCCGCGCTGGCGCGTCGCACGAGGCGCGCGGCGAGCAGGGAGTGCCCGCCCAGCTCGAAGAACCCGTCGTGCACGCCGACCCTCGGCAGGTCCAGGACCTCAGCGAACAGCGCGCACATCCGGATCTCGCGCCGTGTCTGGGGAGCCCCGGTGACCTGGGGGGCGTGCTCGGCGGGGTCGGGCAGGGCCGCGCCGTCGACCTTGCCGTTCACCGTCAGGGGCAGGGACTCCAGACGGACGAACACCGCCGGGACCATGTACTCGGGCAGCCGCGCGGCCAGGTGTCGCCGCAGCTCGGCGTCGGTGGGTCCGGGGTGGACGAGCGGTACCGGGTAGGCCACGAGCCTCGCGTCCCCGGCCGCCGTGCGGCGGACCAGCACGGCGGCCTCGGCCACGCCGGGGTGGTCCACCAGCGTCGCCCTGATCTCCCCGGGTTCGATCCGGAAGCCCCGGAGCTTGACCTGGTCGTCGGCGCGGCCGACGAACTCCAGCGTGCCGTCGGCGCGCCACCGGACCAGGTCCCCGGTCCGGTACATGCGTCCGCCGGCGGCGGCGAAGGGGTCGGCCACGAACCGCTCCCCCGTCATGCCGGGGCGGCTGCGGTACCCGCGCGCCAGCCCGGCCCCGGCGATGTAGAGCTCACCGAGGGCGCCCACGGGCGCGGGCTGGAGTCCGCCGTCGAGCACGTACACCCGGATGTTGCCCACCGGCCTGCCGATGGTCGGGCCGTCCTCCCCGCGGATACCCGCGATGACGGCGTCCACGGTGGTCTCGGTGGGACCGTAGAAGTTGTAGGCGCGCACGCCCGGGCGGCGGGTCAGGTCGTCCCAGAGGTCGGCGTCGACCGCCTCCCCGCCGAGCGCCACCACCGAGAGCGCGTCCGCGTGGTCGAGCACACCTTCGGCGATGAGCCTGCGGGCGTAGCTTGGGGTGGTCTCGACGGAGTCCACCCGGTGCCGTGTCAGGTAGTCGGAGAGCCCGGCCGGGTCCCGGCGCACCGCGTCCTCGACCACGTGCAGCTCGTGCCCGTCGACCAGCCAGAGGATCGGGTCCCAGGAGGCGTCGAAGGCCACCCCCGCCGTGTGCGCGACGCGGAGCTTGCGGCCCAGCTCCTCGCTGACCGGGGTGAACAGCTCCTCCTGGTGGCTCAGGAAGAGGTTGACCAACGACCCGTGCTCGACCTCGACGCCCTTCGGCCTGCCGGTGGAGCCGGAGGTGTAGATGACGTACACGATGTCCGAGGCGGTGAGCGGGCGGACCCGTTCACGGTCGGTGAGCGCGCCCGCGGTGCCGCAGTGGCAGTCGCCGTGCTTGTCGGTGATGGCGTCCACGTCCCGCACCAGCGGGGCGTCGGGGACCCGGTGGGCGAGTGAGGAGTCGGTGAGCACCAGCCCCGGAGCGGCGTCCGCCAGCATGGTGGCCAACCGCTCGTCCGGGTGGTCCGGGTCGAGGGGCAGGTAGGCGGCGCCGCTCTTGAGCACGCCCAGGAGGCTCACCACCGTCTCCACCGAACGCTGGAGGAGGACGGCGACCACGTCGCCGGGGCCGTTCCCTAGCTTGACCAGCGAACGGGCCAGGCAGTTGGCGCGGCGTTCGAGCGCGGCGAAGCTGAGCCGCTCCTCCCCGCAGACCAGGGCGGTCGCGTCGGGGGTGCGCCGGACCTGCTCCTCGAACAGCTCCACGACGGTCTCGACCGGGAGCTCCCTGCGCAGGCCGTGGCCGTCCGCCAGGAGTCCCTCCCGCTCCTCGCCGGAGAGGATCTCCAGGCGGCCGAGGCGGGCCCCGGGTGTCCGGGTGGCCGCGTCGAGCAACCGGACGTAGCGTTCCACGAGGCGCCGTGCCGTTCCCGGGTCGAACATCGCGCTGTTGTACTCCAGCGTGCCGGTGACGCCGGCGGCGCCGCCCAGCGGTCCGGCCTGTTCGGCCAGGTCGAAGGAGAGGTCGAACTTGGCGCCCAGCGCCGGGGCTCCCGGTTCGGGGCGCACGTCCAGCCCGGAGAGCTCCATGGTGGGCGTCTCGTTGTTCTGGAGGGTGAGGGCGGTCTGGAACAGGGGGTGCCGTCCGAGCGCGCGGGAGGGGTTGAGCCGCTCCACGATCTGTTCGAAGGGCACCTCCTGGTCGTCGAAGGCGTCGAGGTCGGCGTCGCGCACCCGCGCCAGCAGGTCGGTGAAGGTCGGGTTGCCGGAGGTGTCGGTGCGGAGCGGCAGCGTGTTGACGAAGAAGCCGACCAGGTCGTCCAGGGCGGGGTCGGTGCGCCCCGCGACCGGGCTTCCGATGACGATGTCGTCGCCCGCGCCCAGGCGGGTGTGCAGGGCGGCGAGCCCGGCTTGGAGGACCATGAACAGGCTCGTGGACGTGGACCGGGCCAACCGCAGCAGGCGTTCGTGCAGGTCCGCGCCGATCTCCACCCCCGTGCTCGCGGAGGGCGGGGAGGCCGTGGCGGGACGGGGCCTGTCGGAGGGCAGCCGCACCTCGTCCGGGGCGCCGGACAGCCGCCGCTCCCAGGCGTCCAGGCTGTGCCGGATCGCGCTCTCGGGGTCGCCTTCGTCGCCCAGGACCTCGCGCTGCCAGAGCGTGTAGTCCGCGTACTGCACCGGCAGGTCGCGGGCGAGGGGCGCGGTGCCGTGCACACGGGCGGTGTAGGCCATGGAGAGGTCCCGCGCCAGGGGGGCGGTCGACCATCCGTCCCCGGCGATGTGGTGCAGGACCAGCAGCAGGACGTGCTCACGCCCCACCCTGAACAGGTGGCCCCGCAGGGGTGTCTCGACGGCCAGGTCGAAGCCCCGCCCCGCCTCGCGGGCCAGGGCGCGTCGCAGTTCCTCCTCGGAGGCGACCTCGACGCACGCGCCGCCCGGGGTGACCCCCTCGGGGGGCAATACGTGCTGGAGGGGCTCTCCGTCGATGTCGGGGAAGACCGTGCGCAGGCTCTCGTGGCGCGCGGAGACGTCGTCCAGGGCCCCGCGCAGCGCCTCGGTGTCCAGCTCACCGGTGATCCGCACGGCCATCGGCAGGTTGTAGAGGGCCGCCGAGGGGTCCAGCCGGTTGAGGAACCACAGCCTGCGCTGGGCGAAGGAGAGCGGGATCCGCGCGGGCCGGGGCGTCGGTCGCAGCGGGGGCCTGGACCGGCGTCCGGTGCCGAGCGCGGCGGCCAGGCCCGCGACGGTCGGTGCCTCGAAGAGCGTGCGCACTGAGACCTCCGCGCCGACCGTGTGACGGATCCGGGCCACCAGGCGCACCGCGAGGAGCGAGTGGCCGCCGAGGGCGAAGAAGTCGTCGTCGATGCCGACCTCGGGCACCTCCAGGACCTTGGCGAACAGCTCGCACAGCACGGTCTCGTCGTGGTTGCGCGGTCCGCGTCCGCCGCCGGTGACGGCCTCGGGTTCGGGCAGCGCCGCCCGGTCCAGCTTGCCGTTGGGCGTCAGCGGGAGTTCGGGCAGCACCATCACCACACCGGG
Source organism: Nocardiopsis sp. NPDC058789 (assembly GCF_042745575.1). Lineage (NCBI taxonomy): Bacteria > Bacillati > Actinomycetota > Actinomycetes > Streptosporangiales > Nocardiopsidaceae > Nocardiopsis > Nocardiopsis sp. NPDC058789. The sequence goes on from NZ_JBHYOW010000005.1 coordinate 121,777, forward strand.
CAGCATGGCGGCGGGAAGCCTGCGCGCCGCGTGGTCGCGGACCCCCCGGGTGTCGGGGCGCCCGCCGGGGCGCGCGGTGACGAAGGCGGCCAGCCGCGCGTCCCCGTCGCGGGTGCGGGTGAGCACCACGGCCGCCTGGGCGACGTCGGGGTGTTCGGCCACGACGGCCTCGACCTCACCGAGTTCGATCCGGTGGCCGCGCACCTTGACCTGTCCGTCGGCGCGGCCGACGTAGCGCAGCGCCCCGTCGGACCGGCGGGTGACCAGGTCCCCGGTGCGGTACATGCGGCTTCCGTCGGCGGCGAACGGGTCCGCGACGAAGCGCTCGGCGGTCAGCCCCGGGCGGCCGAGGTAACCGCGCGCGACCCCGGCCCCGCTGAGGTAGAGCTCTCCGACGACCCCCGCGGGGACCGGGCGGAGCCCGCCGTCCAGGACCCGGGCACCGGTGTTGGCGATGGGTCCGCCGATCACCGGCTCGGCCTCGTCGTCGGAGCGGGCGGTGACGCTGTCGACGGTGCACTCGGTCGGCCCGTACAGGTTGTGCGCGGTCAGGCCGGGGACCTCGCGCAGCTCGGCCCAGAGCCGGGCGTCGACGGGCTCGCCGCCCAGGGCGAGCACGCGCGGCCCGGTACCGCCCTCGAAGAGCCCCAGCGCCACGAGCTGCCGGGCGTAGGAGGGCGTCGTCTCGACGGCGTCCACCCCGCGTTCGCGCAGGAGCGCGACGAGTCGTTCGGCGTCCCCCCTCACGGGGTCCTGCACGATGTGGAGTTCGTGGCCGTCCACCATCCACAGGAACGGGTCCCACGAGGCGTCGAAGGACACCCCGGCCGTGTGCGCGACCCGCAGGGGTCGGCCCACGGCGGTGACGGCGGGGCCGAAGACGCGCTCCCGGTGCGAGTGGAGCAGGTTGGCGAGCGAGCGGTGCTCGACCACGACGCCCTTGGGGCGCCCGGTGGATCCGGAGGTGTAGACGACGTAGGCCGCGTCGCGGGGGCCGGGCCGGTCCGGCACCCGGAGCGTCGGTGTGTCCAGCGGCAGCGCGTCGACGTACAGCACGGTGCTGTCGGCGGGAACGCGCGTGCGGTGGCCCGTCGTCATGAGGACGTGCTCGGGCCGGGCGTCCGCGAACATGTGGTCGATCCGCTCGCGGGGGTAGGAGGTGTCGACGGGCAGGAGGGCGGCCCCGCTGCGGAGTACGCCCAGGAGCGCCACCGCGAGGTCGACGGAGCGCGGCAGCACCGTCGCCACGGTCGAGCCGGGTCCGGCGCCCCGGTCGGCCAGGAGGCGGGCCAGGCTCTCGGCGCGGGCGTCCAGCTCGGCGAAGGTCAGGGAGTGGTCGCCCGCGACCACGGCGGTCCGGTCGGGCGTGCACAGGACCTGGGCCTCGAAGGCCTCCAGGATCGAGTCCGCGGCCCCGGGGCGGTCCGGTCCCGCCGAACCCTCGTCCAGTTCCGCCCGCTCCCCCGGCATGAGGAGCTCCGCGTCCTCGATCGCGCGGTCCGGAGCCTCGGCCAGGACCGCGAGGAGGTGCGTGAACCGGGCGGCGATGGAGCGGGCGGTGCCCTCGTCGAAGAGGTCGGCGTCGTACTCCAGGTCACCGAGGAGCCCGTCCGCGACTCCGCCGGAACCGAGGTGCTCCGTCAGGTTGAAGGTGAGGTCGAACTTGGCCTGCCGGGTGCCGACGCCGTCCATCACCGTGGTGTCGAGGTCGCCCAGGGACGCCCGCGCGGCCGGGAGGTTCTGGAGGGCGAGCATCACCTGGAAGAGCGGTGGCCGTGAGCCGAGGCGGGTCGGACGCAGCTCCTCGACGACGCGGTCGAAGGGGGCGTCCTGGTGGGCGAAGGCGGCGAGGCAGGCCTGCCTGGATCGGATGACCAGGTCATCGAAGGTCGGATTTCCGGACGTCCGCGTCCGGATGGCGACCGTGTTCACGAAGAAGCCGACGAGGTCGTCGAGCTCGGCCTCCGTGCGGCCCGCCGTGGGTGTGCCCACCGTGAGGTCGCTGCCCGCTCCCAGACGTGAGAGCAGTGCGGTGAGGCCCGCGTTGAGCACCATGAACAGGCTCGCGCCGTGCCGGTCCCCGAGAGCGCCGAGGCGCTCGTGGAGTTCGGATGACAGGCGCAGCGGGACCGAGCCGCCGCGCCCGCTGGACCGCTCCGGGCGGGCGCGGTCCACGGGCAGGACCGTCTCCTCCGGGGCCCCGCGCAGGGCCTCGCGCCAGTGGGCGAGCTGACGGGAGAGCTCGCTCCCCGGGTCGTCGTCCGCGCCGAGCACCTCGTTCCGCCAGAGCGTGTGGTCGGCGTACTGGACGGGGAGGGGCTCCCAGTCGGGGGCCCGTCCCCGCGAACGGGCGGAGTAGGCGTCGGACAGGTCCCGGGCGAGGGGTCCCAGCGACCATCCGTCACCGGCGATGTGGTGCAGGACCAGCAGCAGGACGTGGTCGCGGTCACCGACCCTCAGGAGCCGCACGCGCAGCGGCGTCTCCACGGAGGTGTCCAGGCCCCGGCCCGCCTCGGCCGCGATCACCCGCTCCAGGTCGTGCTCTGGGCACGCCACGGCGGCGAAGTCGAGGGGGCTCTCGCCCGGAACCAGGACGTGCTGGCGGGGCTCCTCCCCGTGCAGCGGGAACACGGTGCGGAGGGTCTCGTGGCGCTCCACCAGGTCGTCCAGCGCGGCACGCAGGGCCCCGGTGTCCAGCTCGCCGCGCAGCCGGAGCGCGGCCGGGATGTTGTAGGCGCCGGAGTCGGGTGCGTACCGGTTGAGGAACCAGAGTCCGCGCTGGGCGTGCGACAGCGGCACCACCTCGGGGCGCTCCCGCGCCTCCAGCCTCGGTGCGGTCCCGGCCCCGTCGGGGAGCACCCCGGCCAACCCGGCCACGGTCGGGTTCTCGAAGAGTTCACGGATGGTGGGGGCCGCGCCGAACTCGGCGCGGATCCGCCCGATCAGGCGGGTGGCCAGCAGGGAGTGGCCGCCCAGAGCGAAGAAGTCGTCGTCCACACCGACGCCCTCGACCCCGACCGCCTCGGCGAAGAGCGCGCAGAGCCTGCGCTCGCGCTCGTCGCGCGGCGCCCTGCGGGAGTCGGATCCGCCGGAGGGCAGGGGCAGGGCGGCGCGGTCGAGCTTGCCGCTGGGGGTCAGCGGCAGTTCGGGGACCCGGACGGTCGCGGAGGGCACCATGAACGCGGGCAGGCGTTCGGAGGCGTACGCGCGGACCGCGTCCGTGGCCGTGGCCGTGTCCGTGTCGGAGGGATCGTCCGTGACCACGTAGGCCACCAGTCGGGTGTCCGCGCCGTCGCCCACGACGATCACGGCGGCCCGCCGCACACCGGGGCACTCCCGGACCACGGCCTCGACCTCGGCCGGTTCGACGCGCACCCCGCGCACCTTGACCTGGTCGTCGGCGCGACCGAGGAACCGCAGGGCGTGGTCGGCCCCGGGTGAGACCAGGTCCCCGGTGCGGTACATGCGGCTTCCGTCGGCGGCGAACGGGTCCGCGACGAAGCGCTCGGCGGTCAGCCCCGGGCGGCCGAGGTAACCGCGCGCGACGGACGCTCCCGAGACGTACAGTTCGCCGGTGGCGCCGGGCGGGACGGGCCGCAGACCCGCGTCCAGGACGTACGCGCGGGAGTTGGCGACCGCCACCCCGATGTGCGGGTGGCGGTCCGGGGTGACGGGCGCGGTGAGGCTGTCGACCGTGGTCTCGGTGGGTCCGTAGAGGTTGAGGGCGGTGACGTGTTCGAGCGCCGCGAGCGTGTTCCACAGGTCGGCGTCCACCGCCTCCCCGCCCAGGGCGACGACGGTGGGGCCGCCGGGCTCCGCGAGCCCCTCGGTCAGCAGCGCGCGGACGAAGGAGGGTGTGGTCTCGACGGCTTCGAGACCGTGTTCACGCAGGTGGGCGACGAGTCTCTGGGGGTCGCGGCGGACCTCGTCCTCGACCAGGTGCAGCTCGTGTCCGTCGACCATCCACAGGAAGGGGTCCCAGGAGGCGTCGAACGAGAGCCCGGCGGTGTGGGCCACCCGCAGCGCCCGACCGTGGCGCTCACGGGCGGGGGTGAAGACGAGCGCGCGGTGTGAGTGCAGGAGGTTGAGCAGCGACCGGTGCTCCACGGCGACCCCCTTGGGAGTGCCCGTGGAACCGGAGGTGTAGATGACGTACGCGAGGTCGGCCCCGGTGACGGGGCGGGGCCGCTCCGGGGCGGGCTGGCGCGGCCCGTCCTCGACGGCGGCCCTGGTGGCCGGGTCGTCCATCAGGACGGTCCGAGGGGCGTCCTCGGGGGCTCCCTCCTCGGACTCGGACAGGGTGTCGCCGTGCGCGAGCACGAGGTCCGGACGGGCGTCCCGCACCATCGCGGCCAGTCGGCCCCGGGGGTAGGAGGGGTCGAGCGGCAGGCAGACGGCACCGGCCTTGAGCACCGCCAGCTGGGCGACGGCGAGGTCGGTGTGGCGTCCCAGCCGGAGCCCCACCACGCGCCCGGGGGCGGCGCCGAGCGCGACGAGGTGGTCGGCCCAGCGGTCGGACCGGGCGTCCAGGTCCGCGAAGGTGAGGCGGCCGTCCGGCGCGACGACCGCGGTGCTCTCGGGGAACCGGGACGCGGTGATCGCGAACTCGTCCGCGACCGTCAGGTCGGGCAGTGCCCGCGCCGGGCCTTCGCTCACGCTCGGCCCGCGCCGCCGCTCCTCTGCGGTGCGGACCTCCAGGGCCCCCACCGGTGCGGAGGGGTCCTCGGCCATGGCGCGCATGACGGCGAACAGGCGGCGCTGGTGGTCGACCAGTTCGGCGCGCGTGTACAGGTCGGGGCTGCCGTCGAAGTCGACGCGGACGTCCTCCGTGGCGCCGAGGCCGTGGAAGATGACGGACAGGTCCTCGACGGGGCCGACCGAGAGGTTGTGCGTGGTGGCCGGGAGACCGGCGAAGACCAGCCGTCCCAGGGCCGGGATGATGTTCACCGACGGTCCGGTCAGGCGGCGGCCGAGGTTCGCACCGCGACGCAGGTCCTCGCTCCGGTAGCGCTGGTGCCGCAGCGCCAGCCGCGTCTCCACGGCCACCTCCCGCAGGAGTGCGGACACCGGCTGGTCGGGTCGGACCCGGATCCGCAGCGGAATGATGTTGGAGACCGTGGCCGGGACCGTCCGGGCGTGCGACGTGCGGCGGGTGGTGACCGGCAGGCCCAGGACGACGTCCCGGGCGCCGGTGAAGCGGTGGAGGTGGATGGCGGTGGCCGTGAGGACCGCGGTGGGCAGGCCGGTGCGCTGGGCGCGCGCGGCGGCCTGGAGCCCCGCGGCGGTCTCGCGGGGGAGGTCGTCAGTGACCCTGTACAGGCTGGTGGGCATGCGCACGGGTGCCCCGGCCAGTCCCACGGCGTCCGGGGCGTCGGCCATCCGCTCCGACCAGAAGCGGTGGTCGGCCTCCTCGGTGCCGTCCTCCCGGTAGTCGGCCTCCTCCTCCAGCAGCCGGCTCAACGAACCGAAGGGGCTGGGGCCCGGCTCGGTCCCGGCGGCCAGGGCGTCGTGGATCTCGGTGACCCGGCCCAAGACCAGCATGGCCCCGTAGCCGTCCAGGAGCAGGTGGTGGACGCGCTGGTAGACGAAGTGGTGTTCCGCGCCGAGGCGGAAGATCACCTCGGCGAACAGGGTCTCGCCCAGGACGTCCTGCGCTCGGGCGAGGTCGTCGCGCATCCAGCGGCGGGCCGCCTCCGCGGGGTCGGGCTCGGAGGTGAGGTCCACGACGGTGGGCCACCAGTCCTCGGGCCGACGGACCTCCTGCCAGGGCTCCCCGTCCTCCTCACCGAAGCGCAGGTGGAGCGACTCGGTCTCCAGCACCGCCTGGCGGAGGGCCGCGCCGAGGATCGCGACGTCCAGCGGTCCGTCCAGCTCCAGGTACTCCGCGATGGCGTACACCGGGTTTCCCGGGTCCATCTGCTGCGCGTACCAGAGCCCGCTCTGGGCGGCCGTGAGCGGCAGTCGGCGGGCTCGGCCGGTGTTCGTCATCGAGGACCTTCCAATCGCGTCGGCGCCCCTGCCGGAGCAGTGGCGGGCCGCGGTTGCGGGGAATTGCGTGTCTGGGTCCGGGGCGCTCCGAGCGGGGAGCGGAGCACGCCAGCGGATCGGCCACCCCGTGGGGTGGGATGACCGCTTTCAATAGCTTGTCTGTGATCACTGGTGATTCGTGGGGAAAGTTCGGAAGGATTGCGTGATGCACATCACACATAGCAATCACATACTTACTAAAAGCCATATTCCGGACAGGACAAAGGGACCGGAGTGCACCACTCCGGCCTCTCTGAAAGGGATCGCTAGTTGTTGATCTGGTAGTTGCCGATGAAGACGGTCACCAGACCGCCGTCCCCGAACAGGCCCAGCCCGCCGAGCAGCCCACCCGAGGACGACGGGGCTCCGACGGCGGGGGTCGCGGCAGCCTGAGCAGGAGCGACGGCGAACCCGAGGACCGTGGAGGCGGTGAGCACGGAGAGCAGGAGCACGGAGACACGTCGACGAACTGACGTCATGGCGGGGGTTCCCTTCGATGGTCGGACGGGGTCTGTCGCCGGTTGGACGAATCGCCCCTCAGGGTCCATTCGTGACCGAACGGCAGGGGTATTGGTCCGTTCCGCCACGGAATCCTCCGAGCACCACGACCGATCCGGGTCCGACCCCGGCGGCGCCCTCGCGCCCGGACACCGACACGTTCCCGCACCCGCGCGAGTTCACCCGCACAGCCAGGGGGAACAGAGTTTTCTACCACTTGGTAACAATTAAATAGACTGCGATCGATCCCTAGAACGCTCGCGGCGGCACACCCTAGTGTTCCGACATGGGTGTAATGCGGAAGCGTGTCCTTCTTCGTGTGTTTCTGGGGTTTGTCGCCACGGTCGCGTCACTCGCGCTGATCGCCGCACTCCTGGGCGTCTGGGCGGTACGGAGGTCGTTCCCCACGGTCTCCGGGGAGCTGACGCTGTCCGAGCTCAGCTCCCCGGTGACCGTGCTGCGGGACGAGCACGGCGTGGCGCACGTGTACGCCGACGACGCCGAGGACCTGTTCGTCGCCCAGGGGTTCACCCACGCCCAGGACCGGTTCTGGGAGATGGACTTCCGCAGGCACGTCACGGCGGGCCGCACCGCCGAGCTCTTCGGCCCCGGCCAGGTGGAGACCGACGTCTACCTGCGCACCATGGGCTGGCGACGGGTGGCCGAGCAGGAGTACGACCTCCTGGAGGAGGACACCCGGCGCTACCTGGACGCCTACGCGGCCGGGGTGAACGCCTGGATCGAGGACAACCAGGGCCTCTCCGCCAGCCTGGAGTACGGCCTCCTCGGCATCACGGCGGACGACTACACCGTGGAGCCCTGGACCCCCACGGACAGCCTCGCCTGGCTCAAGGCCATGGCCTGGGACCTCGGCGGCAACCTCCAGGACGAGACGCGGCGCGCCCTGCTCCTCGCGGACGGCCTCGACGAGGAACTGATCGAGGAGCTCTACCCGGCGTACCCGACCGACAAGCACGCCACCATCACCGACACCGACGAGCACGCCGGGTCCGACTCCGAGGCCGACCTGGGCCGCGCCCCCGACCTCCCCGAGGAGGCCCTCGCGGCGCTCAGCGGCCTGTCCGACGTGCACGACTCCGTCCCGGACCTCCTCGGCCCCTCCGACGACCCCGACCTCGGATCCAACTCCTGGGTCGTGTCCGGCGAGCACACGGAGACCGGCTCCCCGCTCCTCACCAACGACCCGCACCTCGGCGCCTCGATGCCCTCCACCTGGTACCAGACGGGGCTGCACTGCACGGAGCTCACCGAGGAGTGCCCCTTCGACACCAGCGGGTTCAGCTTCGCGGGCCTGCCGGGCGTGGTCATCGGCCAGAACGAGTCCATCGCCTGGGGCTTCACCAACCTCAACCCGGACGTCATGGACCTCTACCTGGAGCGGGTCGAGGGCGACGAGTACGTGGTGGACGGGGAGCGGAGACCCCTGGAGATCATCGAGGAGACCATCGCGGTCTCCGGCGGGGAGGACCTCGAACTGACCATCCGGTCCACCCACCGGGGCCCGATCCTCTCCACCACCGCCGCGGGCTCCGACCTGCGCGAGATCGGGGAGAACCCCCGCGAGGGAGACGAGTCCCCCTACCAGGTGTCCCTGCGCTGGACCGCGCTCCAGCCGGGCACCACCGCCGACGCGATCTTCTCCCTGAACCGCGCCCGTGACTGGGAGACCTTCCGCGAGGCCGCGAGCAAGTTCGACGTGCCCTCGCAGAACCTCGTCTACGCGGACGACGAGGGCAACATCGGCTACCAGGCCCCCGGCCTGGTCCCGGTCCGGGGCGAGGGCGACGGCCGCTGGCCCGCCCCCGGCTGGGACTCCGCGTACGACTGGGAGGAGGAGTTCCTGCCGTTCGACGAGCTGCCCAGCGTGTACAACCCGGAGTCCGGGGTGATCGTCACCGCCAACGAGGCGGTCGTGGACGAGGACTACGAGCACTTCCTGACCTCGGACTGGAACTACGGCTACCGGGGCCAGCGGATCAACGACCTCCTGGCCGAGGCGACGGCCGAGGGCCCCGTGGGCGTCGCGGACATGGAGCGGATCCTCGTGGACTCGCTCCACACCAGCGCGCTCGAGGTCACCCCGTACCTGCTGGACGTCCCGGTCGAGGGTGCGACGGCCGAGGCCCGGGACCTCCTCACCGACTGGGACCACCGCAACGAACCCGACTCCGCCGCCGCCGCGTTCTACAACGCGACCTGGCGCCAGCTCCTCCCCCTGCTCTTCGACGAACTGGGGGAACACGACATGGACGGCCGCTCGCGCGGGATGCACGTGGTGTCCCGACTGCTGGCGGACCCCGACTCGACCTGGTGGGAGGGCGAGGAGGTCAGCGGACGCGACGCGGTGCTGGCCGCCGCGATGGACGCCGCCGTGGAGGAACTCACCGAGCTGCTGGGCGACACCCCCGCCGACTGGCGCTGGGGCGACCTGCACACCCTGACCGCCACCCACGACTCCTTCGGGACCTCGGGGATCGGGCCCGTGGAGTGGCTGTTCAACCGGGGTCCGGTGGAGAGCGCGGGCGGCTCGGACCTGGTCAACGCCACCGGGTGGAACACGGCGGAGGGCTACGGCATCACCACGGTTCCGTCCATGCGCATGGTCGTGGACCTGGCCGACCGGGACTCCTCCACCTGGATCCACCTGACCGGCAACTCCGGGCACGCCTTCCACCCGAACTACGACGACCAGCTGGAACCGTGGGCCCGGGGCGAGACACTGCCGTGGGCGGTGACCGAGGAGGCGGTCCGGGCGGCGCACACGGACGAACTCACCCTCGTGCCGTGACGCCGGACGGCCCCGGGGACGCGGCGTCCCCGGGGCCAGCGCGTCACAGCGGGAACGTGGTCCCGGTCCTCTCCTCGGACAGGTCCCACAGCCGCCGGGCCGCCTCGGTGTCCAGGGCCGCGCGGCTGCGGCTGGCGGGGCCGGGCGCGCCGTTCACGAACAGCCCGGTGGGACCGGCGAAGAACGCTCCGGGGACGTCCTGCGTGGCCGCGTAGACCGTGGGCAGCGCCCCGCTGGAGGCGCTCTGGGCGAAGATCCGGTTGCCGATCCGCAGGACGGCGTCGTGCAGGCGGTTCTCGCTGCGGCTCTGGAGGTTGGTGGCGGCGTACCCGGGGTGCGCCGCGGTGGCCAGCACCGGCGAGCCCACCTCGTCGAGCCTGCGCTGGAGCTCCAGGGTGAACAGCAGGTTGGCCAGCTTGGACTGCCCGTAGGCCCGGTAGGGGGTGTAGCGGCCCTCCAGGTCGGGGTTGTCGAAGTCGATCCGGTTGACGGATCGGTGCAGGCCGGAGGAGACGGTGACCACGCGCCCGGTGACGTGTTCCAGGAGGAGGTTGGTGAGGGCGAAGTGGCCCAGGTGGTTCACCCCGAACTGGGTCTCGAAGCCGTCCACCGTGCGGGACTCGGGGATCGCCATGAGCCCGGCGTTGTTGATCAGGAGTGCGAGGTCGCCCTTCCACCCGGCGGCGAAGGCTCGGACCGAGGCGAGGTCGGCCAGGTCCAGACGCCGGACCTCGGTCGCACCCGGGATCTCGGCGGCGGCGCGCTCCCCCTTGGCCGTGTCGCGGACGGCCAGCACCACACGGACGCCGCATCCGGCCAGGATCCTGGCGGTCTCCAGTCCCAGGCCGCTGTTGGCCCCGGTGACGACGGCGGTCCTTCCGGACAGGTCGGGCAGGTTCACGCTGGTTCGGCTCATATCGCCAACGTAGGCAGACCGTTTGAAGTTGTCAATGACAACAATGATGTCATTGCAAACATGCGACTATGCTGGAGGACATGCCTGACCGCCCCTACCACCACGGCGACCTCCGCTCCGTCCTGCTGAGCAGCGCCGAGCGCACCCTGGCCGAGCGCGGCCCCGGCGCCCTCTCGCTGCGCGAACTCGCGCGGGAGGCCGGTGTCAGCCACGCGGCGCCCGGTCGGCACTTCAAGGACAAGCAGGCGCTGCTCGACGCCCTCGCGCTCGACGGCTTCCAGCGGCTCCGGGCCTCCCTGGAGCACGCCAAGGAGACCCGGGACCGCTCGGAGACGGACACCCGCGCCTACCTTCTGGGGCTGGCCCGCGCCTACGTCGGCTTCGCCCTGTCCAACGCGGCCCTGCTGGACCTGATGTACGCGCGCAAGCACGACAGCGACGTCTCCGACCAGCTCGCGGCGGCCGTCGGAGACATGATCGCCATCGTCCTGAACACCATCTCCGAGGGTCAGCGCACAGGGGAGATCATCGAGGGCGACCCCATGACGATCGCCTTCGCCGTGGCCTCCACCCTGCACGGGTTCGCCTCGTTCAGCGCCAACGAGACCGTCGAGGACGTCGAGGAGAACCTGGACGCCGTGGTCCGGCTGCTGATGACCGGCCTGGAACCGCGCTGAACCGATCCGGCGCGGGGGCGCCGGCTCGGCTCGCGCCGCGGGATCAGGTGCCGTACTCGTCGCGCAGGCGCCACCACGCGTACGGCGCGCTCTGCGGGACGCCCTCGGGGCTGTCCTCCCAGAGTTCCTGTCGGCCCAGCGGGGTCAGGTCGAGGAGGCTCCAGCTGGTGCCCAGCTTCTCCACGCCCCGGCCCTGGGTGAAGTAGGTCCGGTACACGGCGTCCTCGTCCCGGATGAACACGCTCAGCCCGAAGTTCTCGCCGCCGTCCACGGTGACGCCCATGTCCTCGTTGAAGCCGCTCCCGAAGGACGAGTACCAGGGCACCGTCCACCCCATCCGCTCACGCACGGCCGCGATCTCCGGGTACGGGGCCCGCGAGACCACGGCCAACGTGGTGTCCCGGGCGTTGAGGTGCTCCGGCTCGCCCAGGTTGTCCACGAACATGGAACAGCCCTCACACTGGTGCTCCGCACCGGGCGGGAGCATGAAGTGGTACACGATCAGCTGACGGCGCCCCTGGAACAGGTCCGCCAGGGAGAACTCCCCGCTGCCTCCCGTGAACACGTACTCCTCGGACATCCGGACCGCGGGCTGCCTCCGACGCTCGGCCGCGAGCCGGTCCTGGACCCGGGTCAGCTCCTTCTCCTTGGCCAGCAGCTCCTCGTGGGCCGCGTTCCACTCGGCGGGTGAGACGGTGTCGGGCACGTACATCGCTTCCTCCTCGGGCGGTTCGGCGGGGGCCGCCGCGGTGTGGAGGCCCGTCCACCGGAAGGTCCACAGTGCCACCGGAGTCCGACAGTCCACGGCAGGCTCCGCCGAGGACCGGTCGTGTCGGACCGCTGACGCCGGGCGGCCGGAGGGGCGAACCACGAGGGTACGGAACACGACGAAGGCCCACCGGGGTCTCCCGGTGGGCCTTCGGAACGTCGAGGGGCCGGTGCGGCGGTCGCCTCACGGCGGGTGGCACAACAGGGCTCCTGACCACCACTGGGGTGCGGTATTCCCTGAAGGCTTTGTTTAGAGCCCGGGGGACACTTGAACCGCACCGACCCGCACCGTGTAACGACACCACCCCCGGGCCTATTCCGCACCACGCCACGGATCACGGAAATCCTCCACGACCCCGGTGAAGGCGGAACGGGCGCCGTCAGGCGCTGCTGACGGAGAGCTTGACGGCGAAGCCGAGGAACAGCGCGCCCGCCGCCGACGTGGCGCCCGCCGAGAGCCGCCTGCGCCGTCCGAAGGCCGCCGCCAGCCGCGTCCCGCTGAAGATCAGCACGGAGAGGTACAGCAGGCTGAACGCCTGGAGCAGCAGCCCCAGGACCAGGAACGACAGGGCCGGGTAGGCGTAGGCGGGATCCACGAACTGCACGAAGAAGGAGATCAGGAAGAGGATCATCTTCGGGTTGAACAGGGACACCACGAGCGCCCGGTGGAAGGGGCGCTCACCCGTGGTGGGCCCCACCGCGTCGGCCGCCCGCTGCTCCTCGGCGCGCTGGTGCCGCGAGGTCCAGATGGCGTGCGCGGAGCGCAGCATCCCGATCGCCATCCAGACCAGGTAGGCGGCTCCCGCGTACTTCACCACAGTGAAGAGCAGCGGGTTGGTCTGGAGCAGGGTCGCCGCACCGGCCGCCGCGAGCAGCATGAGGAGGGTGTCGCCGGTGAACACCCCGGCGGCGGCCCTGTAGCCCGTGCGGGTGCCGCCGCGCGCGGCGACGGAGAGCACGTAGAGGGAGTTCGGCCCCGGCAGGAGCACGATGAGGACGAGTCCCGCCAGGTAGGTCGGCAGGTCGGTGATACCGAGCATGGCCGCAGTGTTTCATCCGGCCGTCGGGCCCGCGCACCCCGGCCGCCGTTTGCCGACCCGTCCTAGGCCGACGACCGCCTCCCGGTGGCACCGCCCTGCCCCCCACGTCCGCGCGGGAGGTCTTGGCGTACCCGGGACATGGCCCCGGCCACGACGGAAACACGCTCCCGGCCGGCCCCTCAGCGCGGGTCCGCCGACCCCTCGGTTCCGGACTCCGACGAGCCGGTGCCGCCGGTTCCGGCGACCGTCTCGTCGAGGGTGACCAGGTCCAGGAGTTGGCGGGCCTCCGAGAGGGCCTCGGCCAGCTCGGCCTGACCGGTCTCGGACACCTCGAAGAACGCCTCCTCCATCCACCCCCGGGTGGTCGCCAGCCACGCGACCACGCGCTCGTCGCGGGCCCGGGGCGTGGTGTGCGCGACCTCGCCCACCAGCTCGACCAGGGTCCACAGTGCCTGCGGGGTACTCCGCCCCCACCACGACTCCAGGTAGGGGCCGGGGTCGTCGCCGGACTCCGTGAGCGTCCCCCACGACGCGTGCGCGCGCTCCTCCTCGGTGAGGCCGAGCTCCCACCAGACGGACAGGCAGGCGCGCAGTGACGCGCGTTCCTCCTCGGGCCAGTCGGTCCACCCGGCCTGACGGAGTTTGGCGAAGAGCCCGTGGAGGTCGGCGTCACCACGGAGGGAGAGTTCCAGCAGCCGGGGCAGGAAGTGGCGCAGGTCGTCAACGTCACCCCAGGTGTTCAGGGCCTTGTGGGAGTACCGGCGCAGCCGCTCGGCGTCCAGTTCCCGGAGCGGAGCCCCGAGCAGGTCACGGTGGTCGTCCTCGGTGACGCAGTGCTGGCACCCCTCCACCCTCACGGGTCGGGGGTAGCGCGCGAACACCCGGTACACGTCCTCGATCTCGCTCTGCACGACCCCAGCATGACCCAACGGCCCCGGCGACGCCACGGATCTCCGTGGCCGTGTCCGGTCGGAGGGGGTCGTGTGCGCGCCGCCCCCGGTGCTCAGCCCACGCAGTCGCAGTGCGGGACGGCGACGTTCAACGCGGTGGCCAGGACCGTGAGCACCAAGGGCAGGATCACCACCAGCGCGGCGAGGACGTAGGCACCCGGTCCGGCGGTCACCCGGGCGGGCCGCACCTGGCGGCTCACCCGGCGCACCGGGCAGGCACCGGTCACCGAGAGCGCCGGTTCGGGCCCCCGGGACCCGGCCATGATCCCGAGGGCGTGGGCCAAGGCGTGCGGGCCCGCCTCACGGGCCGCGTGGTCGTCGGCCACCCACTCCACGAGTTCGGGGACCTCCCGGGCCGCCGCGCGCAACAGCGGGACCCCGGGGAAGGCGGTGTCCAGCAGCCTGGTCCAGGTGACCAGGAGGTGGTGGCGGCCGTTCAGGTGGGCCCGTTCGTGGGCGAGCACCGCGCGGAGTTCGGGCCCGGTCAGCCGGTCGAGCGCGCCTCTGGTGACCACGATCCCGAAGCGGCGGCCGGGCAGGCAGTAGGCGGCGGGCTCGGGGTCCTCCAGCAGCCAGACCCGGTTCAGGTGCAGGACGCGGCGGTCCCCGACCGAGGCGAGGGCCCGACCGTGTTCCCGGGTCCAGGCGCGTCGGTCCCGGCCGCGGCGCACCGCCGTCCACCCGAGGCGGGCCAGACCGAGGGCGCCGAGCAGACCGGCGACGGCCACCCCGCTCTCCGCCCCGTTCTGCTGGACCGCCTGGAACAGGTCCACGCACGCGGCGACGAAGGCCTTGACCCCCGGGCCCATCACCCGCGTGGCCAGGGTGGCGAGCAGGACCGCGCAGGCCAGCAGCCACGCGACCGTGGTGAGCGTCCAGAGCGCGAGCATGGCCCGGGCGCTGGCGCCCCGACGCTCCTGGAACGCGCGCAGGGCCCGGGGGCCCGCCGTGCTCCACAGCAGGACCGCCGTCAGGGCCGCCACGGACCAGGTCACGGGTCGTCCTCAGGCCGGGGGGTGTCGGCGAGCAGGTCACGGAGGAGGTCGAGGTCGCGCGGGTCCATGCGGTCCACGAACCGCAGCAGGGCCACCTCGGAGTCTCCGCTGTCGTCCAGGGCCCCGTGCATGCGGTCGGCCGCGTACGATGCCCGGTCGCGCAGCGCGCGGTAGAACCACAGGCGGCCGGTGCGTTCCCGGTCGACCCAGTCCTTGCGGCGCAGGTTCTCCAGCACCGTGGAGATGGTGGTGTAGGCCGGTTCGCGGTCGGCCAGGCCGTCGACCACCTCGCGCACGCTCAGGGGGCGTCCGGCGGCCCACAGGACCGCCATCACCGCGGACTCCAGTGACCCGAGCCCCGGAACCGTGTTTCTCATGGTCCACCGTTCGTCATGCGCTTCTCCGTCCAAGAATAGGCAATCCCGGCCCCCGTTCAGCTGACGGGCAGTGCGGCGAGCGCACCGCCCCCGCCCTCAGGGACCGGGAGGAGGGCGGGACCGCCGGGGAGCGCGGCCACCGGGATCCGGTCCGCGACCTCCGTGGGGAGCTCGGCGGGGACGTCCCCGGTGGCGGCGTCGACCGCGCGACCGGTCCCGCCCTCGGGGACGTCCGTGTAGAGGGTGCCGCCGACCAGACCGGCGAGGCGTTCGCCCGGGCGGGCGGGCAGCTCCCAGACCGGCGCGGGCTCCGTGGCGGCCAGGCCGTACAGCCGGGCCTCCCCTCCTGCGGCCGGGGTGCCGAGGACCACCGTGCGGCCCCGGCCGTCTCCGAGCAGGCGGGGGCGGGTGCCGGGGTCGAGGGTCAGCAGGCGTGCGCCGGTCCGCAGGTGGTGCACCGTGTACAGCAGCGCGTCCCGGGCCTCGTCCCCGCCCTCGGCGGGGTCCGCCGTCCACTCCAGGACCACGGCGGAGCTGGAGTCGCTGGAGGGCCGGGTCCCGTACCCGACCGCGACCGGACGGTCGCCGAGCGGGTCCGGGACCGCGAGGTCGGCGTGGGTCCACAACCCCTCCCCGCCGGGGCCGACGGCACGTAGCGCGCCGTCCCGGTGCAGCAGCAGCGTGCCGTGGTGTTCGTGCAGGACGGCGTCCCCGTCGTCCTCGTCCGCGACCACCTCCCCCGTGGTCGCCGCCAGCGCCGTCCTCGGGCCGGTCTCCTCGCTCATGACGCTGCCCGCCACGGCGGCGAACACCAGGCCGGGTCCGACCAGCGTCCCGGGCACCTCGGTCGGCCCCCACCGGAGTTCGCCGGTGTCGGGGTCGTGGGCGGAGGCGGTGGTCACGTGGGCGAGGACACCGCCGTCCGGGTCGGGTTCGCGGTCCAGCAGCACGACGAACTCGTCCCCGCCCTCCTCCGCCCGCGCGACCGTGAACCCGGTGCAGCTGGGGTCCCGTTCCGTGGCCCAGCGGGTGACCCCGTCCCGGTCCACGCCCAGGAAGTGCAGCGGGCCGCCGGCCCTCTCCTGGGACACCCCCACGAAGGAGGAGCCCGCCGCCCTGGGCTCGGAGGAGAAGGGCGCCGTCCACAGGGGCGGCCCCTCCACCGGGTGCGGGAGGGGGCCGGTGACGCTCGGCGGGGGCGCCGCCGGGGTGTCGCGCGGTTCCACGCCGGACGTTCCGCCCTGTCGGGGAGCGCAGGCCACCGCCAGGAGGAGGGCCGCCAGGGGTGCCGCGAGGGCGGCGGTCCGCCCCGCGCGTGCCCGCGCGCTACTCCGCACGCCCGGGCGCCCGTCCGGGGTTCGGGGAGTCGTGCCTCCCGGCTCCTGCTTCCCCGGCCCCGTGTTCCCCGTGTTCCCCGGCCGGGTGCTTCCCGGCTCCGACCTCTTCGGTGTCCTCCACCGCCGCGTTCCCGCCCCCGCCGGTCTCCTCCCCGTCGTGGTTCCGGCGCCGCGAACGGAGGGCGGCGACCGCGACCAGGGCGACCACCAGGGCCAGCGCCACCAGGGCGACCAGGTCGGTGCTGGTCCCGAGTCGTGCGAACTCCCCTTGGGCGCGGTCGGCGGTCTCCGCCATCCAGCCGGCACCGGGGAGGGTCATCGAGGCGGTGCCGTCGAAGGCCACGAACAGCACGCCGATCCCCACGAACAGGCCGCCGGACAGCAGCGCCGTCGTGTGCGTGCGGAGCGGGCCCAGTTCGACGACGCGGCCACGCAGCCAGCGCCGTCCGCCCAGGTCGAAGTGGTCCCAGAGCAGCGCCAGGAAGAACATCGGCAGGACCATGCCCAGCGCGTAGGCGGCCATCAGGAACATGCCCCGGACGGGGGTCCCGGTCGCCGCGACGGTGAGCACCGCGCCGAGGATCGGACCGGAACAGAACCCGGCCAGCCCGTAGACGGCGCCCAGCCCCAGGACGGACAGGTTGCCCCGGCCTCCGGCGAACCGGCTCTGCGCCCGCGCCAGGACGCCCCAGGTGAAGCCGAGCCCGAGGATCTGCGCGACGCCGAAGGCGATGATCAGGCCGCCCGCCACCGAGATGAGCAGGTCGCGGTGCCCGTGGAAGAGGACGCTCACCATGGCCGAACCCGCGCCGAGCGGCACCAGGGTCAGGCAGAGCCCCACGTAGAAGACGCCCGTGCGCAGCAGGAGCCGCCCGGTGTCCCGGAAGGCGTAGGCGAAGAACGAGGGCAGGAGCAGGGCGCTGCACGGGCTGAGCAGCGCCAGCAGCCCGCCGAGGATCGCGGCGACGAATCCGATGTCCACTGCGGTCACTCCCCGGCCGCGGCGAGCGCGGTGTCCACGCTCTTCACGAACACGTCCAGGGGCTGCGCGCCCATGATCGGGTCGCCGTTGACGATGAAGGCCGGGGTGGCGCTCACGCCGATCTGCTGGCCCTCCACGAAGTCATGGCCGACCTCGATGCTGGTCCGCTCGGCGTCCAGGTCCTCCTGGAACCGGTCGGCGTCGAGCCCGAGGTCCGCGACGATGCCGTCGAGGACCGCGTCGGGGTCGTCGGCGGACTTGAGCTCGTCCTGCTGGGCGAACACGGCCTCCTGGTACTCCCAGAACGCCTCCTGCTTCCCGGCGGCGGCCGCCCCGAGGGAGAGGGTGGTGGACAGGTCGCCCAGGTAGGGGAACTCCCGCCACTCGATCCGCAGGTCACCGGAGTCCACGTAGCGCTCGACCAGTTCCGGCTGGGTCTCCTGTGCCCAGGAGGCGCAGTAGGGGCAGGCGAAGTCCGAGTAGGCGACCAGGACCACGGGAGCGTCCTCGCTGCCCAGGGCCATCGGGTCGTCGGCGTTGCGGCGGGCCAGGGCCTGCCCCCACTCGCGCTGTTCGGCGTCGACGTGGTCGACCGCCGAGGCCGCCTCGGGGGTCCCCTGCTCCCCTTCGCCCCCCTCCATACGTAGTCCGATGACCACGGCGACCACCAGGGCGACCGTGACGGCCCCGCCGATGAGCAGCGGCGACATCCCGCCCCTGCCGGTCCTCTCGCGTGGGTCCGCTCCCCTGGCCCTCTGGCCCCCGCGGTCCGCGTCCTGTGGTGTCCTGGCTTCCTTCGGCATGCCGCTCCCCCGTTTTCTATGGCAGATAGAGAGTACTCTATGCTCCATAGAAACAACGTCGGGGCATGCCGGTACACCGCCCCCGCCCACTCTCCCGGAAGGACGGACCATGCGCGACTGGGGAATCCGCCAGTGGGCGACCGCCGCGGCCGGGACCGCGCTCACGCTGCTGGTCCTCGGCCTGCCCGCCGTGCTCATCCCCAACGGGATCTTCGCTCGTGAGATCGAACCCACCTGGTGGTCCCACCCCGTGTGGGTGGCCGCCTCCGTGCTGTCCGGTCTGCTCCTGGCCACGTACACCCGCCCGGTCCCGGAGGGCTCCGACGGACCGGGCGGCGGACGCGGCCTCGGCGGCGGGCTGCTCGCCTGGTTCGCGATCGGCTGCCCGGTCTGTAACAAGATCGTCCTGCTGGCGCTGGGTACCAGTGGCGCGATGGCCTGGTTCGCGCCGCTCCAGCCGTTCCTCGCCGCCGCCGGGATCGTCCTGCTGGTCGTGGCCCTGCGTGCCCGGCTCCGCGCGAACGCCTCCTGCCCGCTCCCGACCTCGGCCCGAGGTTCGCGCGGGTCCGATTAGCCGGGGCCTCCAGCGGAAATGGAGGGGGGACGTGGGAACGGAACCACACGCGCCGGAGCCGTGAGGCCGCCGGGGCGGGAGGTAGGAGGGACCATGACCGGCAACAGAGGAGTCGTCTACCAGGGCCCGGGCAGGGTCGAGGTCGAGGACATCGCGTACCCGGACTTCGTCCTGCGGGACGGACCCGGCGTCAACCCGGCGAACGTGGGGCGCGAGGTCCCCCACGGCGTGATCCTGAAGGTCGTCGCCACCAACATCTGCGGCAGTGACCAGCACATGGTCCGGGGCCGCACCACCGCGCCCCAGGGGCTGGTCCTGGGACACGAGATCACCGGCGAGGTGGTCGAGCGGGGCCCCGACGTCGAGTTCGTCCAGGTGGGCGACCTCGTCTCGGTCCCCTTCAACATCGCGTGCGGGCGCTGTGTGAACTGCAAGGCCCGGCACACGGAGATCTGTCTCAACGTCAACCCGGACCGCCCCGGCTCCGCCTACGGCTACGTCGACATGGGCGGCTGGGTCGGCGGACAGGCCCAGTACGCGCTCGTGCCCTACGCCGACTGGAACCTGCTGAGGTTTCCCGACCGCGACCAGGCCCTCGAGCGGATCATGGACCTCACGATGCTCTCGGACATCTTCCCGACCGGCTACCACGGGTGCGTGAGCGCCGGAGTGGGCGTGGGTTCCACGGTCTACGTGGCCGGAGCCGGACCCGTCGGGCTCGCGGCGGCGGCCTCGGCCCAGCTGCTGGGCGCGGCGGTGGTGATCGTCGGCGACCTCAACGAGGACCGGCTCGCCCAGGCGCGCGGGTTCGGCTGCGAGACCGTCAACGTCGCCGAGGGCGACCCCGGCGACCAGATCGAGCAGCTGCTCGGTGTTCCGGCCGTGGACTGCGCCGTGGACGCCGTCGGGTTCGAGGCGCACGGGACCGGCGACCAGGCCGCCAAGGAGGCACCCGCGAGCGTCCTGAACACAGCGATGGACGTCACCAAGGCGGGCGGCGCCATCGGCATCCCGGGCCTGTACGTGACGGGCGACCCGGGCGCCGCCGACGAGGCCGCGAAGGTCGGTTCGCTGTCGATCCGGTTCGGGCTCGGCTGGTCGAAGTCGCACGCCTTCTTCACCGGCCAGTGCCCGGTGATGAAGTACCACCGGGAACTGATGGCCGCGATCCTCAACGACCGCGTCCGGATCGCGGACGCCGTCAACGCCGTCGCCATCCCGCTGGAGGACGCGCCCGAGGGGTACCAGTCCTTCGACAAGGGGGCCGCGAGCAAGTACGTGCTCGACCCGAACGGCTACCTGGGCACCGGCTGACCGCGCCGCGAACGGGTCGTGGGCCCGGCTCGCGGACCACCGCTCTCCGGTCGTCCACCGGAGAGCGGGACTACTCCCCGGTGATCAGCCGGGACACGTAGAG
The DNA here is from genome assembly GCF_042745575.1 of Nocardiopsis sp. NPDC058789. Lineage (NCBI taxonomy): Bacteria > Bacillati > Actinomycetota > Actinomycetes > Streptosporangiales > Nocardiopsidaceae > Nocardiopsis > Nocardiopsis sp. NPDC058789. Next base: position 141,947 of record NZ_JBHYOW010000005.1, read on the forward strand.
CACCGCCCCGGCGGCGAGGGCGGCGACGCCCATCGAGGCCACGAGCGAGGCCAGGCCGAGGATCACCCCCTCCAGGGCGACCCAGGACTCCAGGAAGTCCCGGACGGGGGTCCGTGACAGCACGAACACACCCATGAAAACGACGAACGCGATGATCGGGGAGAGTTTGTCCACCCGTTCATTATGCGAGGGGCGCGCCGGTCCCCGCGCCCGGTCCGCCCTCACCCCCAAGTGTGACCGTTCACCCGAAAGCGACGGTGTCTTCCCAGTTGGACATGGTTCGTCCGGACTTGTGAGCGGGTACCACCCGACTGTGACCGGCCTGGGGGAGGCCGGTCGTCGAACCGTCGGGAGTACGCATGCGCGCCACCATCGGAGACCAGCTGCACACTCACGGGGTCACCAGTTCCCGGGGGGAGCACGAGGCGGAGATCATCGACGTCCTCGGGGCGGACGACGGTCCGCCCTACCTCGTCCGCTTCGCCGACGGTGAGGAGCGGGTGGTCTACCCGGGTCCCCGGACCGTGGTGCACCCCCGTACCCCGAGCGACTGACGAGGAGGACCCCTCCGGTCCGAGTGCAGGTCGGGCCGGAGGGGTCGGTACCGGGGCGGGAGGGGCGGGGCCGCCTACTCCCGGGTGACGGCCTCCTCGGTGGCGGCGGTGACCCGCCAGACCTTCCCGTTGGCCTTGGACAGCAGGTACAGGCCGCCTTCGGCGTCCTGACCGAACCGGAGGTCCACCCGGGTGTCGCCCGCGAGTTCGCGCATGTCCGTGGGCTGACCGGCCGCGTCCACCAGACCCACCTCGTAGAACGGCACCCGGTCACCGCCCCGGACCATCTCGGCCGTGTCCGCGAACCTGATCTCGCCGCTGACGATGTCACCGAAGAGGTACCGGCCCTCCAGGACCGGGTACGGGCCGCCCCTCGGGACGAACCCGCCGACCAGTGACACCCCGGAGTTCCGTCCGAGGGAGACCACCGGATAGGTGTAGCCGTTCTCCGCGTCGTCCTCCGGCAGCGGGTAGACGTTGGACGGATCGGACCGGTCGAAGCGGAACCCGCCCTCCCGCTCGTTCCAGCCGAAGTCGTCACCCGGCCTGAGCTCGTAGACGGAGTCGATCGACTGCTCACCGATCATCCCGACGAACATGCGCCCGTCCTCCGGGTCCCAGGTGAACCGGTGCGGGTTGCGCATGCCGAGGCCGTGGACCTCACCCAGGGCGTCCGGGTCGCCCACGAACGGGTTGTCGGGTGGGATGCCGTAGGTGCCGCCGGGCCCGTCGTCCCCCTCGGGGTCGATCCGCAGGACCTTCCCCTGCGGCTGGCCGGGGTCCAGCGGGTTCGGGCGGAAGTCGGGCACCTCGTCCCCGTCACCGGAGGCGACGTAGAGCAGCCCGTGGTCGGGGTCGCCCGGCGCGGCGGTCGGGTCGAAGCCGATCTGCTGCATCCCGTGCAGGAAGCGGCTGTACCCGATCCGCAGGACCTCACGACGTTCACCCGCGAAGACGTCGGCGGCCGGATCGTCGGCGGTCCACTCCGTGACCACACCGTGCACCCGTGTGTCCTCGGGCGGCTCGTGCGTGGGCGTCCGGGTCTCCAGGGCCCGACCGGCCTCGGTGTGCACCGTGTAGAAGCGGCCGTTGTCCGCGAACCCGGGGTGGAAGGCGACGAAGCCCAGCCCGGTGCCGAGGGAGGGCCGGATGACGAAGTCGGGGAACGCGTCACCGGCGTTGAGGTACTCGGTGGCCGCGCCGGTCTCCTCGTCCACCAGGTACAGCGGTCCGTTGAGGTCGGGAACGGCCAGACGCCCCGATCCCCCGTCCGGCCCGGGAACCTCCGAGACGAAGTTGATCCGCGCGCCGCCGTCGCCGTCGGTCTCGGGAAGCCGGGTGAGCTCCTCCACCTGGAGCGTGACCCCGGAGGGCAGCGGTGTCTCGGGGATCGGGGTCTCCACCGGCCCCTCACCGTCGTCCACGACCTCGCAGTCACCCGCGTCGCCGCTGGGCACGCGCAGGTTCGCGCTGTGCCGGTCCACGGCGACGTCGTCCACGAGCAGGCGTCCGGCGCTGTCCGCCCCGTTGAGGGCGAGGAACCGGTCCAGACCGTCCTCGACCGAGGAGCGCAGGGCGAACTCGGCCTCCTCCCCCACCGGCAGCCGGGTGGTGGTGCGGTACGGGCCGCCCCTGCTGTAGGCGCGCACGGTGTCGGCGTCGTTGTCGACCACCATCCACACGCACTGCCACGTACCGGACGGCCAGGATCCGGCCTCGGCGAAGGAGTCGCCGTCCCGGACGTTGAGCACGTCGGAGTTCTGGACGTTGGCCTGCGCCCGCATGTCGTCGAAGCCGCCGGGGGCGGCCACCTCGGTCAGACCCAGGGAGGTGTCGAGGTCGGCGTCCCGGTGCACGCGGAAGAACAGCGTTCCGGTCGCCCCGTCCGCGATCTCCGGCACCGCACGGTCGGCGGCCAGGCCGTCGCCGGTCATCTCCACGACCTGGCGGGGATCCGGCCCCGTGGGGTCCGCCACGACCCGCACGTCGGCGTCGGCGCGCCACCCGTCCTGACCGTCGAGCGCCGTCGCCTCGTAGGCGTCGAAGTCGACCACCTCGGCGTACTCCGGTGCGGGGTTGGCCGTGGAGTCCGCGTCCGGGGCCAGGTGGATGTTGTCGAGGTGGGTGTCGCCCGAGGGCGGCTCGTCGGCGTCGTTGAGCAGCAGGAACGTGCGGAGATCCGCCTCCCCCGCGGTCCGGAAGGCGAACTCGGTGTCGCCGTCCGGGCCCCGGGCCGGTACGGGGTCGCCGCCCGCGACCGCGACGTGCACCCGGTAGGTGTCGGCCGCGTTGTCCACGACCAGCCACACCGCGTACCGCTCGCCGTCGGTGATCTCCGTGTCGAGGACCCGTTCCCCGGCCCCGTCCCGGGCCACGAGGCCCCGTTCGTCCAGGGTGACGTGCGGGCCGAAGTCGTCCGGGTCGAAGGGGTTGCCCGTGGTGTCGGCGCCCAGCCCGGGAGTGGGGTTGGCGCTCAGCCCGATGTCGAGCCCGGTGGCCGCGAGGTCGTCCGCGACGAACTCCCAGAAGACGGTGCCCGTGGCGTCCGCCTCCACGGCGAGGTCACCGAGTTCGGCGTAGGCGTTGCCCCGGTACCGGACCGGCTCGGGGCGTTCGGACAGCAGGACGCTCATGGCCTTGCCGGAGAGCGAGGCCGGTGCCTCCTCCGAGACGACCGCGCCGTCCGGGGCTCCGGGGGTGTTGACGTGCCAGGGACCCTGGCCGCGCAGGCTGCCGTTGGCGTAGTCGTCGAAGACCGCCAAGGGCCGGAAGCCGTCGGCCACCGCGTCGGGCGGACCGGCGAGGGTGCCCTCCGCCGCCGTGACAGGTGCCGCCGACATGAGCGAGGCGAGGAGTGCGCAGGCCGTGGTCGCCGCCGCGATCCTCGGTACGGGTGGCCTGGGTGGTCTCGGACGGGGGGACACGGGATCGGCGCCTCGCATCGTCGGTTCTCCTTCGGGGGGTGACGGAGCGTGCTCGGCCGGGGTGCGGCGCCGGTCCGTGACGCCGGTGGGGGGTGGGGGTCCGGTGCCGATCCCCCGGGAGGTCGGCACCGGACGGGTCAGGCCCGCCCTGCGGGCGGGGTGAGGTGGGGGGAGATGACCTCACCGAAGGCGCGGACGCAGTCCCGGACCACGTCCGCGAAGGGCGCGTCCCACACCCGCTGGTGGAACACCTCGATCTCGACGTCCCCGCGGTACCCGGTCGCCTCCACCGCGCGGGTCAGGGACGCGAAGTCGACATGGCCCTCTCCCGGCAGCCCCCGGCCCAGGAGCGCGCCCTCGGGAATCGGGGTGAGCCAGTCGCACACCTGGTAGGAGACGATCCGCCCCTCCGCCCCGGCCCGCGCGATCATCGGCAGCACCTGCGGGTCCCACCACACGTGGTAGGTGTCCACGACCACCCCGACCGTCTCCGGATCGAGGTCAGCGACCAGGTCGAGGGCCTGTCCGAGGGTGGAGACCACCGCGCGGTCGGCGCAGAACATGGGGTGCATGGGTTCGACGCCCAGCCGCACCCCGCGTGCCCGGGCCTCCGGCGCGAGGCGGCGCAGCGCCGCCCGTACCCGCTCCCGGGCCGCCGCGAGGTCCCGGTCCCCGGGCGGCAACCCGCCGAGGACCAGTACGAGCACCGGCGCCGAACCCGGGGCCCCGGCCTCGGCCAGCGCGGCGGTCTCGTCCAGCGCCCGCAGGTTCTCCTTCCACTGGTCGTCGGCCGTGCCGGGGTCCGTGACGAACCCGCCCCGGCACAGGCTGGAGAAGCGGAGCCCGGAGTCGGCCAGACGGGCGGCGGCCTCGGACAGGCCCGCCTCCGCGACCCGGTCGCGCCACAGTCCCACCGCCCCGACCCCGGCGGCCACGGCGTGGTCGATCGTGGCCGCCAGGTCGGCCCGCTTGATGGTGGCCTGGTTGAGCGAGAACCGCTCGGTGTCCGTCCGCACGGCGCTCACGTCCGCCCCTTCCTCTCCTCGGTCACACCGTGTGTCAGCAGCAGGTTCCGCCACCTCCGCGCGGCGAGCGCGGGGTCCGCGAGGGCGCCGCACGCGTCGGCCAGTTCGATCACCCGGGACAGGTGCGGCAGACTCCGGGCCGAGTGCAGCCCGCCCACCATCGACCACCCCGGCTGGAGCCCGTTGAGCCAGGCCAGGAAGGCCACCCCGGTCTTGTAGTACTGGGTGGGCGGCGCGAAGACCTGCCGGGACAGTTCCTCGGTGGGTCCGAGCACCCGCCGGTAGGCGGCGGTGTCACCGGCCTCCAGGGCGGTGAGCGCCGCCGACGCCTGGGGGGTGACGGCGGCGAAGGCGCCCAACAGGGCGTCGGAGTGGTGTTCGCCGTCTCCGAGGATCAGGTCCACGTAGTTGTAGTCGTCGCCGGTGTACATGCGGACCCCGTCCGGCAGCCGGGAGCGCAGCGAGCGCTCGGCCGCCGCGTCCAGCAGGGAGAGCTTGATCCCGGCGATGCGGTCGGCGTGGTCCTCGATGAGGTCCACCACGGTGTCCATGGCCTCGGCCGTGTCCCGTGACCCGAAGTACCCGGCGAGGCGGGCGTCGAAGGCCTCGCCCAACCAGTGCAGGACCACCGGGGTCCGTGCTGCCCCGAGCACCTCGGCGTAGACCTTCGCGTAGTCGGCGGCGTCGCGGGCCGCCGCCGCTAGGTGCCTGCTGGCCATGAGCACGACCCCCGAACCGGTGGACTCCACGTGCTCGAGCTGGGACCGGTAAGCGCTTACCACCCGGTCGAGACTGACCGGGGTGTCCGGGAGCTGGTCGGTGTTGACGCCCGAGACGACGAGGTCCCGGGTGGGGACACCGTGCTCCCGGCCGAACTCCGTGGCGGCGCGGGCCGTGCGCTCCACCAGTTCACGGGTGGCGGCGTAGTCCAGCCCCATGTTCCGCTGGGCGGTGTCCATCGCCTCCGCGACCCCGAGGCCCAGGCCCCACACCCGTCGGCGGAACCCCAGGGTGGATTCCCAGTCCACCTCGGCGGGGGCACCGGGGACGTTGGCCCCCCAGGGCACCGGCACCACGTGGGCGGCGGCGTACACCGACCGCACCCGGTGGTGTCCGCGCGGCGGGACCGGCTCCGGCGCGGCCGCGAGGTCCAGCTGGTCGACGCGGCCCGAGGCGCGCGGCAGCAGCACTCGTGGCGCGGTGGCGGGGTCGGCGGAATCCTCGGCCGCGTCCCCGGGGGTGGCTCCCGTCATGACCGCGCCTCCGCGTTCGTGCCGAGGGCGATCCGCCGACCCGTGGCGGCGGATTCCAGGCCCCGCTCCGCGAGCAGCACCCCGCGCGCGGCCGACGCGAAGTCGAACCGGTGCGGCCGTCCAGCGACGAGGTCGCGCAGGTACTCCTCCCACTGCGCGCGGAACCCGTTGCCGAACTCCGCGTTGTCGGGCACCCGGCTCCAGTCCGCCCGGTAGTCGTGGGCGTCCGCGAGGTCGGGGTTCCACACCGGCCGGGGCGTCGTCTCGCGGGTCTGCACCCGCCCGTTGAACAGCCCCACCACCGCCGAGCCGTGCGTGCCGTCCACCTGGAACTCCACCAGTTCGTCGCGGTCCACCCGCACGCACCAGCTGGAGTTCATCTGCACCACGGTGCCCTCGCCCACCTCGAAGATCGCGTACGCGGCGTCGTCGGCGGTCGCGGCGTACGAGGCGCCGTGCTCGTCGACGCGCTCCGGGATGTGCGTGGCGGTGTGCGCGTACACCGAGCGCACCGGCCCGAAGAGGTGCTCGAAGACGTAGTTCCAGTGCGGGAACATGTCCACCACGATCCCGCCGCCGTCCTCCTTGCGGTAGTTCCAGCTGGGCCGCTGGGCGGGCTGCCACCCGCCCTCGAACACCCAGTAGCCGAACTCGCCGCGCACCGAGAGGACCCGCCCGAAGAAGCCGGAGTCGACCAGCCGCCTCAGCTTGAGCAGTCCCGGCAGGTAGAGCTTGTCGTGCACCACACCGTTGTGCAGGCCCGCGCGCTCGACCTCCCGGGCCAGTTCCTCGGCCTCCGCGTGGGTCTCGGCGGTCGGCTTCTCGCTGTAGATCGCCTTCCCCGCCGCGATGGCCCTGCGCAGGGCGGGGACCCTGGCGCTGGTGAGCAGGAAGTCCGCGTAGACGCCCAACCCGTCGTCGGACAGCGCCGCGTCGAGGTCGGTCGTGTACTCCTCGACATCGTGCCGCAGGGCGATGCGGTCGAGCTTCTCCTTGTCGCGCCCCACGAGGACGGGGCGGATCGGCACCCGGGAGCCGTCGGGCAGGGCGAGCCCGCCCTCGTCCCGGATGGCCAGGATGGACCGCACCAGGTGCTGGCGGTAGCCCATGCGGCCGGTGACGCCGTTGAGGATGATCCCGATCGTCTGTGTCGTCATGTCGTGCAGGTCCTGTCCAGTTGCGGTCGGTCGACCGTGGCTCGGGGTCAGTCGGCGGTGGCGGTGGAGCCCAGGAGCTCGCGGATCCTGGCGGTCACGCGCTGGAACTCGGGGTTCTCCAGGGTGGGTTCGTACTCGCGGTGGCCGTGGATGGCGATGTCGAACTCCTCGATCACGCGGCCGGGGCGCGGCCCCATGACCACGGAGCGGGACGCCAGGTACACGGCCTCGGCCACCGAGTGCGTCACCAGGACCACCGTCATACCGGTGTCCTCCCAGATCCGGCGGAGTTCCACGTTCATGTTCTCCCTGGTCAACGCATCGAGAGCGCCGAAGGGCTCATCCATGAGCAGCACGTCGGGTTCGTGCAGGAGGGCGCGGCACAGGGAGACCCGCTGCTGCATGCCGCCGGACAGCTCGAAGGGCATGGCCTTCTCGAAGCCGGTGAGGCCGGTCATCTCCATGAGCTCGTCGGTACGCCTGCGCGCCCACGCCTTGGGCAGCCCGCGCATCTCGGCCTGGAAGAGGATGTTGTCGCGGGCGTTGCGCCAGTCCAGGAGCGCGGCCCGCTGGAAGACGAACCCGACGTCGCGGCGGGGACCCTCCACGGGTGTCCCGCGCAGGGTCACCCCGCCCGCGCTGGTCGCGGTGAGCCCGGCGATCACCCGCAGCAGCGTGGACTTCCCGCAACCGGAGGGGCCCGCGATGCTGAGGAACTCGCCGTGCTGGATGGTGAGGTCGATGCCGCTGAGCGCGTGCACCGTACGGTCTTTGGTCCGGAAGGTGACGTCGACCCCGTGGATGTCGACCATCGGTCCCTGCTCCGCGGGCGGCTCGGAACCGGCTCCGTCCCGGGCGCGGTCGGCTGTTCTGGCGAACATGCTCACTGCCCTTCCGTGGTGAAGGAGGCGTCGAAGTACGTGCTGGTCTCCTTGGCCTCGTTGATCAGCCCGGCCTCGGCGAGGACCTCGATGGTCCCCCGCCAGTCGTCCTCGGAGGTGTGGCCCGGCTCCAGGCCCTCGCTGTTCTCGGTGTGGAGCAGCTCGATGGTGCCCTGCCACTGCTCCAGGAGCACCTCGCCGCTGGGCATCTGCGGGTTCTGGCCCTCCATGGACGCGACCGCGTCCTCCGGCGACTCCTGTGCGGCGGTGAAGGCCGCCGTGGTCGCCGTGACCATGCGCTGGACCAGGTCGGGGTCGTCCGCGATCGTGGAGCTGTGGGCGAGCAGCCCGTTGCTGAAGAAGCTCAGCCCGGCGTCGGAGTAGCGCAGGTAGTTGACCTCCTTGCCGCTCTCGGCGGAGATCTTGGGGCCCTGGTCGTGGCCGAAGCCGATGAGCGCGTCCACCTGGCCGGAGATCAGCGCCGCGTTCTTGCCCGCCGAGTCGAGGTTCTGCTGCTCGACGTCGTCCTCGGACAGGCCCACGGCCTCCAGGTACAGGGGGAAGGTGAGGGTGACCGCGTCACCGGCGGAGACCGCGATGGTCCTGCCCCGGAGGTCGTCCGGCCCCGAGATGTCGGTCTCGGCGAAGTACTGCACGGCGGCGGGGGTGGACTGGAGGTAGACGCCGACCGAGCGCACGTCCACGCCCTCGTCCACGTTGGCGAGCAGCGCGGGGGTGTCGGCCCAGCCGAAGTCGAAGTCCTGCTGGCCGACGGCCTGCACGGTCCGGGCGGAGCCCTGCCCCGCCTCGATGGTGAGGTCGATCCCGTGCTCCTCGAAGATCCCCTCCTCCACGCCGTAGTAGAAGGGCGCGTGTTCGCCGTAGGGGTACCAGTTGAGCTGCAACGTCACCGCGTCGGTGTCGCCGCTCCCGCCGGTCTCGCCGTCCCCGCCGCCGCAGGCGACGAGGGCCAGGGCGCTCGCCCCGGCGACGAGGGCGGTCAGGGCCGGGCGTGAGGGGGTGCCGTACCGCGCGGTGCGGGAGTTTCGAGAGGCCATGAGGGGTCCTTCGGGAGTTCCGGGTACTGCTGGGGAGGCACGGAGGCCAGGGTGGCCCGGGGTCCGGGCTTTCGGTGTTCGGAGAGGGGGTGCGGGCCCGGGGTCCGCGCGAGGGGCGCGGACGCGGGGTCGGAGCGGCTCAGCCCCGGTTGCGGCGCGAGGCGTGCCAGGGGATGAGGAGCGTCTCCGCGACCTGGATGATCGCGAACAGCAGGACGCCCAGCGCGGACATGATGATCAGCGCGGCGAAGAGCATGGCGGTGTCGATGTTGCCGTTCGCCTGGAGGATGACGAAGCCCAGACCGGAGTTGGCTCCGACGAACTCGCCCACGACGGCGCCGGTGACGGCGAGGGTCGCGGCGACCTTGAGGCCGGACAGCAGTTCGGGCAGGGCCGCTGGGAAGCGGACCTTCCAGAAGGTCTTGATCCGGGACGCGCCCATGGTGGAGGTGAGTTCGAGGAGTTCGGGGTCGACCGACCGCAGGCCGCTGATCCCGGAGATGACCACCGGGAAGAAGGCCATGAGCACGGCCACGAGGACCTTCGGGCTGGCGCCGAAGCCGAGCCACACCACGAACAGCGGCGCGATCGCGATCTTCGGGATGACCTGGGCGAAGAGGATCAGCGGATAGAAGGTCTTCTCCAGTGTGGGCGAGTAGACCATCAGCACCGCGACGAGGACGCCGACCACCGCCGCGATGACGAACCCGGCGAGGGTCTCCCCCGTGGTGACGAGCGTGTGGCCCCACAGGTACTCGGGATTGTCGGTAAACGCTTTCCACGTGTCGACGGGCGAGGGGATGATGTAGGGCTGGACCAGGCCCGTGGTCGTGACCGCGAACCAGGCCACCACCAGCAGCGCGAGGAACGTGGCGGGGTACAGGGCCACCGCCCCGAGCGAGGGGCGACGTCCACGCCGCGTCCCCGCGGTGGCCTGCGTGGGCGAGGGGGCTGGGGCGGGCTGAGTCTGTGGAGTCATACGGACCTCGTGTCGCACTTCGGGGGATGGCGGAAGAAGCCTCGGCTATGATGGAAAGCGCTTACCCAGATGATCCGGAAGCGGGATAGCGCTTTCCCGTTTCCGGAATATTAAGTTCGCGTAGGTGGGGTGTCAATGCCCCCACGAGGGACGGGACGGAAAATGCGCAAGACGAGGACCAGGGCATCCAGCGGAAACCCGACCCTCACCGACGTGGCCGCACGGGCCGGGGTGTCCCTGGCGACGGCCTCCCGGGTACTCAACGAGAGCGACCGCAAGGTCGGCCGCGAACACCGCGAGCGGGTCCTGAGCGCCGCCCGCGAACTCGACTACCGGACGGATCTGTCCGCGCAGGCCATGGCCCGGGGCAACGCCCCGGTGCTCGCCCTGCTCGTCAGCAGTATCGACGACCCGTACTTCTCCGCCCTGGCCGCCGGGGTCGCTGACTCCGCCCGCGACCACGGGGTGATCGTGACCATCGCCATCACGGCGCGCGACAGCGAGCGGGAGCTCACCTCCGTCCGGACGATCCGGGGGCAGCGGCCCCGGGCCATCCTCGTCGGCGGCAGCCGCATCGCGGGCAACCCCCACACGGACGCGCTGCTCGCGGAACTGCGGGGATTCGCGGACGGAGGCGGCCGAACCCTCTTCCTCAGCCAGCCGGTGGGCGGCCTCGGCGCGGTGCACCCCGCCAACACCGCCGGGGCCAGGGAGCTCGGGAGCGCGATCGCCGGGATCGGGTACCGCGAGGCCGCGATGGTCACGGGCGCGGAATCCCTGGAGACCGTGGCGGAGCGGACGGAGGGCCTGCGGCAGGGGCTCGCGACCCGGGGCGGGGGGATCTCCGTGGTCGAGAACGACTCCTTCGACCGCTCCGGCGGCTACCGCGCCACCCTCCGGCTCATCCGGTCGGGTCGGATCAGGGACGTCGACGTGTTGTGCGCGGGCAACGACTTCATGGCGGTCGGCGCGATGACCGCCCTGCGCGACAACGGCATCCAGCCGGGCCGGGACGTCGCCGTCACGGGGTTCAACGACATCGAGACCGCGGCCGACGTCACCCCCCAGCTCACGACCGTGCGGTTCCCGCTCGCCGCGATAGGGCGCCGGGCCGCCGACCTCGCTCTGGACCCCGAGGCCCCGCTCACGGAGGACGTCTCCGTGCCGGGCCAAGTCATCCTGCGCGACTCCTGCCCGCCCCTCGGAGGGTGAGCCCGCCCGGAGTCCCACCGCCCGGGGGCCTACCCGGGAGCCGGTCCGGAGGAGTCGCGGACGACCAGTTCGGTGCGCACGGTCAGGGCCCCACCGGGCGGATCCTCCCGGGCGCCGAGCGCGAGCAGCCCGCTGGTGCGACCCGCGTCGGCCAGCGGGATGCGGACGGTGGTCAGCGCGGGAACGGCGTCACGGCTGAACGGGAGGTCGTCGAACCCGGCCACCGAGACGTCCCCCGGCACGTCCAGTCCGCGCGAGCGGAGTTCCGCGAGGGCGCCGAGCGCCGCGTTGTCGTTGCCCGCTACCACCGCCGTGAGACCGGGTGCGCGGCGCAGGAGCTCCGCCACCCCGGCCCGCCCCGACTCCCGGTCGAAGTCGCAGGTCACCACGGGGCAGCTCTCCTCGGACAGGCCCGCGTCGGCCAAGGCCCGGAGGTGGCCGTCCAACCGCAGCCGCGAGGTGGTCCGGTGCTCCGGCCCGGTGAGGTAGCCGATCCCCCGGTGCCCCGACGCGACCAAATGCGCGGTGAGCTCGCGGGCCCCCTCGCCGTTGTCGAAGTCGACCGCGACCACCCCCGGTAGCCGTGCGCCGTCGTGGCCGGTCAGGGGCGGTCGGCCGCACAGGACGACGCGGGATCCGGCGGACGTGAACTCGGTGACCTGGTCGACGAGGGCGGCGCGGTGTCCGGGGTCGTTGACCGACCCCCCGGTGAGCACCACGGCCCTGGCCCGCTGTCTGCGCAGGAGCCGCAGGTAGCGCAGCTCCCGCTCGGCGGAGCTGGCGGTGTTGCACACGACGGCCAGGACGTCGCCCTCGGCCATGGCGTCCTGGATACCGCTGGCGATCACCCCGAAGAACGGGTCCGCGACGTCGTGCACCAGGACACCGATCAGGTCGGAGCTGGCCGCCGCCAGGGCGCGGGCGTTGCCGTTGACCACGTAGTCCAGCTCGGCGACGGCCCGGTGGACCCGTTCCGCCGTCGCCCGGGCCACGGGGTAGTTGCCGTTGAGGACCCGGGACACCGTCGCCGGTGACACCCCGGCCCGCCGCGCCACGTCAGCGAGTGTGGTGGCCATCTCCGCCCTGCTCCCCCGTTCCCGGAACCTCCCGACCGCGCTGCCGCCAGCGCCGTCCGGGGAGGCGTTCCCAGCAGTATGGCGAAGTTCCCCGTCCGGTGCAGGCGGGAATCGAGTGCCCCTGGGGACCTTGACAGCCAACGGGGACCGAACGTACTTTCTCGGCATAGAAAGCGCTTTCCCCCACGCGTCCCGGGAGCCGCGGTGAACCCGTTTCCCCAGCCAGCCAGCACTGACGCACCGACACCCCCGCCACACGACCTCCCCGCGCTGCCCGGAGGGATCGGACTGTCCGGGCTGCGCGTCTACGACTGGCCCGCCGCGCCGGGGTCCGACGGCCTGTGCGGCGGCACCCCCCACCTCCACCTGGCCTGCACCGAGGCGTACGCGGTCACCGGCGGTTCGGGGGCCGTGCAGACCCTGACCATGTCGGGCTTCGCGTCCACGCCGCTCACCGAGGGCGACCTCCTCTGGTTCACCCCCGGGACCGTGCACCGCCTGATCAACCACGGTGACCTGCGCATGATCGTCCTCATGCAGAACGCGGGCCTGCCCGAGGCCGGCGACGCCGTCCTCACCTTCCCCTCCGAGGTCCTGGCCGACCCGGCCGCCTACGCGAGGGCGGCGGCCCTCGACCCCGCCGACCCCGAGGGCTCGGCACGTGAGCGGCGCGAACTCGCCGTGTCCGGCTTCACCCGACTGCGGAACCGCCTGGAATCGGGCGACACCTCCGCGCTGACCGACCTCCACACCGCCGCCCTGCGCCTGGTCTCCGCCCGCCTGCCCGACTGGCGGACCCGGTTCGAGCGCGGACCGGCCGCCGAGGTCGCCCGCACCGCCGCCCACCTCGACGCGCTCGCGGAGGGCGACGCCTCCCACCTGGCCTCGGCGTCCGTCCACCGGGGCGGAGCCGTCCCGGCCTGGGGCATGTGCGGGCGCCTCGACAAGTACGAGAGAACCGAGCGCACCGAGTGACGCGGGGGACGACCGGCGGACCGGTCGTCCCCCCGCCTCCGTTCCCGATCCCGCCCCGACTCCGTCCCCCCACCCCGTCGAACCGCCAGGCAGGCGCGCCCTTCCCCGCGCACTTCGCCCTGCCCCGTTGTGCCCTCCGGGCCCCTCCCGCCCGGAGCCACGCCGAGTTCAGTACTCACCCGACCCGCACGAGGGAGTCTGTTCATGTTCCTGAGACCACGCCGTTCCCTGGCGACGACCCTGGGGTTCGCCCTGGTCGCCGGGGCCCTCCTCCCAGCCGCCCCGGCGCTGGCCCTCCCCACCGACCTCCCCCCGCAGGAGCCCGGAGTCACCCTCCGGGTCTTCGACGTGGGCTTCGAGCCCGAGCGGATCTGCACCCTCGTCGAGGGCCAGACCCCGAACGTCGACGTCCTGCGCGAGACCGTCGACTACGAGACCACGGAGGAGTTCGGCGGCATCGCCAACAACTTCATGGCGCACGTGATCGGGAACCTCCACGTGCCCGCGGACGGGACCTACGACTTCCGCCTGATCAGTGACGACGGCTCCCGCCTGTACCTCGACGGCGAGCAGATCATCGAGAACGACCAGCGCCAACCGCCGACCGCCGTCGACGGAACGGCCGAGCTCACCGAGGGCGCGCACGCCCTGCGCATCGACTACTTCCAGGGCGCCTTCGACAAGGCGCTGCGGCTGGAGTGGAGCCCCCCGGGTGAGGACGGGTTCACCCTCGTCCCCGAGGACGTCCTCACCACCGACGCGGACGTCACCCGGGTGACCGCGCCCGGGGTGAAGGTGTGCTCGGACGCCGACATGAGTCCCGGGGACGGGGCTCCCCTCGCGGGCGTCCACCCGAACTACACCGTGACCGACCTGCGCCCGGAGGGCTTCGAGCCCACCGTCACCGGCATGGACTGGTTCGAGGACGGGCGGATGGTCATCACGACCTGGGCCGGCCGCGAGAGCTTCGACGGCGCCGTGGAGATCGTCGACGGGACCGTGGGCGAGGACACCGACCCCGACGACATCACGACCGAGGTGGTCGCGACGGACATGAACGAGCCCCAGGGGGTGCTGGTCGAGGACGGTGAGGTCATCGTCGCGGAGAAGCACCAGCTCAGCCGGTTGGTCGACGCCGACGGCGACGGTGTCTACGAGGACACCGAGCAGATCGCCACCTGGCCGAGCGGCGGCACCTACCACGAGTTCGGCTTCGGGCTCCTGGCCGACGACGACCACTACTACCTCAACCTCTCCGTGGCCATCACCCCCGGTGGCAGGACCACGGTCCCCCAGCACGTGGAGAACCGGGGCACCTCCGTCAAGGTGGACAAGGAGACCGGCGAGGTGGAGTACGTCGCCGGTGGCCTGCGCACCCCCAACGGCATCGGTTGGGGGGCCGAGGGCGAGATCCTCGTCGCCGACAACCAGGGCGACTGGCTGCCCGCCTCCAAGATCGTCGAGATCGAGGAGGGCGCGTTCTACAACCACTACACGACTCCGGCCGGGCCCTTCGACGACCAGCCGGTCACCCAGCCCGTCCTGTGGCTGCCGCACAACGAGATCTCCAACTCGCCCACCAACCCGGTGCTGGTGGAGTCGGGCGTCTTCGAGGGGCAGATCCTCTTCGGTGACGTCACCTACGGAGGGCTCCAGCGCGGCTTCCTGGAGGAGGTCGAGGGACGTAAGCAGGGCGCCGTGTTCCGGATGACCCAGGGTCTGGAGTCCGGGGTCAGCAGGCTGGCCCTCGGCCCCGACGGAGACTTCTATGTGGGCGGTATCGGTGGCGGCGGCAACTGGGAGCAGCCCGGCAAGCTTCCCTACGGCCTCCAGAAGCTGACCCCGACCTCCGAGGACGCCATGGACATCCTGTCCATGGAGATCACGGAGACCGGGTTCGACCTCACCTACACCAAGCCGGTCTCCGAGGAGGTGGTCGCCGACGCCGCCGCGAGCTACGAGGTGGCCCAGTGGTCGTACAACCCGACCTCGCAGTACGGCGGCCCCAAGCGCAACCAGGAGTCCCTCTCCGTCACCGGCGCCTCCGTCTCCGAGGACGGGCACACGGTCAGCCTGGACGTCGGTGGCCTGCGTGAGGACCGGGTGGTGCACGTCCGCTCGCCCCGCCCGTTCGCGGCGGCCGACGGCACCGACCTGTGGAGCACCGAGGCCTGGTACACCGTCCACACCATCCCCGGCCACGAGGCGCCGCCCAACGAGATCGGCCTGTACGAGGCCGAGGACGGCTGGCTGCGCGGCGGAGCGGGTATCGCCAACGAACACCCGCACCACACCGGCGAGGGGTTCGTGGACGGCTTCAGCAACATCGGCGCCTCCCTGACCTGGGACGTCCACGTGGACGAGGCGGGGACCCACCCGGTGACGTTCCGCTACTCCAGCGGCCCCAACCCGTTCGTGGGACCCAAGACCATCTCGCTGGACGTCAACGGCGAGGACCTGGGGCAGATCACGGTCGAGACCACCGAGGTCTGGCAGGTCTGGGCCGACCACGTCGAGCAGCTCGACCTCCGGGAGGGGGCCAACACCATCACCGTCACCGCGGGTGAGGACGACGACCGGCACGTGAACTGGGACCACCTGCGCGTCCAGCAGGAACCCTGCGTCCCGGCGGAGCCCGACGAGGGGTACCGGATGCTGTTCGACGGCACCCCCGAGAGCCTGGCCGACTGGGAGATGGCCGGTCCCGGCGACTTCGTCTCCCAGGGCGACTGCACGATGCGTTCCGTCGGCGGTCTGGGCTTCACCAGCTATCCGGAGGAGTTCACCGACTACAGCCTGACCCTGGACTGGAAGATGGGCGGGGACGACAACTCGGGGGTGCACCTCGGGGTCGACGACCCGCAGGGCGACCCCGCCGCCCGCAACCGGGGCTTCGAGGTCCAGATCGACGCCACCGACGAGCCCCACCTGACCACGGGCGCCATCTACAACTTCCAGGGCGCCGACATCGAGGCCCGCGACGAGGCCCTCAACCCGCCGGGTGAGTGGAACACCTACGAGATCCTCGTCGAGGACCACCGGGTGCGGGTGTACCTCAACGACACGCTGATCAACGACTTCGACAGCGAGGGGGCCGACCCCGACCGGGACCTGACCGGCCGGATCGGCCTCCAGAACCACCACACCGGTTCCGACGTGTGGTTCCGCGACGTGCAGATCAAGGAGCTCGGCTGACCGGAGGGGCGGGGCGTGGGCCCCGCCCCTACCCCTCCTCCCCCTCCAGGAGGAGGAGGGCCCGGCGCATGACGTCCCGCTGCGCCTCGTTGTAGAGGTCGGCCACGGACATCATCGCGGCCTTCTCGACCACGGCGCGGGGCATCGTCAGCCGCGAATCCGGATCGCTCAACCAGGGGTGGTTCCGCCGGTGCTCCTCCAGGATCGCCGCCACCCGCTCCGCCAGACGCTGGCGCGTGTCCGCGCTCGCGTCCGGCGGCAGGGTGTTCATCTCCTGGTCCATGTCGGTCGGCTCCGCGTCGATCATGGCGCGGAGGTCCGCGACCGCGCGTTCGTCGTAGAAGCGGCTGGAGATCGCGATGACCGCCCGGTCGGCGTCGCTCAGCCGTTCGGCGACGCCCTCGAATCCGGGTGGGACGTCCGTGGGCGTGCCCTCACGCAGCAGCGCCGCCACCTCCTCCCGCGCTCGGCGCAGACGCTCGATCCCGGCGGCGAGCTCGGCGTCCAGGGCCCGCAGGGCGTCCTCGGAGTCCGCGGGGCCCTCCCCCATCCGGTCCACGCGGGACAGTGGCACTCCCAGTTCGCGCAACCGGCGGATCTGGAGGACCCGCGCCAGGTGCCGCGCCTGGTACTGCTTGTAGCCGTTGCTCCGCCGTTCCGGCTGGTCGAGCAGGCCGACCCGGTGGTAGTGCCGGATGGTGTTCACCGTGGTCCCGGCCATCGCGGCGAGCTCACTCGTGCTCCAGCCCATGGACTCCCCCTCAGAGCGTGCAGGTCGCGTCCGGCTCGGGCACCTCCAGGTCGACCAGGTACCTGGCGGCGGCCTCGTCCACGCAGGCGTTGGTCCCCAGCGAGACGATCCCGTGCCCCTCGCCCTCGACGGTGAGCAGGGCGCTCCCGAGGGTGTCCGCGAGCTCGATCCCTCCCGCGTGCGGGGTGCTCGGGTCACCGGTGATCGACACTACAAGCGTGTCCGGCAGTCCCTCGACGTCCTGGGCGTGCGGGAAGCCGAGCTCGGGCTCGGCGGGCCAGGCCTCGCACCCGTCGCGCGCGCCCTCGGTCACGTCCACTCCCGGGTCCATGAAGGGTGCCTGGGCGTAGGTCGCCTCCCGCAGCTCACCACCCTGTTCCGGGGTCAGGCGATCCTCGTCCATGCAGTTGATCGCGTGGTTGGCCTCCAGCGAGTTCGGCCACCGCCCGTCGGGGCCGCGCAGACCGAAGTCGTAGATGAGCTGCATCAGGGCGTCGCCCCGGCCCTGTTCGACCTCGGCGATCCCCTCGGTGATCCGGGGCCAGCTCTGCGGGGAGTACAGCCCCGCGATGACACCGCCGACCGCCCCGTCGAAGTCCAGCTCGGAGCCCAACGCGGGCACGGGGTCCTCCCGCAGGGGACGCACGATCTCCTGGAACCGCTCGGTGGCCACCTCCGGATCCGCGCCCAGCGGGCAGTCCGCCTCGGCCGCGCACGCCACGGCCATCTCGTCGAACGCCGACTGGAACCCGGCGTACGCGTTGACCCGCCGCTCGAAGCTGCCCTCCAGCGGGCTCATCGCCCCGTCCAGCACCATCGCGCGCACCCGGTCGGGGAACTGCTCGGCGTAGACGGCGCCCAGGCGGGTGCCGTAGCTCTGCCCGAAGTAGGTCAGCTCCTCCTCGCCCAGGACCGCCCGCAGCACGTCCATGTCCCGCGCGGTGTCCCGGGTGCCCAGGTGTTCGAGGACCTCCACACCGCCGGTGCCCTCGGCGCACCGCTCCATGATCTCCCGGGTGTCGTCCTCGGTGAAGCTCACCGTGGTTCCCTGCGACCCCAGAGGAACGACGCCCCTGTCGGCCTCCTCGTCCGTGTAGCAGTCCACGGCGGGAGTGGTGGCGCCGACACCGCGCGGATCGAACCCGACCAGGTCGAAGCGCTCGGTGATCTCGCTCTCCGCGAGCCCGGCGAAGGCCAGGGCGGCGCCCACGACCCCGGAACCGCCCGGACCGCCGGGGTTGTACACCAGCGATCCCGTCGACTCACCCCGCGCGGGCACCCGTAGGACCGCCACCGACGCCCGCTCGCCCTCGGGGTCCTCGTAGTCGAGCGGCACCTCCATGCGGGCGCACTCCGCGCCCGGCGCCAGTTCCAGGAGCGCGGCCTCTCCCGCCGTGTCCGGGTAGTCGGCGCACTCCTCCCAGGCGAGTTCCTGCGCGTGGAAGGCCTCCAGATCGGACGCGGCCGTCTCCTCCGCCGCGCACCCGGCCAGGACCCCGGTCAGCGCCAGTACCCCGGCCCCGACCCGGATCCGTGTTCCTCCTCGTCGACGATGTTCCACGACCACTCCTTCGCTACGTCCAGCACGTCGGAGCCAAGCAGACACCGTGTTCCTGGAACAGGGTCAAGCCGCAGGATCCGCCCCCGTCGGGAGACCGGGGCATCATGAAGTTGATGCGTCATCTATCATCGGAGCACTCCGGCCCACCCGCGCGCCGCCGCCAGCGAGGCACGCGTCCCTCGCGGCTCCGGAGAGCGGCGACGTCCGACCCAGCGCGTCGACCACCCCGGTCGACACGGCGACCACAGGAGACGAGTGCGATGCAGTTCGGGATCTTCACCGTCGGTGACGTGACACGCGACCCCACCGACGGCCGGACGCCGACCGAACACGAGCGGATCAAGGCGTTGGTCACCATCGCGCGGAAGGCCGAGGAGGTCGGGCTGGACGTGTTCGCGACCGGCGAGCACCACAACCGGCCGTTCGTGCCCTCGTCCCCGACCACCATGCTCGGCTGGATCGCGGCCCGCACCGAGCGCATCATCCTGTCCACCTCCACCACCCTCATCACCACCAACGACCCGGTGAAGATCGCGGAGGACTTCGCGATGCTCCAGCACCTGGCCGAGGGGCGCGTGGACCTGATGATGGGCCGGGGCAACACCGGCCCGGTCTACCCGTGGTTCGGACAGGACATCCGCCAGGGCATCCCGCTGGCGCTGGAGAACTACAACCTCCTGCACCGGCTCTGGCGCGAGGACGTCGTCAACTGGGAGGGCAGGTTCCGCACCCCGCTGCAGGGCTTCACGTCGACCCCGCGCCCGCTGGACGACGTGCCGCCGTTCGTCTGGCACGGCTCCATCCGCTCACCGGAGATCGCCGAACAGGCCGCCTTCTACGGCGACGGCTTCTTCGCCAACAACATCCTCTGGCCCAAGCGCCACTTCCAGAAGCTCGTCGGCCTCTATCGCAGGCGCTACGCCCACTACGGCCACGGCAGGGCCGAGCAGGCGATCGTCGGGCTCGGCGGCCACGTCTTCATGCGGCCCCGCTCCCAGGACGCCGTACGGGAGTTCCGCCCCTACTTCGACCACTCCCCCCTGATGGGCGGCGGACCGTCACTGGAGCAGTACATGGAGGAGACCCCGCTGAGCGTCGGCAGCCCCCAGCAGGTCATCGACAAGACCCTCACCTTCCGTGAGAGCTTCGGCGACTACCAGCGGCAGCTGTTCAACGTCGACAGTGTCGGCATCCCCCTGAAGACCGTGCTGGAGCAGCTCGACATCCTCGGCGAGGAGGTCCTGCCGACCCTGAGGAGGGAGTTCGCCAGGGACCGGCCGACCGACGTGCCCGACGCCCCCACGCACGCCTCACTTCTCGCCGCCCGTGAGGCGGAGGGCACGGCCCCGCCCGCGAGGGCCTGAGACCGGACGACCGACGCGGGAGTCCGCCCCCCCGTTCCGGCCCCGGCAGTCCGCCGCGGCCGCACCCAGGCACCAGGAGAGGAACCACGATGACCACCACGGAGAACCACCCGGACGCCTTCGTGTGCGCCGAGGGGGGCCTCCCCGGCCCCCGGGCCTCTTACGCGGGCGGAGCTCCGGTGGAGATCATCACCGCCCGCTCCGTGCCCCTGGGCGGGCCCCGCTCGATCGACGTGCGTCGCACCCTCCCGCAGAGGCAGCGTTCACTGATCGGCGCGTGGTGCTTCGTCGACCACTTCGGACCCCACGACACGGCGGCCACCGGAGGGATGGACGTGGCTCCGCACCCCCACACGGGCCTCCAGACGGTCACGTGGCTGTTCGACGGCGTGATCGCCCACCACGACTCCGGAGGGAACGCCGCGATCGTCGTTCCCGGACAGATGAACCTGATGACGGCGGGAGCGGGCATCTGCCACTCGGAGACCTCCACCCCGGAGGCGGAACGGCTCCACGGAGTGCAGCTCTGGGTCGCCCTTCCGGACGAGGTCCGGCACAGCCCGGACCGTGGCTTCGAACGCCACACCCCCGAGCGCGTCGAGTTCGCCTCGGGATCGGCGCTCGTGTTCCTCGGTTCCCTGCTCGGATCACGGTCGCCGGTGCGCACGTACACGCCCTTGGTGGGGGCCGAGCTCCGACTCGACCCCGGCGGCGTCCTCGAACTGCCCGTCGATCCCCGCTTCGAGCACGGACTGCTGGTCGACACGGGAGAGGACGTCACGCTCGAATCCGTGCACGTGCCCAGGGACGCGATGGGCTACACGGGTGTGGGTGTCCGGACCCTGCGGGTGGCCAACGACGGCGACCGACCGGCCCGACTCGTGCTCCTGGGCGGTACCCCCTTCGGCGAGGAGGTCCTCATGTGGTGGAACTTCCTGGGCCGCTCGACCGAGGAGATCCGGCGCTACCGCGAGGAATGGCAGAACCACGGGGAGAGGTTCGGTCGCGTCGAGGGGTACGTGGGGCACGGCGGACCAGGCAGGAACCGCGAGGGAATGATGAGGATTCCGGCCCCCGACCTGCCGACGGTGCGGATGCGTCCCAGGAGGAATCCGCCGCCCCACCCCCAGCTCGACGGTCGGACGGCACCGCGTGAGTGACGCCCCAGGGCACGCGGGAACCCTCGGCCACACCACGATCGACCGGGACGAACCGCGTCCCGGCGGAGCAGCAGGAGAGGTATCCGACATGACCGAACAGCGAACGGACCGGACCGGCGCGCCCGTGTCCGTCGACCTCCGCCGGACGGGTGCCGTGGGCGCCTACACGGTGAGCGTGGACGACGGCACCCTCGCCGGACGCGCGGACTTCGTCGACACTCCACGGGCCACCGACGAGCGGGTCTTCTTCCACACCGAGGTGGACGCCGAGTTCGGCGGCCGGGGCCTGGCCGGACTGCTCGTCCGCGAGGCGTTGGCGGACAGCATCCGCAGGAACCTCACCGTCGTGCCCGTGTGCCCGCTCTTCGCCAGGCACCTGGAGAGGCACGGGGACGAGTACAGGGCCGAGGGCGGGAGGTTCCGCCGACCGAGACCCGCCGACCTCGCGCTCGTCGAGGAGACGGTCCGGAACGCGGGTGACGCGTGAACGCGGAGCGCCCCTACATCGACAAGGAGCACCCCAAGGTCTACGGGGCGATGCTCAGGGCCGCCGCGGCCTCCCGGGCCGCGTCCCACGAGGCCGGTCTGGGCGACGACCTCATCGAGTTGGTCAACATCCGGGTCTCCCAGATCAACGGGTGCGCGACCTGTCTGAGCATCCATCTCCCCAAGGCCCGCGAGGCCGGGATCGAGCAGAGCACCCTGGACGTGCTGCCCGCGTGGCGCGAGACGCGCCTGTTCACGGACGCGCAGAGGGCCGCGCTCGAACTGGCGGAGTCCCTCACCGTGATCGACCCCGCCGTCGACCGGCGGGCCGTCAACGCCCGCGCGGCCGCCCACCTGACCACAGCCCAGATCTCCGCCGTGGAGTGGACGGCGACCCTGATCAACGCGTTCAACCGGGTCTCGATCGCCAGCGGGCACCCCGTGCTGCGGTAGGTCGGAGCCCGCCCAACCTGCGGGGAGACGGTCCTCGCGCGTCGCCGCCGTGTCGGCGGTGGTCGGGCGGCGGATCCCTGATAGCTGATTCACCAACAGGCACGCGGCCACGTGCCCCGCGCAGCAACAGCACGGACCCACTTCCGGAAGGACACCCCTTGACCACCTCCGTCACCGAGCGGCCCGACTTCACCGGGCTGCGCGCGACCTACGTCAACTGCACCCTCAACCGTTCTCCGGAGCGCAGCCACACCCAGGGGGTGATCGACCGCAGCGTGGCGATCATGGAGGCGAACGGGGTCAGTGTGGACCAGTTCCGCGCCGTCGACCACGACATCGCCACCGGTGTCCGACCGGACATGACCGAGCACGGGTGGGAGATTGACGCGTGGCCGGCACTCCTGGAGCGGATCCTGGCCGCTGACATCCTGGTCATCGCCGGACCGATCTGGCTCGGTGACAACAGCTCCGTGACCCGCCGGGTGATCGAGCGGCTCTACGGCTACTCCGGAGTGCTCAACGACCAGGGTCAGTACGCCTACTACGGACGCGTCGGCGGCACCCTGCTCACCGGCAACGAGGACGGCCTCAAGCACTGTGCGATGAGCATCCTGTTCAGCCTGCAGCACATCGGCTTCACGATCCCGCCCCAGGCCGACGCGGGCTGGGTCGGTGAGGTCGGGCCCGGTCCGTCGTACCTGGACGAGGGCTCCGGCGGTCCGGAGAACGACTTCGCCAACCGCAACATCAGCTTCATGGCCCACAACCTGATGCACACGGCGTCGATGATCCGCCGGGCCGGGGGGTTCCCGGCCTACGGCAACCAGCGCGCGGCGTGGGACGCGGGCTGCCGACCGGAGAACGCCAACCCCGAACACCGCTGACCACGCGGAACGACTCTGGCCCGGTCGGGTGACCGGGCCAGAGGAAGCATGAGAGCCGACGAGGGGACTTGAACCCCTAACCTATCGCTTACAAGGCGATTGCTCTGCCAATTGAGCTACGTCGGCCGACCGCCGGAGCGCCTGGCCCCGGTACGTCCCAGCAGAATGGTACCGGGTCCGGCGCCGCGTGGCCTACTCGGCACCGTGCCGGACTAGCCGGCGTCGGCTCCGCGGCGACGGGCCACCTCGTAGAGGGAGACCCCGGCGGCCACGGAGGCGTTCAGGGACTCGGCGCCGCTGATCGGGATGCTCGCGACCACGTCGCAGACCTCGCGGACCAGGCGGGAGAGGCCCTTGCCCTCGGAACCCACGACGATCACCAGCGGGCCGGTCGCCAGCTCCAGGTCGGGCAGCTGGGTGTCGCCACCCGCGTCCAGACCGGCGACGAACAGCCCCGCCTTCTTGTAGATCTCCAGCGTGCGGGTCAGGTTGGTGGCCTGGGCCACCGGCAGCTTGGCCAGGGTTCCGGCGGAGGTCTTCCACGCGGACATCGTCACGCTGGCGGTACGGCGCTCCGGGATGAGCAGGCCGTGCGCGCCGAAGGCGGCGGCCGAACGCGCGATGGCGCCCAGGTTGTGCGGGTCCGTGACCCCGTCCAGGGCGACGATCAGCGGCGGGGTGTCCGACGCCAGCGCCCTGTCGAGCAGCCCCTCGGCCGCCCAGTACTGATACGGGCGGACCTGGAGGACGATGCCCTGGTGGGTGGCGCCCGGCAGGCCGTTGCTCTCACAGCGACGGTCGAGGTCGGTGCGGTTGACCTCCACCACGTCCACGCCCTGGGCGCCCGCGAGCTTGGCTGCCTCGTTGACGCGGTCGTCCGGGTCCAGGCTGTTGGCCAGGAACAGGCGGGTGGCGGGCATACCCGCGCGCAGGGCCTCCACCACGGGGTTACGGCCGATGAGGAGGTCGGAGTTGTCCGGCCGGTTGGGCGAGCGCTCCTTGCGGGGGCTGTCCGAGGCCGCCGGGCCGCCGGTCTGCGCGGCGCGCTTGTTGGCCTTGTGCCGCTGCTTGCCGTCGTACCAGTGCCGCTGCTCCGCGGGCAGGGTGCCGCTCTTGGCCTCCAGGGAACGCCGACCCTTGCCGCCGCTGCCCTTCGTGGGGCCCTTCTTACTCTTCTTCGCCGGCATGGTCGCCGCCTCCCGTTACGTGTCGCGAGCATGCCGGAAGGACTCTTCCGGCCGATGGGGTAGCCGCGGCGCCGAGGGGCGGCGGCAAACTCCCAGCCTAGTGCCGACCCGGCACCACACGCGTCGGTACCGGGGCCGGTCCCGCACGGCCCCGGTCACGGCGGAGCTCAGCCCTTGCGCAGGTCCCAGCGCGGGCCCTGCGGGGTGTCCTCCACCACCACACCGGCGTCGGCCAGCTGGTCGCGGATGGCGTCGGCGGCCGCGTAGTCCTTGCGCCCGCGCGCGGCCTGGCGCTGTTCGAGGGCGACGGCCACCAAAGCGTCCACGACCTCGGTCAGCCCCTGGTCCCCGCCGCCGCACCACTGCTCGCTCAGCGGGTCCAGGCCCAGCACGGAGAGCATGGTCCGCAGTTCGGCGGCGAGCTCCTGGGCCCGTTCCTTGTCACCGGCGGCGAGCGCGGTGTTGCCCTCGCGCACGTGGCCGTGGACGATCGCCAACCCCTGGGAGACGCCCAGGTCGTCGTTGAGCGCCTCGGTGAACGCGGGCGGGACGTCGGCGGCCGGGGTGATCGCGCCCAGCACCTCGACGGCACGGGTGAGGAAGCCCTCGATCCGCTGGTAGGCGGCGGCGGCCTCCTGGAGCGCGGCGTCGGAGTACTCGATGGTGGACCGGTAGTGGGCCTGGCCGAGGTAGTACCGCAGCTCGACCGGGCGCACCTTGCGCACCACCTGCGGGATGAGCAGCGAGTTCCCGATGGACTTGCTCATCTTCTCGCCGCCGATGGCCAGCATGCCGTTGTGAAGCCAGTACTGGGCGAAGCCGTCGCCCGCGGCGCGCGACTGCGCCTGCTCGTTCTCATGGTGCGGGAAGATCAGGTCGATCCCGCCGCCGTGGATGTCGAAGCTGGGGCCCATGTACTTGGTGGCCATCGCGGAGCACTCCAGGTGCCAGCCCGGACGGCCGCGCCCCCAGGGGGTCTCCCAGCTGGGCTCGCCTGGCTTGGCGCCCTTCCACAGGGCGAAGTCGCGCGGGTCCCGCTTGTCCCGGTCCGGGTCGGAGTCGGCGGACTCCACGACCTGGTCGAGGCGCTGGTTGGAGAGCTCCCCGTACGCGGGGTGCGAGCGCACGTCGAAGTAGACGTCACCCGAACCGTCGTCGGCGGCGTAGGCGTGCCCGGCGTCGATCAGGCGGCGCATCAGCTCGATCATCTCCGGCACGTGGCCGGTCGCGCGCGGCTCGACGGTGGGCGGCAGGCAGCCCAGGGTGTCGTAGGCCCAGGTGAAGGCGCGCTGGTTGCGCTCGCTCACCTGCCACCACGGGACGCCCTCCTCGGCGGCGACCCGGATGATCTTGTCGTCGATGTCCGTGACGTTGCGGCAGAACGTCACCGCGTACCCGAGGTGGGTCAGCCAGCGGCGCAGGATGTCGAAGTTGACACCGGACCTGATGTGGCCGATGTGCGGGGGTGCCTGCACGGTGGCACCACACAGGTACAGGGAGGCACACCCCTCACGGATGGGGGTGAAGTCTCGGACCTGTCGGGCACTGGTGTCGTAGAAGCGCAGACTCACGTTGTCAAGACTATCCGTTCTCCCCTGACCGGGGCATCACAAACCAGTAAGCACCACGGCTTTGGTACGGGGTTCTCCCCGAGACGCGGTCCGGATCTCTCCGGACAGCCCGGAGAACTCATATGGGGCGAGCCGTATCGGCCTCGGCCGGATGTGAGATGACCCGGTGTTCCGACCCCTCTCCGGAGGGGGATCGCCCGGCACGCTCCGCCGACCGGGGCGGGTCGGCGGAGCCCACCCGTCGGCACCGGCGTCGGGTAGCAGCCGGAATCGGCCGGAATCTCGTGTTCGTGGCACCGCCTGGACTACGCTTCGGTGACGATGGCCCCTTTCAACAACGCCCCCGAGACAGGGACACGGAACGGTCGGACCGCGAATCGCGGCGCGGGAGCCGGTGCTCTCGTCGGTGGCGCCGTGTTCGTCAGTGTCATCGCCCTGTGCGCCCTAGTCATCGCCTACAACGGCATCTACCGGTTCGCCCTGATCGTGCATCACGAGGGCGGCTTCCTCCCGCACGTCTTCCCGCTGACCTTCGCCCTGCTGGTCCTCATGGCCTTCTGGGTGAGCTACGTGCTGCGCGCGGCGCCGCCGAGTGAGCGTCTCTGGGTGGACGTCGTCCTCATCCCCCTGCTGATCCTCGCCGCGGCCGTGCCGATGGTGCTGCACAGCATGGACATGGTGGACCGCATCGCGGCGAACCACGAGGGGATCGTCCAGGTGGTGGTGGCGGTGGCACCGCTGGCCGCCCTGCTGGTGGCGTTCCTGCTGTGGATCACCGTGCGCGCGCACGTCCGCAGGCGCAACAGCCGGGGTCGTCCACGCGCCAACCCGGCCGACGACCGCGCCACAGTGCTGCGCCCGCGTCCGGGGCCCGAAGACGCCCCGCCCCGCGACGAACGCGGGACGGAGACGCTCAAGACCCGGCTGCTGCGCCTGGGCTCGGACGACGAGGACGAGGACCCGGCGAACGGGCCCGAGGACGCGTCCCGGACGGCGCCGCTGCCCGCCCGCGTCTCCACTCTGCGCCGCGACCGTGAGGAGCGGGAGGAGGAGAAGGAACTCCTCGAACGCGAGGACCGGGAGCGCGAGGACCGGGAGCGCGCTGAACAGGAGGAGCGCGAGCGGGAGGAGCGGGAGCGCGCGGCCCGAGCCGAGCCGGAGCGGGCCGAAGTCGAGGAACGCGAACGGGAGAGCGGAGCGACCGTCGAGGTCGGCTCCGTGGGTCTCTCCGAGGACGGGGGCGTCCGTTCCGACGCCGACGACGCGGACTCCCCGACGGAACCGATCACCACTGTGGAGGCCGGGCACGAGGATCCCGGCGAGGCCTCCGTGCCCGCGCTGCCGCTTCCTCGCCGTGCCCGTGACGGCGACAACCCGATCAGGCGCGCGGCCGCCGAGCCGCCGGTGGTGCCCGCCCCGACCCTCTCCCCCGAGTCCGAGTCCGAGGCCGACGCCAAGGCCGAGTCCGGTCACGACGTCGGGCACGAGGCCGCGAACTCCGCTGACCTGGTCACGGACTCCGACCGCCTCGCTGACGAGGGGTTCGAGCACGACTCCCCGGTGGCCGACCCCAGCACGGACGAGGCGGAGGCACCGGTTCCCGCTCCGGTCGTCCCGGAGCCCGAACGGACACCGCAGCCCGAGCAGCGGCCGGACCCCGAACCGGCCGTCGCTGGGCCCGGCACCGGGGAGGGAACCGGTTCCGAGGCCGGGGGAGCCCGGGAGGACCGTCGGGGAGACGGTCCCGTGGAGCTGTGGCCCGAGGGCGAGACCGGGTCCGGCGCCCTGCCCGAGATCGAGGATCTGCCCACCGTGGCGGAGGAGACGGCGGGAGCGGAGTCCGGGACCGTGGACGACCACGGAGGGACGCCCCTCTGGGAACCGCCTTCCGAGCACACGGCCCCCTCTCCCCTGGCCGACTACGTGCCCCCGGTGTGGACCCCTCCCGAGGACGACACCCCGGCCGAGGCCGCTCCCCTGGTGGGACGGGCGACCGGTGGGGCCGAGGGGCCGACCCCGGCACTGGACCACGACACCGGCCCCGAGGTGCGGGCCGCCTTCCGGATGGGTTCGGTGCCGCCCGGTGCCGCCCGGCCCGAGCCGGAGCCGCTGCCCGAGCCCGAGCCGCTGCCGGACCACGAACCTGAGCCGGAGGCCGAGCCGGAGCACGACCCCGAGCCCGAGCCCGAGCCGGTGGCTCGGCAGGAGCCCGAGCGCGAACCCCTGACGGAGCGCGCGCCCCGCACCGGTCCTCGCTCGCTCAGGTCCCTGGAGAAGCGGCCGATGGTCCTCAAACCGAAGCGCCCGCCCCTGCCGGACTTCGCCTCGGGTCCGCCCTCACGCCGCGTGCGGAGTGAGCCGCTGCCCCCCGAGGACCACTGAGCCGGACGGTCCGAAGCGAGGCCGCGAACACGGGACGTCGGCCCCGGAGCCCCTGGCTCCGGGGCCGACGTGTGTCCGGGGGCGTGGGAGCGGAGCAAAGGAGCCGGGGCCCGCACGGGTCGGAGCAGGTGAGCCTCAGGGCGCTGAGCCGAGCCGCATGGGTGCGGGGCAAGAGAGTTGGGGACCGCCGGTACGGAGCAAGCAAGCCTGCGGGCACGGCACACGGGCCACACCGGTAGGGAGCAAGCGAGCCCGTGGGCACGGCACCGGGCCGCAGGGCAAACGAGCCGGGTCGCGTCGGTGCGGAGCAGGCGAGCCTGAGGGCACCGCACCGGGCCGCGTGGGTGCGGGCAGCACGAGGCGGGCGGGAGCGGAGGATCCCCCAGAATCGACGCTACGCGTGCCGCAGGGGGTTCACCAGGGCGGTCGGTGCACCTGTGGACGACCACCGGCCGCGCCCCGTGGACAACACCGGAATCGCGCGCAAGGGACTGGGGAGGGCGGGTTTCGGCCCCCTGACCAGGCACTGCGTCACGGACCGGATACCGCCTCCCACGTCGCCGGAGCGAGGGCCCCGCCCACCCCGAGTGGCCGACGGTCAGCGCCCCTGCGCAGGGAACACCGTCAGGCGGTGCGCCACGCCCGACCTCCCCCACGCCACTGGGCGTGGGGGAGGTCGGGTGTCCCGTGGCCACTGCTCAACGCAGGGAGGGCGGTCCCGCGCCCGCGGGACCGCCCTCCGTGCGTGTGTCAGTCCCGGGGAGCGCAGAGGGCCGTGGCGACGGCCGCGATGCCCTCACCCCGGCCGGTGAGGCCCAGACCGTCGGTGGTGGTGGCCGACAGGCTCACCGGCGCACCCACGACCTCGGAGAGGGTCTTCTCCGCCTCGTCGCGCCTGGGAGCGAACTTGGGTCGGTTGCTGATGATCTGGACGGCCACGTTGCCGATCTCGAATCCGGCCGCGTGCACGCGAGCGACGGTCTCGGTGAGCAGGGCCGCGCCCGAGGCGCCCTTCCACCGGGGATCGGCGGTGCCGTAGTTGGAACCGAGATCCCCGAGTCCGCAGGCGGACAGCAGCGCGTCGCACGCCGCGTGGGCGGCGACATCACCGTCGGAATGGCCGCTGACACCCTCTTCACCCGGCCATTCCAAACCGGCGAGAAAAAGTGTTCGTCCAGGAGAAAACGGGTGGACGTCGGTACCGACGCCCACCCGAGGCATTTTCGTCATGAATTACGTGATTCCGCGAGTATCAGTTCGTCAGAACCTCGTCGAGGAGGGCTTCCGCCTTGTCCTCGTTGGTCTTTTCCGCGAGTGCGAGTTCGCTCACGAGAATCTGCCGGGCCTTGGCCAGCATCCTCTTCTCGCCCGCGGACAGGCCACGTTCCTTGTCCCGGCGCCACAGGTCCCGAACGACCTCGGCGACCTTGTTGACGTCGCCGGACGCCAACTTCTCCAGGTTCGCCTTGTAGCGCCTGGACCAGTTGGTGGGCTCTTCGGTGTGAGGTGCGCGCAGCACCTCGAAGACCTTGTCCAGGCCCTCCTGCCCCACCACGTCACGAACGCCGACATCCTCGGCGTTCGCGGCCGGCACACGCACCGTCAGATCGCCTTTGTCAACCCTCAGAACGAGGTAGGTTCTGTCCTCGCCCTTAATGGTGCGAGTCTCGATCGCTTCAATACGAGCAGCCCCATGATGGGGGTAGACAACAGTGTCGCCGACCTTGAAAGCCATGTGACAGGTACCCCTTCCGCTACCACAAGGATACCACGAATCTGTGACTTAACGTACCTATTAGGTTTGCGAACACGCAGGTCAGGCCACACATTTTAGGTCTTGACAAAGTGTACCCGAGGAGTCCCGGCCGCCCGGTCGGAGCGCCTCGGAGAGCCCTCTACCCCTGCTGGCCAGCCGAAGCGCGGCTTGACGCGGACGCGGATCGGGGTAGGGTTCGCCCCCGCCCGACCACCCTCCGCGAGCGTCCACAGCGACAAAGGTCACGATTTCGGATCGGGTTGGCCCACCCGTGACCCGTCCGGATCTCCGAGCCCGGCCAACCCGACCGCACCGCACGTCATGGTTCCGTCATCAGGCCTCGGGCTCGTAGTCCTCACGCTTCTCGCCCGTCACCATGTAGACCAGGTTGTCCGCCACGTGCACCGCGTGGTCACCGAAGCGTTCGTAGAACCGGCCGACCAGCGTCACGTCCATGGTGGCCTCCACCCCGTACTCCCAGCCCGGAGCGAGGATGCGCTGCAGCAGCTTGCGCCGCAGCCGGTCCATCTTGTCGTCGTCCTTGTCCAGCTCCAGAGCGGTGTCGGGGTCCCGCTCCATGATCACCTCACCGGCCTTGATCACCAGGAGCTCCGCCTGGTGCCCCATCTCCAGGACGATGGAGCGGACCGGCTTGGGGATAGCGGAGTCCGGGTGGCGGCGCCGGGCGATCTTGGCGAGGTGAACGGCGTGGTCACCCATCCGTTCGAGGTCCCCGCGCATCGACAGGGCGGTGATGATCGTCCGCAGGTCGGAGGCGACCGGCTGCTGTCGCGCCATCAGGCTGAAGGCGGTGTCCTCGATCTCCTGGTCGAGGCGGTTGAGCTCCTCGTCACCCGAGATCACCTCCTGGGCCGCGTTCAGGTCACTGTCCAGCAAGGCCGTGGTGGCCCGCGCGACGGCGTGCCTGGCGAGCCTCGTCATCTCGACAAGGCGTTCACTCAGGCTGTCTAGGTCCTCATGGTAGGTATCGCGCATGTCCTCAATGCTCCCAGTCTGTGTTTGAAGAATCGGCCAAGAGTTGGTGAACTGTGAAAGAACCTCGGTTGTGTCACATGCTCTGACCGGGTAAAGCCCCAGTCCGCACGTTTACGATCGAATCGTGCAAGGGGAACTTCTCGCCGCGGTCGTCGGCATCATCGGGCTCGTCGTGGGCGTCGCCATCGGCGTCGTCGCCGCCAGCCCTCTCTTCCGTACACGCACCACGGGAGAGGAAGCGCCGTCACCCCGCCACGACGGCAGCACCCTCCCGCAGGGGGTGGCGGAGGTGCTGTCGGCGCTCCCCTCCTCCGCCGTGGTGCTCGACTCCGGCGACCGGGTGCTGCGCGCCTCCTCCGCCGCCAGGGCCTTCGGCCTCGTCCGAGGCGAGGAACTGGTCATAGGCGAACTCCTCACGCTGGCCCGCAAGGTGCGGCGTGACGGGGTGATCCGGGAGACCGACATCGAGGTGGCCGTCCGCAAGTTCGGCCCCGACGCCACGTCCTTCGCCGTGCGGGTCGCCCCGCTGGGCGGCACCGGCCTGGTGCTGGTCCTGGCCGAGGACCAGACCGAACACCGCAGGGTGGAGGCGGTCCGGCGCGACTTCGTGGCCAACATCTCGCACGAGTTGAAGACCCCCGTGGGCGCGCTGTCCCTCCTGGCGGAGACCGTACAGGACGCCAGCGACGACCCCGAGGCGGTGCGCCGCTTCACCGGTCGCATGCAGACCGAGGCGTCCCGGCTCACGGCGGTCATCCAGGACCTGATCACCCTCTCCCGTATCCAGGGCGCCGAGCCCATCGCGGAGCCCGCCCCGGTGGACCTCGGGTCGATCGTCGAGGAGGCGATCGACACCGTGCGCATGCCCGCCGACGCCAAGGGAATCGAGCTGGTCGGCAGCGGTGCCGAGGGGCTCACGGTCCTGGGTGACGAGGCGATGCTGGGGACCGCCCTGCGCAACCTCATCGCCAACGCCGTCGCCTACAGTCCGAAGAACACGAGGGTCGCGGTGTCCGTCGGGACCTCGCGGAGCAGCGTGGACATCAGCGTCGCCGACCAGGGGATCGGCATCCCCCAGCAGGACCTGGAGCGAATCTTCGAGCGGTTCTACCGTGTGGACGCCGCTCGGAGCCGGGCCACCGGTGGTACCGGTCTCGGTCTGGCCATCGTCAAGCACATCATGACCCACCACCGTGGAGAAGTGACCGTGTGGAGCAAGGAGGGGTCGGGTTCGACGTTCACACTGCGTCTGCCCCGACCCGAGAGCCGGGAGCTCGACGCGACCCGGAACGACAACCACCAGGAGACGGCACAGTGACGCGCGTACTCGTAGTAGAGGACGAGGAGTCCTACAGCGACGCCCTGTCGTACATGCTGCGCAAGGAGGGCTTCGAGGTCGCGGTCGCGCCCACAGGGACCGTCGCTCTGGAGACCTTCGACCGGACCGGCGCCGACCTGGTCCTGCTGGACCTCATGCTTCCCGGGCTCTCCGGCACCGAGGTGTGCCGGACCCTGCGGCAGAAGTCCAACGTCCCCGTCATCATGCTCACCGCCAAGGACTCCGAGATCGACAAGGTCGTCGGTCTGGAGCTGGGCGCCGACGACTACGTGACCAAGCCGTTCTCCTCCCGTGAGCTGGTGGCGCGCATCCGCGCGGTGCTGCGCCGCCGGGGTGAGGACGAGATCGTCCTGCCCGCCGCGCTGGAGGCCGGTCCCGTCCGGATGGACGTGGAGCGGCACGTCGTGACGGTGCGCGGAGACAGCGTGCAGCTCCCGCTGAAGGAGTTCGAGCTGTTGGAGGTGCTGCTGCGCAACGCCGGGCGGGTGCTCACCCGGATGCAGCTCATCGACCGCGTGTGGGGCGCCGACTACGTCGGTGACACCAAGACCCTCGACGTGCACGTCAAACGTCTGCGCGCGAAGATCGAGGAGGACCCGAGCAGCCCGCGGTACATCGTCACGGTGCGCGGCCTCGGCTACAAGTTCGAGCCCGTCACCGTCGAGGTCGAGTAGGGCGCGGGAGACCCCTCCGGGTCCCTCTCCCCTTCCCTCCCCGATCTCCTTCCCCGTGTCCCGGGTCGCGGTCGCGCCGCGTCCCGGGACCTCCGGGACGACAGGTCACTCTCTCCCGGGCCGGGGCCACCGCGCTCCCCGGCGTGGCGTTCCACGGCGCGGGCCAGGACCTCGCAGGCGCGGCGGAGTTCCGTGCCGCCCGCCGTCCCGTAGCCGATGACCAGGCCGTGCACGCTCGGGTCGCCGTGGCACGTACTGCTGGTGTCCTCCACCAGGACGCCCTCCTCAGCCGCCGCCGCGATCACCGGCGCCACCGCCTCCTCGGGCAGCGGGAGCAGCACGTGCAGCCCGGCGGTGTCCCCGCCGATCCTGGGGCCGAGGTGTTCCACGAGCACGGCGCGGCGGCGGGCGTACTCCAGGCGCATCCGGCGCAGGTGCCGGTCCAGGTCCCCGCGTTCCAGCAGGAGGGCCGTGGCGGCCTGGACGGGGCCGCTGGTGCGGTCGGACAGCTCGGCCCGTACCCGCGCGAGGCGGTGCAGCAGGTCGGGTTCGGCCACGACCCAACCGATGCCGAGGTCGGGGTCGAGGGTCTTGGAGAGGGTGCCGAGCAGGACGACCCGCTCGGGGTCGAGCCCGTACAGGGCGGGCAGGGGCGCCACGTCGTACCGGAACTCGGCGTCGTAGTCGTCCTCGATCACCACGGCGCCGGTTCGTCGGGCCCAGGCCAGGAGGCGTTCGCGACGAGGCAGGGGGAGGCGTCCGCCCAGCGGGTACTGGTGGGCGGGGGTGGTGTAGACGAGCGCGAGGTCGTCGGACAGGTCGTCGGGGCGGATGCCGTCGTGGTCGACGGGGCAGGGAACGATCTCGGCTCCGCGTGCGGCCAGGATGGTCCGCGCCTTCCCGTAACCGGGCTCCTCCACCCCGGCGCGGAAGCGGGCCGTGGGGGCCGACGCCGCGCCGGGCCAGCCCTCCCGGCTGGCGGTCAGGGCGCCGACCAGGTCGATCCCGTTGCCGGTCCCTCTGGTGACCAGGACGTTCTCGGGCCCCACCCGTACGCCCCGGGTGCGGCGCAGGTGTTCGGCCAGCAGGGCGCGCAGCCCGGGGTGTCCCCGGGGGTCGGGGTCGTCCGAGGGCGGGATCTCGGCGGCGTGCCGCCAGGCCCGGCGGAGCGCGGCGCGGTCGTGGTCGCGGACCCAGGCGGCGCCCGCGCGCAGGTCCACGACCCCGGCGCGGCGGACCTCGTCCCGTGAGGGGCGCCCCCGTACGGGTTCGGCACCGTGTGCGGGTCGTGGTCGGGCGGGGGCCGACGGTCTCGGCAGGGGCCCGTGCTCGGCCACGAAGGTGCCGGAACCGTGGCGGCCGTCGAGCCAGCCCTCGGCGTAGAGCTGCTGGTAGGCGTCGGTGACCACCGTGCGGCTCACTCCGAGCTGCCCGGCCAGTGCCCGGCTGGAGGGCAGCCGTTCCCCGGCCCTGAGCGCCCCGGTGGCCATGGCCTCCCGCAGGGCGCCGGACAGCTGCGCGGTGAGCGGCGTGGGGTCGGCGCGGTCGAGGCGGACGGGCGGTTCGGTGAGGTGTCGGCGCACAGTGGTCTTTCACTTCCTGCCAGAAGTGGCCATGGTTCGGGTATCCACTTCTGCCTACCGTAGACCCATGCTCTCCACCACCGAACGCACACGGCTCAACCGCGCCAAGCACAAGACCCGGACCGACCGCGCCGAACTGTACGACCTCCTCGACGAGGGGTTGGTGTGCCATATGGGCGTGGTCGTCGACGGTGCGCCCCGGGTCGTTCCCACGGGGTACGGGCGGATCGACGACACCCTGTACCTGCACGGATCGACCGGTGCCCGGTCCCTGCGGACGGAGGGCGAGATGTGTGTGACCGTCACCCTGCTGGACGGGATCGTCCTGGCACGCTCGGGCTTCCACCACTCCGTGAACCACCGCTCCGCGATGGTCTTCGGAACACCGCGCGTGGTCACCGACGAACGGGAGCGCTGGGACGGGCTGCGGGCGATCACCGAGCAACTGGCTCCGGGGCGGTGGGACGCGGCCCGCCAGCCCGACGCCAAGGAGCTGGCCGCCACCAGGGTGCTGGCGCTGTCCCTGGAGGAGGCGTCGGTGAAGGTCCGCACGGGCCCGCCCGGCGACGACGAGGAGGACTACGCCCTGCCGATCTGGGCGGGCGTGCAGCCGGTCCGGACGGTCTTCGACCCGCCGGTCACCGACCCGGCCCTGGTCCACGACCTCCCTGTCCCGGAGCACGTCCTGGCCCGTGTGACGCGGTGACGTGTGACCCGGCGGGCGGCACGCCGCCCCGCCCCGGCCCCGCCCTCAGACCTCCACGATGACCGTGAAGGGACCCTCGTTGGTCAGGCCGACGGACATCTGGGCGCCGAACACCCCGGTGGCGACCTCGGCGCCCTGGTCACGCAGCTCCCGCACGACCGCGTCCACCAGGGGCTCGGCCACCGGTCCGGGCGCGGCCGCCTGCCAGGTGGGGCGGCGGCCCTTGCGCGCGTCGCCGTAGAGGGTGAACTGGCTGACCACCAGCAGCGGCGCCGCGACGTCGGAGCAGGACTTCTCGTCCTCCAGGATCCGCAGGGTCCAGAGCTTCCTGGCGACCTTGCGGGCCTCCTCCTCGGTGTCGGTGTGCGTGACCCCCACCAGGGCCATCAGGCCGGGACGGGTGATCTCTCCGACCACCTCGCCCTCCACCGTCACCGATGCGTGCGACACCCGCTGCACGACAGCGCGCATGGTCCTCCCCCGCCCTCTCCACGTGTTCCCCGCCCTCGGTCGGGCGGTCCTACCTCGATCGTTGCAGCTGGTTGAGCAGCCGCACGCGCCGGGTGTTGGTGATCAGACCGGTGAGGGTGACCACGAACGTGCTGATCGAGTCCGCGAAGTCCTCGATCCGCCACTCGCGCGGCCCGGTGTACCAGTGCAGGCCGTCACCGTCGAGCTCCTCGGGGCTGAGGTCCGCGATCGCCGCCGCAGCGAGGATGTTGGCCCAGCGGTCGACGTCGTCGAAGATGACCGCGTAGGGCAGGTAGCGCGAGTACAGCTCCACCCGTTCTCCGGGCGGGGCGCTCTGGGCGCGCGGGCTGAGCAGGTAGTCGCGGAAGCCCATCGTGTGCGCGTAGACGGAGCTGCCGAGCCTGGTCTTGGCGGGCATGTACTGCGCCCCCGCCGTGACGGCGGCCCCGGCGATGATCACGGCCAGTCCGGTGAAGGCCGCGTTCGTGAACACGGCGAGCACACCGGTCAGGACCACGCCGACGGCGGTGAGCGCCATGCCCACGGTGGTCCAGGTCCCCCGCACTCGGCTGGGTGAGCGGGAGAACCACTTGAGCCGGACCATGTCGCGGTACAACTCCTCGCGGACCCGGTCCACACGCGCCGGGAAGTCGTCGGAGTGGCGGGGCGACCCGAGTTCGGACAGGCGCACGGAACGGCGCTCCCCGAAGAGGGCGTCCAGCAGGAGCCACTCGGAGGAGAGCAGGGTCTCCTCGGCCGGTCCGTCCAGGCGGACCAGCCTCCAGTCCACCGAGGTGAAGTGCTCGTGGGGCAGCTCCTCGACCCGGAGGTGACCGCGTACGGCCAGGTCGAGGACGGTTCCGGTGAGGTCCGCGATGTCCACGCGCTCGTCGACCAGTGTGCCGATCTGGCCCGGGTGGACGTCGTCCGGCGGGGCGAAGCGCATCTGGCCGTGCTCGCCACGGGCCACGGGTGCGTGGTCGCCCTCCGCCGCCTCGCTGCGCAGTGCGCGTTCGTCGCGTCCCCGGAGGCGGATGAGCGCGATCAGCCCGCCGACCAGGACCAACAGCAGGAGTCCGAACACGCTCGCGGTGGCCGGTGTCACCTGGAATGCGGACGCCAGCGACCATCGCCGGTTCAGGAGGGGTTCGCCCTCGGCGGTGCCGGGCGGGTAGTTCACGACGATGTCCAGCCGGTCGCTGGGGGTCATGTCGGCTTGGAGGAAGTGCGCGACGACCGCGTCCCCGCCCATGTCCGAGGCGGTGCAGTACATGGCGCTGCGGGGTTCGCCCGCCAGGCACGACAGTGCTTCGGGGGGCTGCGGGGCGGTCACGGTGACGTCGGTGGAGCGGACGTCGTGGCTGTAGGCGCCGACGGCGCGCCACTCCAGCTGGACGCCCTGGGCGACCTCGCCCACGGTGCCGCTCACCCGGTAGCTGAGCCGCACTCCGCGCGCGCCCTCGGTGGGGATGCGGACGAGGAGGGCTCCGTCGGTCTCCTCGGTCTCCACCTGGAGGGTGGAGCCGCCGGAGTCGACCGCCGTGACCCCGTTGATCTCGAACCGCCGGTCGTGGTCGGTGTCGTAGAGCATCGTGGCGGTGAGCGCCCGGGTGAAGGTCTCCGGCGCCGGACCTTCGAAGCGCAGGGACTCCTCGCCGTGCAGGATGCCCAGCTGGTCCAGTTCCAGGCGGATATCGTTGGTGATGACCGTGTCCGGGTCGGAATGCCGACCGCTGACCGCCGGTTCGTGCCCCGGTACTGTGGTTGCCGGTGCGGTCGCCGTCACCGCGTGCGCCGCTCCTCCCGGCCACCCCGCGGCGACCACCACGAACAGCGAGGAGAACACGAGAAGGGCCGTCGCCATCGCGACGGCCGGGCGCCAGGAGCCGACCCACCACATGACGCGAGAGCTTATCCGGTCCGCGAGCGGGCCGTATCCATCGGGCGCCCTCCCCGGCGTCGCGAACCGGACCCCCGCTGGTGGCTCCGTCGATCCTTCCTCCGGCGTGGCCGGACCCTGCGCGCGGGACGGGGGCCCGGTCGCGTGCTGACCCGACGACGGAACCGACCCGAGTCCGACCCGTGGGCGGAGCGCCCCGGCTTCCTCCAGCGCATGGGGCTGGGGGTCTCGCTGTCCCTGGGGACGGGGCTCGCCGCCGTGGGGTTCACGGGCTTCCTGGCGTTCTCGGCGCTGCTGCCGACGGCGCAGCCGGCCTGGGGGGAGCCCCTCGGACCGGACGCCACCCAGGTGCTGTCCGCCGAGTCGGCCTCGCCGGACACCGACGCCGTGCCGATCGAGGACCCCCTGGGGCAGAACCCGCTCTACGCCAACGGTGAACTCGGCGAGGTCACGTGTCGTCCGCCGCAGATGGACGCCGAGGACCCGGCTTCGGTGGAGACCTTCGTGCACGCGATCGCGGACTGCCTGGACGCGGCGTGGGGCACCTACTTCCACGAGGCGGGCATCCCGTTCTCCTCCCCCAACCGCGTGTACTGGTACGCGGCGGGCAACAGCCCGTGCGGGCCCTTCCCCAAGGAGGGGACGGCGGCCTTCTACTGCCAGGCCAACCAGGGGCTCTACCTGGGAGTGGAGGACATCGTGGCGGCCTCCGCCGGCAGTGACGAGGCCGAGGCGTACACGTTCCTGCTCAGCCACGAGTACGGGCACCACGTGCAGGGGCAGTCGATGATCCTGGCCGAGTTCCGCTCCCTGCGGGGCAACGCCGACGAGGAGACGGCGGACGAGCTCACCCGGCGCAACGAGCTCCAGGCCAACTGCCTGGGCGGGGTGTTCGTCGGCTCCGCTGAGGAGTCCCTCGGTTACGGGAAGTCGGAGCGAGCCAATATCCTCGACTCCGTCGGGCTCCGCTCCGACCACGCGGGCACGAGCACGCACGGATCGGTGGAGAACGGTCGTCTGTGGACCGCGCACGGTCTGGACCGTCGCGACCCGGCGGCCTGCAACACCTGGGAAGCCCGCGAGGAGCTGGTGCGGTGAGCGGTGACCACGGTCCGGGAGGCTCCGACGAGCCCGGCGGATCCGGACCCGGAGGTTCCGTGGGTTCCGATCCCGCCCTGTCCGCGGCGTTCACCCGGCTGGAGTACTCCCGCAGGGCGCACCGCACCAACCGCAGGGTGTTCAGTGCGGTGTGCGGTCTCCTCGTGGCCCTGCTCGCACTGTCGCTGCTCTCCTGGACCAGCGTCAACGAGGGCGA
Organism: Nocardiopsis sp. NPDC058789; assembly: GCF_042745575.1. Lineage (NCBI taxonomy): Bacteria > Bacillati > Actinomycetota > Actinomycetes > Streptosporangiales > Nocardiopsidaceae > Nocardiopsis > Nocardiopsis sp. NPDC058789. The sequence continues at coordinate 180,775 of NZ_JBHYOW010000005.1, forward strand.
GTCCGCCATGGACACGGTCTCGGAGCGGGCGGACGGCGGAGGCGACGACAACCCCGGCCAGCTTCCGAGCCCCACCGCCGAGGCACCCACCGGCCAGCTGGGGCTGCCCGGTCGCACCCTGCCCGACCGCCCCACCGGTCACAGCGCCCTGGTCGCCAACCCCCTCTACGACACCGGACGGCTCAGCCCGCTGCCGTGCCCGGTCCCCGAGCTCGACGTCGACGACCCCGGCTCCATGGAGCGGTTCCTGCACCTGGTCGCGGACTGTCTGGACGACGCGTGGAAGACCCAGTTCGACCGCGCGGGCATCCCGTTCGCCCCGCCGGACCGGGTGTTCTGGGACGAGCCCGGGGTGAGTCCCTGCCGTGCCTACCCGTCCCCGGCGGGCGCCTTCTACTGCCGTGCCAGCGGCGCGATCTACATCGGCACCTCGGACGTGGTGGAGAAGTGGAACGGCGCGGACGACAGCGTGGTGTACGCGTCCCTGCTGGCCCACGAGTACGGGCACCACGTGCAGGGCGAGTCCGGGCTCCTGGAGTACTACCACGAGCAGCGCCAGCTGGAGGAGGACGCCGCGGGCCGCAACTCCTGGACGCGGCGCAGCGAGCTCCAGGCGAACTGCCTGTCGGCGGCGTTCCTGGGGTCGATCCGGGTGAGCTACCCGCTCTCGGAGGGGGACCTGTCCACACTCCTGGACGACGCCTCGGCCACCGCCGACCGTCCCGACGGCCCCGAGGAGGAGCGCACGCACGGTTCCTCGGACAACAGTGTGTGGTGGACACGGACCGGTTGGACCGAGCAGTCGGCGGGTGCCTGCAACACCTGGGACGTGAGTGACGAGGGAATGGTGAAGTAGCGCGCCTGGTCACGGGTTGTCCACAGGCTCCGGCTTTCCGTGTTTCATCGCGACTGTGCGTGGCAGGATGCTGACATGCCGGACACCCCCGAACCCTCCGGCTCGTACGAGCCCGAGCACCCTCGCCCCGCGTCACCCTCCCTCTCCGCCACCCGGGCCCCCGCCGTCAGACGCTCCCCCGTGGACACCGCGGTCACCACCGTCGTGCCCCCGGTCGCGCCCACCGCCGAGCCCCGGTCCGCTCCCGTCCGCAACTGCGTGGAGCTGCGCGTGCACGGGGTCAGCGGCGGCCAGGCCGAGGAGCTCCTGGACGTGGAGCCGGCCATGCGTGTGGGCGGCGACCGGCTCGCGGGCTTCTTCCGCTGGCGGCGTGAGCCGGACACGCAGAGCGTCCCGGGGGTGCGGCGCGAGATCTTCGCCTGGGGCAACCTGACCTCGGGCAGCTCCACGCGGGCGTTCTGGCTCCTGCTGCTGCCGTTCATGATGCTCAACGTGGCGTACTGGATGCGGCCGGGCCGGATGGACCGGGGCCAGACCGGGGTCCGCAGGGCGGCCAGCATCGCCTACGGGGCGGGGGTGCGGCTGCTGGCGCTGTCGCTGACCGTGCTCATCACCCTGGCCTCGGCCGGGATCGGAATGGACCTGGTGGGCTGGCAGTGCGCGGGGCTGGGTGAGACCTGCGTCCAGGCGCGTCCGTGGCTGTCCTTCCTGGCCGCACCCTCCTCCCCGCTGTCCGCGCCGGGGTGGGGCCTGCTGGTGGGGGCGGTGCTGCCCGCGGCGGTGATCGTGGTGCTGTGGCGGCTCTCCCGGAGAACGGCCGCCGACTACGAGGTGGTGACCGGCCCGGTGCCGCCGGACCACTCCGAGGACGCCCCGCTGAGCCACCCGGACTTCTGGCGCAACAGCGAGATCATGGCCCGGCTGAGGTCGGCCCACATCGCGCTGGCGGTGGGCACGGTCGCGGCCCTGCTGCTGGTGCCCGCGTTCCAGTACGACCTCTCGGCCCGGGGCGGGGGGTCGGCCGCCGAGCCGGGTCTCTGGTGGCTTGGGACCCTGCTGGCGCTCCTGCTGGCGACCGTGGCGGCGGCGAGCACCGCGAGCGTCCTCGTGCCCGGGCTGGACCCCCGGTGGAACGCCCGGGCCGACCGGTTCTGCCGGGTGCTGCGGGACACCATGCTCGTCCTGGTGTTCGCCGTCGCGCTCTACACGGTCTGGCCGCGCCCCGGCTGGGTGGCCGAGGGACGGCTCCCGGGCAGCGGCACCATGCTGAACACGCTCTTCGCCATCCAGGGCGCACTGGTGCTGATGCTGCTGGTGGCGGCCCTGGTGCTGTTCGCGGTGGACCGCCCGCACGAGCGCACCGCCATGCGCGGGCTGGCCGGTCCGTCGACGGCGGCGCTCGGGACACTGCTCGGTGGCGGGTTCTCGGCCGCGCTGGTGTACCAGGGTTCCCTGTGGTTGAGCGGCTGCGGCCCCGTGAGCGCGCCCGAGGCCGGATGCCTGGCGCTGTCGCCGCCGACCGCCTACTCGTGGTTGCAGCTGGCGTTCGCCTTCGAGGCGGTGATCGTGCTGGCCGTGGTGGCGGTCCTGGCCCTGCGCCTGCGCGGGGCGGTGCGGGCGCAGCTGCCCGAGGTGACCTCGCTGTACTCGCGGAGTGTGCGGGACCGCCGGACCTGGGACATCGCCAGGGCCAGGGCGGCCGGTCGGATGACCGAGGTGCTGCCCACGGTGCTCGCCGCGCTGCTGCTCCCGGTGGTGCCCCTGGTGGGGCTGGCGCTCTACTCGATCATCAGCGGGAACCTGGTCGCCGGTCCGGTGGACGCGCCCATGGCCGTGGCCGGGGAGTTCCAGGGGGCGGTCCAGAGCGCGTTGGACGCCCTGGTGGGGGTGGGGTCGCTCCTCGGCGGGGTCAGCCTGGTGGCCCTCGTGTGGATCGGCCGGAGCGCCTACCGGGACCGCCCGACCCGGCAGGCGGTGGGCGCGGTGTGGGACGTGGGGACCTTCTGGCCGAGGGTCGCGCACCCGCTGGCCCCGCCCTCCTACGCCGAGCGCGCGGTGCCGCAGCTGACCGCGCGGGTGGCGAGGATGGCCGGGGAGGGCACGGACGTGGTGCTCTCCGGCCACTCGCAGGGGTCGGTGCTGGCCGCCGCGACCGTGTGGCAGCTGCCCCGGAGCTGCCGGTCCCGGGTCCGTCTGATCACCCACGGCTCACCGCTGGACCGGCTGTACGCGCGGTACTTCCCCGCCTACTTCGGACCGGCGTCCTTCGCGGACCTGACCGGGAGGGTGTCGGCCTGGCGCAACCTGTGGCGGGTCACCGACGCCATCGGCGGTCCGGTCAGACGCCGTGGCGCCGGTGCGGACGACGGCGGTGCCGAGGTGTCCCTGGAGGTGGTGGACCAGGCCGAACCGCTGCCCGACCCGCGCTCCTACGACGCCCCGCCCGGGGAGGCCAGACGCCCCGAGATCCTGGGGCACAGCCACTACACGAGCGATCCGGCCTACGCGGAGGCGCTGTCGGAGGTGCTGCCTCCGGTGCCCTCGGCCCGGCACGGCGGATGACCCCGCCCCCGGGAGCCGGGGACGGCGTTCACCCGGAGGCGGGTGCCACCGGAGGCCGGAGGGTTCCGCCGCTCCGGGTTACCAGGGCCCGTAGGGGCCGTTGTTCTGGTTGCCGCCCACGCCCTTCACGGCGGGACGGACGTCCAGCAGGAAGATGAGGGTGGCGACCAGACCCAGGATGACGAACATGCCGGTGCCGGTCAGAACGGCGAGCAGCGAGACGCCGGAGGCCACACCGGTGAGGATCACCCACAGCTTCTTGGTCTGCTTGTCCATGACCACGAAGGCCTGCTCGGGTGTCCTCAGGGCCTCGATGAACGCGTACAGGCTGGCCACGAACGTCACGAGGTAGATCAGCTGCCAGATCCAGAAGAACAAGACTCACTCCAGTCGCCACACGCGTCCGAACGGGGTTCCGCCCGCTCTCCACGTTAAACGGACCGGACGCGGGGATCGTGCCCGAGAGAGGGGGAGATCACGGACCGGGTGCGCGCGAGGTGGTCCGGACCACCCGGCGCGGCGTGCGCGACGGTCAGATGGGGATGTGCCAGAGACAGGTCACGGTGGCCAGCAGGAAGGCCGAGGCACCCATGATCACGGCGCCCGCGTGGTACGGGAGCTCGTCGTCGGGACGCAGGAGCCGGTTGACCCGGCGCATGACGGTGGGTTCGGCGGCGTGCACGGCGGCCATCGCTCCGGCGGGCACGGGCGCGGGCCCGGCGGCGCCGAAGCGGAGCAGCGCCATGGCGAGTTCCCGTGAGGAGCTCCGGCGGCGGGCCTGGTCGTCGGCGCACATCTCGATGAGCAGCGCGACGCTCTCGTAGTAGGTCCGCACCAGGCGCACGCGGGGGAAGGCCCGCTTGAGGGAGGAGAACGGGAGCAGGACGAGGTCGTGGCGTTCACGCAGGTGGGCGTGCTCGTGGGCGAGCACCGCGGCGAGCTCGCGGGTGTCGAGCACCTCCAGGGCCCCGGCGCTGATCACCACCTGGGAGCGCAGCACCCCGGGCAGGCAGTAGGCGGCGGCGGCCGGGTGGTCGACCACGCGCGCGCCCGGGACGTCGGGGTGTTCGCTGGCCACCAGTTCGAGCAGGTCGTGGTGGCGTCTGCGGACCCTGACCACCTGGACGAAGGAGGCGACGAGCCCGGAGAAGAGCACGAGGGTGAGCGCGGCCGCGAGCACGACGGCGGCGAGGTGGCTCAGGCCCTCGATCCCCTGCGAGAACTCGGAGACGATGAACTGGCCGGTGAGGAGGTCGGTGGCGGCGGCCAACAGGCCGCCGGCGGCGCCGAGCTCGTAGGAGGACAGGCCGTAGGCCAGCAACGCGCCGATGGTGGACACGCCCCAGGCAAGGCCGAGCGCCTGCCAGGCGATGACCGCCGTGTAGGGACCGCGGGAGGGCCACTTCGCCCGGTGGAGTGCTTCCATGGCGACGAGGCAGCTGACCGCGACGAGTGTGAGGAGGGCGGCACTGACCATAGGGGCTAGTTCCTTGGCTGCTCGATTTCCGCGAGTGCGCGACGAAGCGCTTCAGCCTCCCCACCGTCCATGGACTGGACGAAGGCGGCCAGGGCCGCGTCGCGGTCAACCGTCTGACCGAGCGCGTCGAACATCAGCTCCGACACGTAGTTCTCACGGCTGGCCGCTGGACGGTACCGCCACGCACGACCTTCGCGTGCCCGGTCGACGACCTTCTTCTTGGCCAGTCGGTCGAGCACCGTCATGACGGTCGTGTGGGCCAGGTCCCGATCAGCGAGAGCCTTTCCGACCTCACGAACCGTCATTGGTTCGTTGCGTGCCCACAGTACATCCATCACCGCGCGTTCAAGTTCGCCAAGCCGATTCATGTTCACAAGTCTACGACCAGTAGTACTACTCGTCGTGGCACCCCCACGTTAATTCGGGATGGCTTTCGGGGAAGGGGATCGGGCCCCCGGGGAAGGCCCCGTCTACCGCGCCCCCGGGCGTCCGACGTACGCTCCGTTCCATGGGACACCGGCATCCGAGCAAGCTCAAGAACCCTGAGGTGAGTCACGCGCGTGCCCGCTGGCTGCTGCGCGCGGAACTCGCCGGGTGTGACGCCTGCCGCGCCGAGGGCGACGAGGACGCCCTGTCCGACCTCGCGTCGGGCGGTGTCTTCGACTCCCTGATCACGGGTTTCGTCCTGTCCCGCGTCCAACAGTGGCACTCCCCGAGCCGCCCGTCCCAGTACCCCGCCACGGTGTACCGCATCGCCCCCATCGACGAACGCGACTTCTGGCGGCCCCCGACCCAGCACTGCATGCGCGTGTGCACGGTGACGGGGGCCGGGGGCGACGGCGTGGACACCCTCCCCGCACTGCGGGAACTGCGTCTGATGTCGGCCCGGGACCGCTCCCTGGTCCTGGACGACGTCATCGACGGTCTGGCCGAAACGGAAGGTTGACCTTGAATCCCGTGCTCCGGCTCCCCCTGCTGCCCGATCCCGGCACCCGCATGTCCCCCAAGCACGACAAGCCCATCGTCGGTCAGTGCGAGAGGTGCGGTGAGTACCTCAACGCGGGGGTGCGCACCTGCCCCAACTGCGGGCACTACAACGGCTGAGCCGTCCGCCCGGGGGTGTGCGCCCCCGGGCCCTCCCCCGGGCCGTTCCGGCTCGGGTCACCGGCCGGGGTCCGCGATCGGCGCCGGGTAGCCCTCGACGCCCTCCCCGTCCCCCTCCGTCCAGGGGCGGTGCGCGCCCGCCCCCGACAGTTCTGCGAGCTCGGGGACGTACCGGCGCACGTAGACGCCCTCCGGGTCGAAGCGCCGCGCCTGACGGGAGGGGTTGAAGGCCCGGTTCGGCCGGGTGTCGTTGCCGGTCCCCGCCGTCCACTGCCAGTTCCCGTACTCGTTCGCGACGTCCCCGTCGGTGAGGTGCGCGTCGAAGTGCGCGGCCCCCTCGCGCCAGTGCACCGACAGCGTCCTGGTGAGGAAGGCGGCGGTGATCATGCGGGTGCGGTTGTGCATGAACCCCTCGCGGAGCAGCTGCCGCATGCCCGCGTCCACGATCGGCACGCCGGTCCGGCCCTCCTTCCAGGCGGCCAGCGCCTCCGGGTCACGTCGCCACTCGCGGTCCCGCGCCCGGTAGTCGCGGGTGTTGATCCACGGGAAGGCCGCCGTCACCTGGTGGTGGAAGTCACGCCAGGCGAGCTGGCGCACGTACGCGTCGCCCCCGGGCAGGTCCCGGGCGGCGGTGGCGACCTCCAGCGCGGAGAGGCAGCCGAACCTGAGGTCGGCGGAGAGACGGGAGGTGGCGGCGCCGGGGAGGTCGTCGTTCCGGTCCCCGTAGTCGGCCAGGCCGCCGTCCGTCCAGGAGCGCAGGCGTGCGCGCGCCCGGGTCCAGCCGCCCGCCTGCCGTTCCGGGGCCAGGGAGCCCACCCCCGCGGAGTCGTCCGGGGTGAACGGGGCGCCCGGGTCGAGCCCCTCGGGCAGTTCCAGGCTCTCGGGCGCGGGCAGCACCGCGCGCCACGGTTCCGCCTCCCAGGCCCGCCAGTAGGGGGTGAAGACCTTGTAGTGGTCACCGCTGGCGGGGGTCACGTCGCCGGGTGGGACCACCGTCAGCCCGGGGTGGGTGCACACCTCCAGCCCGGTGGCGCGCAGGTCGTCCAGGCGCCGGGCCGCGAACCGGCTCACGCCCGCGCTGAGGTGGACGGCTCGGGCGCCGGTCTCCCGGGCCAGCTTCCCGACCTCGGTGGCGGTGTCTCCCCGGCGCAGGAGGAGGTCGCCCCCTCTCTCCCGCAGGCCCGAGCGCAGGTCCGCGAGGGCCTCGCCCAGGTAGGCGCGGCGGTTGCGGGCGGCGCGCGCCAGGAGCCCGGGTTCGAGGACGAAGAGGGGGACGACCGGCCCGGGGGCGCGCAGGGCGGCGCTGAGCGCGGGGTGGTCGTGCGGGCGCAGATCCTGTGTGAACAGGACGATGACGGGGGTGCCCACGAAGGACTCCTTCACTTTGCGAGACCATCACACTACCGGGCGTGTTCCTTGGTGGTTACACGGCGTCGGAGGGGGTAGGGCCCCACCATGAACCCGCCTCCCCGACCGGTCGTCGGCGTCTCCAGCTGCCTCATCGGGGCACCCGTGCGCTACAACGGCGGGCACTCGCGCTTCCGCTTCCTCACCGACGAGCTGGATCGGCACGTGGACTGGCTGCCGATCTGCCCGGAGGCGGAGATCGGGCTCGGTGTGCCGCGCCCCACCCTGCGGCTCCAGGAGCGGGCGGACTCACCCGGCGAGAACCGGGTGATCTCCAGCAAGGACGGCGCCGACCACACGGAGGACCTCGCCCGGGTGGCCGACCGACACCTGCGGGAACTGCGCCGTCTGGACGGCTACGTGCTCAAGAACAAGTCACCGAGCTGCGGCCTGTACGCCCTTCCGGTCTTCGACGACCACGGTGACCGGCAGCGGGGGACCGGCCGGGGCGCCTTCGCAGCCCGACTCACCGCGCTCCTGCCCCACCTGCCCGTCGAGGAGCAGGGCCGCCTCTCCGACCCCGTCCTTCGGGAGCACTTCGTGGAGCGGGTGTTCGCGCACGCACGGCTGCGGACCCTGTTCGAGGGTGCGTGGCGTCCGCGCGACCTGGTGGCGTTCCACACCCGGCACAAGCTCCAGTTGATGGCGCACTCACCGGACGGCTACCGCGAGACCGGCCGGATCGTGGCCCGGGCGGGAGGCGGCGACCCCGAGGAGGTCGCGTCCGTCTACGCGGAGGCCTTCCACCGGACCCTGGCCGTCAAGGGCAGCCGGGGCAGGCACGCCAACGTGCTCCACCACCTCTTCGGGATGATCAGCCCGATGCTGGACGACTCCCGCCGACACGACCTGCTGGCCGGGATCGAGGAGTACCGGGAGGGGCAGGCGCCGCTCAGCCTGCCGGTGGCGCTCCTCCGCCACCACTGCGCCGCCGAGGCCGTGACCTGGGCCAACGAGCAGACCTACCTGCGCCCCTACCCCGAGGCCCTGCGGCTGCGACACCCGGTGGCCGTCTGACAGCCGGAGCCGGGCCGGGAGACGGTCCCGGGGGGAGGGGACGGATGGGGGGTTCGGGGGCGGCCCCGACAGTACGCCGCGAATTCCGAGCACAGTGAACACATTCGACTACAGTGGGTCACAGTTCTCGGCCGCGTGGTGCGCGGTTCCCGGTTGCCCCCGACCCCCAAGGTCCTCGACGTGTTCGTCACCATGCCCCGACGCGCCGCAGTGCTCGTCTCCTCCTGCGCCGTCGTGCTGCTCGCCACGTCGCTGGCCACCGCGCCCCCGGAACACCTGGTCGAGAGGATCGGCCACCACCTGTCCGCGCCCGAACCCGAACTGACCCACGGCCACGCGATCCTGCCCCAGGAACTCGCGCCCCCTCCCGCGCCCATCCCCCACCCCGGTCAGGTCGCCGTCTGCGAGGAACCCGGCCGCGACCAGGTCGTCCACCTGCCCGACACCGGAACTCCCGACGGCGAGGGGCGGCCCCTGTGGATCCGCCGCCCTCCCGGCCCCGACAGCACCGACCTGCCCGTCCTCTACCTGTTGCACGGGTCCGCCTCCTCCCACCGCACCCTGATGGACGCCGACCTGGGCGCCCATCTGGACCGGCAGATGTGCCGCTCGGGGGTCGAGTTCGTCGTCGCGGCCCCGTACGGCCAGGAGAGCGGGGGCTCCACCACCGAGTGGGGCGACGCCCACGACGGCCGCTTCGCACTGGAGAGCTTCGTCACGCGGGACACTGTCGACGCGGTCGAGGGAGAGCACCCGCGCCCCCGATCGCTGCGGGCGATCGGCGGCTTCTCCATGGGCGGCTACGGCGCGGCCGCCCTGGCGCTGCGCCACCCCGACCTCTACTCCCAGGTGGTCGGCTGGGCGGGCTACTACCGCGTGGACGACCCGCACGGGACCTTCGGGAAGGACACCGCCCCGCACTCCCCCGACCTCCTCCTCGATGCGGAGGAGGTGCGCGACCTCCGGTTCATGCTGGTGGAGGGGCGCGCGGACCACACCCCGCTCCAGGAGGGGAGCATCCAGGGGGAGGCCGCACGCTTCTCGGCACTCCTCACCGAACACGGTATGACGGTCGACACCCTTCGTCCCCGTGGCGGCCACGACCTGGAGACCTGGCGGAGCACCTTCCCCGAGACAGTGGACTTCCTGGTGTCCGGGTGGACGGCTACACCGTGATTCCCGCCGGGTCAACCCCGGCCCCCTCGGACGGTGCGGTGGGGAACAGTGTGTACCTTCGTCGCTGTTGACGACTACGGCTCGCACACTCGTTGCTGACACGACTCGGAGGAACCACCGGTGTCCGGACCCCTGCCGCTGGGACAGAAGACGGCGGTTCCCTCAAGGATCGCGACCGTCAGTCTGCACACCTCCCCGCTCGACCAGCCCGGCACCGGTGACGCGGGAGGCCTCAACGTGTACGTGGTCGAGGTGGCCCGGCGGATGGCCGAACGCGACGTGGCCGTGGACGTGTTCACCCGCGCGACCAGCGCCGACCTCCCCCCGGTCGTCGAGCTCGCACCGGGGGTGAACGTCCGGCACGTGCCCGCCGGACCGTACGGCCGCCTCGACAAGAACACCCTCGCGGACCACCTCTGCCCGTTCGTCTTCGGCATGCTGCGCGCCGAGGCCCAGGGCGACCCGGGCCACTACGACCTCGTCCACGGCCACTACTGGCTCTCCGGCAAGGCCGGGGTCATGGCCGCCCGCCGGTGGGGTGTGCCCATGGTGCAGTCCATGCACACCATGGCCCGCGTGAAGAACGCCGCGCTGGCCGAGGGCGACTCCCCCGAGCCGGAGGCGCGGGTGCGGGGCGAGGACCAGCTGGTCCGCCAGGCCGACCGGCTCATCGCCAACACCGACGACGAGGCGCGTCAGCTCACCGGCTTCTACGGCGCCCGCAACGAGCAGATCAGCACGATCCCTCCGGGGGTCGACCTGGAGACCTTCACCCCCGGTGCGCGCACGGAGGCGCTGGAACGCATCGGGTTGCCGCGCGACGCCGAACTCCTCCTGTTCGTGGGCCGCGTCCAGCGGCTCAAGGCCCCGGACGTCCTCATCCGCGCCGCCGCCGACCTGCTCGAACGCGACCCCTCCCTGCGCTCCCGCCTGGTGGTCGGCGTGGTCGGCGGGCTGTCCGGGGGCGGCCGGAACGAACCCGGGCTGCTCACGGACCTCGCGCGTTCCCTGGGGGTCGCGGACGTGGTGCGGCTGGAGCCGCCGCAGGACCGGGCTCGCCTGGCCGACTACTACCGGGCCGCGACGGTGACCGTGGTCCCCTCCTACTCCGAGTCCTTCGGGCTGGTGGCCGTGGAGTCGCAGGCCTGCGGCACCCCCGTGCTGGCCGCCCGTGTCGGCGGCCTGACCACGGCGGTGGCCGACGGTGTCTCCGGGGTTCTCGTGGACGGGCACGACCCCCGGCACTACGCCGCCGAACTGCACCGGATGATCACCGAACCGGCCTGGCGTGCCAAGCTGGCCGGAGCGGGGCCGCGGCACGCCGCGACACTGGGGTGGTCGCGGACGGTGGACGAACTCCTGGACGTGTACCGGGACACCCTCAACCCGCGCGGCCTCCGCCTGGCCGAGGCCCGTTGACGGGGGCGGGAGCGAAGTGACGAGAGGCGAGGACGTGGCAGCGGAAACAGAGCGCGAGAGCGCCGTCAGGGCGATCACCGAGGCCGTCACGGAGGCCGGACTGGAGGTCGAACGCCCCCGCGAGGGGTCCTTCCTGGTGACGATTCCCGGAACGGCCAAGCTCAGGACCATGGTGTGGCTGGAGGCCGGTCCGCACAGCCTCACCCTCACCTCGTTCTTCTGCCGCCAGCCCGACGAGAACCACGCGGCGTTCTACCAGTGGCTGACCCGGCGCAGCTCGGACATGTACGGGATGGCGTTCGTCTCGGACGACGTCGGGGACGTGTACGTCCGGGGACGCCTGCCGCTGGGCGGGGTGACCCCCGCCGAGGTGGACCGGCTGCTGGGCTGCGTGCTCACCTACTCCGACGAGAACTTCAACACCGCGCTGGAGCTGGGCTTCGCGACGGCGATCCGCAAGGAGTGGAAGTGGCGCCTCGCGCGCGGCCACGACACCCGCAACCTGAGCGCGTTCGCGCACCTGGCCGAGCCGGCCCCCGAACAGTAGGCCCCGCCGTGGGCGGCCACCCGGGCGGGATCGCTAGGCTGGCTCCCATGGGAACTCTGGTACTGCTTCGACACGGCGAGAGTGTCTGGAACGCGAAGGGGCTGTTCACCGGCTGGGTGGACGTGGACCTCTCCGCGCAGGGCGAGGAGGAGGCCCGCCGCGGCGGCGAGCTCCTCAAGGCCGCCGGGGTGACCCCGGACATCCTGCACACCTCTCTGCTCAAGCGCGCGATCCGCACCGCGAACCTCGCGCTGGAGACCGCCGACCTGCACTGGCTGCCGGTCGAGCGCTCCTGGCGCCTCAACGAGCGCCACTACGGTGCCCTCCAGGGCAAGGACAAGGCGCAGACCCGTGAGGAGTACGGCGACGACCAGTTCATGGTCTGGCGCCGCTCCTACGACACGCCCCCGCCGCCCATCGCCGACGACGACCCCTACTCGCAGGCCGGGGACGCGCGTTACGGGCTGCTCCCGCCGGAGCTGCTGCCGCGCACCGAGTGCCTGAAGGACGTCCTGGACCGCGCCCTGCCGTACTGGTACGACAGCATCGTCCCGGACCTGGCCGCGGGCCGGACCGTCCTGGTCACCGCGCACGGCAACTCGCTGCGCGCGCTGGTCAAGCACCTGGACGGCATCAGCGACGCCGACATCGCGGGGCTGAACATCCCCACCGGCATCCCGCTGGTCTACGAGCTGGACGACCAGTTCCAGCCGACCAACCCGGGTGGTACCTACCTCGACCCCGAGGCCGCCAAGTCCGCCATCGAGGCCGTGGCCAACCAGGGCAAGAAGTAGTCCGGACACCGACCCCCGTGCCCGCACCGCCGACCGGTGGTGCGGGCACCGTCGTGTCCGTGGTCAGTAGACCAGGGCCTGGGCGCCGTCCCGGAGGGTCTCCTCCACGAAGGTGGCCGCGCCCGCGATGCGCACGCCCTCCAGCAGGTCCCGCTGGGTGAGTTCCCTGCGGGCCGCGCACTGGGTGCACACCGTGACGGCACCGCCCGCGAGCACCCCCGCGAGCAGGTCCCGGAGCGGGGCGGCGTGGGGAAGGGCGAACTCCTCGGCCCGCCCGGGCACCGCGAACCACGAGGCCTCGCCGGTCAGCCAGAGCGACACGTCCACGCCGCTCGCGACCGCCGTCGCCGCGACGGTGAAGGCCTGGTTGCAGCGCTCCGGGGAGTCCTCACCGGCCGTGACCTTGATCACCAGGGAACGAGTCATGCGGTCAGCCTACTCAGAACGCGGCGGCGGTCACGACGGCGCCCGAGATCGCGCAGAGGGCGAAGGCGACCAGGAGCAGGATCGCCTCGCGGCGACGGGGTGAGACGCGGGCCGGCCCCTCCTCCACGCCGTGCTCGACGCTGAGCGGGGCGCCCTCGGAGGCAACCAGCACCACCCGGCCGTCGCGCACGTCGACCTCACCGGTGACGCGCACGCGCGCGCCCTGGCGGATGATCCACTCGCGGTACTCGAACTCGATGGTCTCGCCCCGGAAGACGCCGGAGATGCGGCCGCGCACGCGCGGCAGGAGGTCGTCGGCGGCGGCGGCGACCCCGGGCTGGGGGCGGCCGACCAGGCGCTTGAGGCAGAGCTCGGGGTCGCGCGGCTCCACGCCCGCGGGGTCGACGTAGACGCGCTCGACCACCCCCGTGCGGTCCTCGGCCACCAGTCCGAAGAGCTCGTCGGAACCGTAGTCCGCGATCGAGTCGCAGGCCCGCTCGGTGACCGCGCCCTCGGCGCGGTCGCGGACCAGCGGACGGTAGTGGCGGAGCACCTCGTGGCCGTGCCACACGCACTCGGCGCCCGCCAGCCCGGACTCGATGGGACCGGAGGGCCCGCCGGCGGCCACACCCGTGAGCGTCACCCTCTGGCCCCTGAGGGGCACCAGGGCGCTGGGCAGGAGCTGGGCCAGCCCGCGCTGCCGCAGCCAGCGGCGCAGCCCGACGACGGTCAACGGCAGGAGGACCACCGCGACGGCGAGCAGCGCCACACCGATCACCATGAACACAGGCAGCCCCTTAGTAAGCGCGTCGGAGGTCAAGGACGACTGCGGGCGCCGAGCCCCAAGGACACACCGCGTCTGCTGACAATCTTTACCAGTTCTCCGGGAAAGCGGGGCCAATTGGGCATGTCCAGTCCAAGGCTCCTCGATGCCGCGGATCGCACACGGCCGGGGCGTCACCGGAGGGGTCCGGGCGCCGCCGAGCAGGGCGTGTGTCCGCCGAGCATGCCCTAGGCTCGTTGGCTATGGATGCTGAGGTACACCCCGATCTGGAGAAGCTGTCGTTCCTGTTCGGACGCTGGGAGGGCGTCGGCGTCGCCGGTTACGCCGACGAGGAGGAACTCCAGTTCGGTCAGGAGGTCGAGTTCGTCGTCAGGGACGGAGCTCCGTACCTGGACTACCGGAGCCGGGCCTGGCGGATGAAGGCCGACGGGACGCTCGGAGAGCTCATCACCGAGGAGTCCGGCTACTGGCGTGCCCTGTCCGAGGAGGACACGGCGCGCTACGCCAAGGACGACGAGAAGAACATCATCCACCTGGAAGTGCTGATCGCCCACAACGAGGGCTTCATCGAGTCCTACCTGGGCAACGTGTTCGCGAACCGGGTGGAGATGGCCACCAACGCGGTGGTGCACACCATCACCGGTCTGGAGGTGCAGGCCTCGCACCGCCTCTACGGACTCTTCGGTGAGGACCGGGACACCCTCGGCTACGCCTGGGACCTGGCCGCGCGCGGGCACGACCTGCGCTCGTACATGTCGGCTCAGCTGAAGAAGGCCGGAAGCAAGTAGCCGTACTCGGCCTTCGCGGTCGCGCTCCGACCCGTGGTCGGGGCATGGGCGAACCCCGGGCTCTGTCCCGCGTGTGCGGGGCCGGTCGGACCAGGTCCGGCAGCCCGGGGTTCGGGTGTCCGTCAGGTATTCGCGCGAACGACGTCGAGCGAACGCTCGGCGTCGCCCTAGCGGACGGCCACCTCGCCAGTCCTTGAATGAATCATCTCTCGGACCACCTCCTTTCCTGCGTGCTCCGAAGGTACGTCCCGTGGCCGGGGTGGGGCAAGTGATTTTCGGAGCTCCGTCCTCCCTGTTCAGAAGGGGTGCCGCGGGGCGTTTGGCGGGCCGGATAACCTCGGTTCCATGACTTCGCCGCTGCTGACCACACCGGGTGCCGTGAGCGCCGACAGCCCCGACTCCGACGTCGCCGCGCACTACGGCGACCCCTCCCACGAGGCCCGCGCGATGGAACGCTCCAGTGCCTGGGTCGACCGGAGCAACCGTGGCGTGGTGCGCGTGACCGGACCGGACCGCCTGAGCTGGCTCAACGACATCACCAGCCAGCTGACGCGGGACCTCGCCCCCGGTGTCGCCACCGAGGCCCTGGTCCTGGACACCCGGGGCCACCTGCGCCACCACCTGTCCCTGGTGGACGACGGTGCGGCGACGTGGATCCACACCGAACCCGGCGGCGGCCCGGCGCTCGCGGAGTTCCTGGACTCGATGGTGTTCACGCTGCGCGTGGAGGTCGAGGACCTCTCCGACGCGTTCTCCGTGCTGACCGTGCTGGGCCCGGAGCGCTCCCGGGTGGCGGCCGTGGCCGAGGGCGTGCTGAACCGCGCCGCCGAGGACCAGATCGACCTCCTCGTGCCCTCCGGCGACCTCGTGGCCGTCGCGGAGGGGCTCACCGCCGCCGGGGCCCGACCGGCGGGCATGTGGCCCTACGAGGCGCACCGGATCGCCGCGCACCGCGCCCGTCCGGGGCTGGACTCGGACGAGCGGTCCATCCCGCACGAGATGGACTGGATCGGCTCCGCCGTGCACCTGGAGAAGGGGTGCTACCCGGGCCAGGAGACGGTGGCGCGCGTGCACAACCTGGGCCGCCCGCCGCGCCGCCTGGTCATGCTGCACCTGGACGGCACCGTCGAGCGGCTGCCGAAGCTGGGGAGCGACATCGAGCTGGACGGGCGCAGGGTGGGCCGGGTCGGGACCTCCTCGCGCCACCACGAGCTGGGCCCGATCGCCCTGGGCCTGGTCAAGCGCACCGTCCCCGTCGACGCCGACCTGGTCGTGGACGGGATCGCCGCGGGCCAGGAGGTCGTCGTGGACCCGGACACCGGCGCCAACGCCGACCTCAGTGACTTCCGGGGCAGGCCCAGGTAGTCGGACGGAGGGGCCGCGGACCGGTACCGGTCCGCGGCCCCTCCGGAGTCCGCGCGGTCCTCAGACCGTGAGGACGATCTTGCCCCGCGTGCGGCCGGTCTGGTTCAGGCGCCAGGCCTCGGCCGCCTCCGCCAGCGGGAACTCACGGTCGACGTGCACCTTGAGCGCGCCCCCGTCCGCCAGGGCGGAGAGTTCCACCAGGTCGTCGTGGTCGGGCCGGACCCACACGTACTGCCCGCCGTCGGCGAGGACCCCGGGGTCGGCGATCGAGACCACTCGGTCCCGGTGGTCCGTGACCGGCAGGGCTGCCACCCCGCCGCCGACGAAGTCCAGGACCGCGTCCACGCCCTCGGGCGCGAGCGCCCGCACGCGTTCGGTGAGTCCGTCCCCGTAGGTCACCGGTTCCGCGCCCAGCGCTCGGAGGTGGTCGTGGTTGCGCTCGCTCGCCGTACCGATGACCCTGGCGCCCCGGGCGACCGCGATCTGCACCCCGAACGCCCCCACGCCGCCAGCGGCGGCGTGCACCAGCACCGTGTCACCGGAGCCCACCGAGACGCGCTTGAGGGACTGGAGGGCGGTCAGCCCGGCCAGGGGCACCCCGGCCGCCTCCTGCCAGTTCAACGAGGCGGGCTTGGGAGCGATGAGGCGCACGCTCGCGGAGACCAGTTCGGCGTAGGTGCCGTTCTTCGCCCAGTCCTTGCGGAGGTACCCGTAGACCTCGTCCCCTACGGCGTACTCCCCCGCGTCGAACCCGACGGCCTCGACCACACCGGACACGTCCCACCCCGGTACGAGCGGGAAGCCCGCCTCCATGACGGGGTCCAGGCCGCCCGTCGCGAGCTTCCAGTCCACCGGGTTCACCCCGGCCGCGCGCACGCGGATCAGGACCTCCCCAGGGGCGACCTTGGGATCGGGCAGGTCCACCAGGGCGAGGTCGTCGGCGGATCCGTACTGCTGTAGTGCTATTGCCTTCATGTCGGGTGACAAGGCGGTGACCGGAGGATTCATTCCGTCCGCACGCGACCGGGCCCGGTGGGGATTCCCACCGGGCCCGGTCGTGTGCGGCGCCGTGCTCCCGGGTACTGGCGCGCCAGGTTACTAGCGGAGCGCGGCGGCCAGGCGCTCGTCGTGCAGGCGCTCGCCCCAGGCCGGGGGGAGCGGGTCCAGCTGACCCACGCGCCAGCGCAGCAGGAGGTCGGCCAGCTGCGGGTTGCGCGGCAGTGCCGGGCCGTGCAGGTAGGTGCCCAGGATCTGGCCCTGGAAGGCGCCCTCGGTGTGGTCGTCGTTGCCGATCCCCTTCACCGTCGTGGACAACGGGCGGGCCTGCGGGCCGATCGCGGTGCGCCCCTGGTGGTTCTCGAAACCGGTGATCCGGCCGACGCCCAGTGCCGGGTCGACGTCGGCGACGATCTCCCCCACCGCGCGGGTCTGGCCCCGGGTGCTGCGGATGTCGAGGATGCCCACGCCCGGAAGCGGGTTGGCCTCGTCGTCGCCGTAGCTCTCACCGATGATCTGGTAGCCGGCGCAGACCGCGAACACGCAGGCGCCGCGCGCGGCGGCCCTGGCCAGCCCGCCGTCGGCGCGGAGCCGGTCGGCGGCCAGGATCTGCGGGCGGTCCTCGCCGCCGCCGAGCAGGTAGATGTCGCCCTGCTCGGGCACCGCGTCACTGGAGTGGACGTGCACGATCTCGGTGGGGATGCCGCGCAGTTCCGCGCGGCGCTTGAGGATCAGGACGTTGCCCTGGTCCCCGTAGGTGCTGAGCAGGTCGGGGTAGATCCACACGATCCGCAGGGCGCTGCTGGTGTTCGACATGGGTGTCTGTCTCCTACTGGACGCGGCCGTACGCCGTGCGGATCTGCTGGAAGGCTGTGTAGTTGGCGATGACGTCGACCTTGGTGATGTCGGGGCGCTCGGCCTTGAGCTTGGCCAGCACCTCGTCCACGCGGTCGGCGACCTCGAAGGGCACCTCGTCGGTCTCCAGGCGCAGCGCGAGGTCCGTCCGGCGCTCGCCCATGACGAACACCCTGCGGTCGCGCAGCACCGTGTAGTCGACGTCCCAGAGCCAGGAGGTGTCCTTGCCGTCGGGGATCTGGGCGTTCACGGCGAGGATCACGGGGACGCGGGGCGGGTCCAGGACCGCGAAGGACTCCAGCCAACCGGCCGGGTTCTTGGAGAGCAGCAGGCGGACCTCGACGCCCATGGTGACCACGGAGGTGTAGCGCCCGGCCACCGAGGTGACCTCGCGCAGCCGTTCGATGGTGCGCTCGGGGTGCATGCCGTAGCCGGCGGCCGTGGCGGCGGCGATCGCGGCGTTGGCGCGGTTCGCGTCACCGGGCAGGTTCATCCGGAGCTTGATCTGCTGACCGTCGGGGGCGACCAGCACGTCGTTGTCGTTGTCCACCGCCCAGGTGGCCCGGGGGCGCGACAGTCCGCACTCGGGGCACTCCCAGTGCGGGTCGACGTCGCGCTTGAGGTGACCGCCGCACTCGGGGCAGCACCAGGAGTCCTCCTTCCAGCGCTGCCCGGCCGACACCCAGGTGGCGTTCGGGGCGCCGAGCCCGGCCCAGGCCACGAGCGGGTCGTCGGCGTTGGCGATGACGTGGGTGTTGGTCTGCGCGAGGGCGGTCCGCCACTTCTTCGCGAGCAGGTTGATCTCGGAGGCGCGGTCCATCTGGTCGCGGCTCAGGTTCATCAGGACCACGAAGGAGGGGTTGGTGGCCTTGAGCACCTGCGGGAGGTACTTCTCGTCGACCTCCAGCACACCGTTGACCGCCGACTTGTTGTCGGACAGGGCGGTGATGTGCCCGGTGGGCATGTTCGCGCCGTACTCGTTGGTGGCGACGTCCCCGAACTCGCGCAGGGCCTGCGCGATGAGCCGGGTGGTGGTCGTCTTGCCGTTGGTGGCGCTGACCAGGGCCAGGCGACGTCCCTGGGCGAGCTTGGCGAGCAGGTCCGGCTCGACCTTGAGGGCGACGCGCCCACCGATGACGGAGCCGTCTCCGCGTCCGGTGGCCCTGGACAGGCTGGCTGCGCTCCTGCCCAGTACCGAGGCCAGTTGGGCGCGCAAGGGAAGCTCGCTCATCAATTCTCCACGATCGGTAGATCACCCGCACGAACGCGCTTCGGCGGCGGGCGATGTGTCGGGCCAAGCTTATTGTCCACCGAACCTCAGACCCGCCAGTCCAGACGCTCGGGCGGCGGCCCGAGGTTGGGCGGGACCTTCTCGGGGTCGGTGCCGCCCACGGTCCCGGCCGCCCCGACGGCGTCGCGGACGACGGATCCGCTGGTCGCCCCGGGGGTGTCGTCCGGAACGGCGCGGTCCGGTGGGAGGGCGCCCTTCGGCGCCGCGGTGGCTCCGGACGGCGCGGCGCCGCCCGTGGGCGACTCCCGGAGACGGCCGTCCCCGGTGCCGCGTCGGGGCACCGGCGCTCCCGTGGTGGCCCCGTCGCCACCACTCGGCCCAACGTTCCCGCTGGTCCCGGTGTTCCGGTTGTCGTCCACCGTCGCGAGGGTGGCCGTGGACAGGGTGAGGATACCCGGGTTGGTGTCGGCGAGGATCGGTCCGCCCGGCGTCAGGACGAGGGCGGCGGTGGACGGCAGCCCACGCAGGGACCGCGCGTCCAGTGCGAGGGGGCGCGATCCCGGCCCCTCGTCCTCGTCGGGCCGCACCGGGGTGTCGATCTCGGCGGCCTGGCTGGTGACCCGACCCCACACCGTGGTCGATCTCACATGGCGGACCAGGTCGAGGGGGGCGATCGCGGCCGTGGCGTTGCGGATCAGCGCCCCGGACTCGGTGTGCGGGGAGGGGAAGAGGAGGTCGTCGTCCTCCTCGTCCTCGGCCGGTTCCACCACCGTGCCGCCCACGGCCGCGCCGATCACCTCGGTGAGCCGGTGCACCTCCAGGTCCCGGGGGTCGGAGGCCGCGGCGGCCGCCGCCACCGCTCTCCCGACCTTCTCCGCGTCGCCGTCCAGGCCCATCACCACCGGAAGGCAGGCGGGGTCGGTGAAGCGCTCCAGGGCGGCGGGGACGGCGGTGCGGAAGAGCAGGACCACCTCCACCCCGCCCTCCGAGGCGGCGGCCAGGACCTGGTCCACCTCCTCGGCCGGGAGGGTCTCCGCTCCGCAGACGACCACGCTGCGGGTCCGTGACGGCCGGGCCCTCGGGCGGAGTCCGGTGACGGCGGGTTCCGGCGAGCGCGCCTCCAGGAGTTCGCTGAGCGCCGCCACGGCGTAGGTGCCGTAGACCCGGGCCGCGCCCTCCCCCGAGGCCCGGTCCGTGGAGATGATCTTGACCTGGGCGTAGGCCCCGTCGTCGGCCCGGGTGCCCACGGCCTCGAAGGGGCTGAGCCGGTTCTCCAGCGTCCAGGCCCGTTCGCGTACCCCCGGATCGTCGGCGCACCGCTCGCGCACCCGGGCCCGCTCCTCCTCGGAGAGCAGGGCCAGGGCGGCGTCGTCCTCGGCCGTGTCGTCCTCGGGGGTGACCAGGGCACGCAGTCCGCCGATGAGCCGGGCGACGCCCACGTCCGGGCCGAGCACCTCCAGCAGGCGCAGCAGCAGGGTCTCGTCCGCGTCGGCGTCCTCCAGCCGCCCGGAGGCGGCGGCCGCCGCCGAGAGCACCCGGGCCCGCTGCCCGGCGTCCAGGTTGGTGCCCAGGGTCATCCTGGGCAGGTCGGCCGGGAGGACCCAGTGCCGGGGCCCCACCGCGCAGCGGCGGGCCAGCCGGACCAGTTCGCTGGTGACCGAACGCCCGGTGAGGTCCACGACGGTGAGGTCGCCGCCCTCGCGGAGCCGGGAGATCCCGACCGTGGTGAGCAGTGCCGACCATCCGGCGTCACCGCCGCCGACCACGAGGACCGACGACACGCCCGGGGGCACGGTCACGCCGTACCAGCGCGGTTGGGCCTCGTAGGCGCGTGCGGCGGCCTGCCACTCGGTGTACCGGCGCGCGTGGGCGCGCTGCTGGTCGTGCAGGGCCCGCTCCCGTGCGGCCCGTTCCTCCGCCAGGCGCGCCTGCGCGCGTTCGAGCCGGGTGGCCATCACCTGCCTGCTCTGGAGCAGCGCGAAGACCAGCGGCGCCGCGATCGCCGCGCAGGCGCACACCCCGCCCAGGGCCAGGCTTCCGGGAAGGATCCTCAGGGTCCACAGCAGCGGGCAGAGCAGGGCGAACAGCCCGAGCCCGGCCAGGGCGTAGTGGAGCGGCCGGTTGGTCTGGGCCTCGCTGTCGAACTGTCCGGCGACCCACTCCTGGCTCAGGGTCTCCGCGTCCCCGGGCGCGGGGCGGCGCGGGGCCGGTCCCGGCGGCGGCAGCACGACCCTGTGCCGCCAGCCGAGGTAGGTGCGTCCCGCCGCATCTCGGGGCGTGCTGGCCGCGGCCGCCGACGACCGTGGTGTGGGCACCGTCCGAACACCTCCTCACCGGCGGGGGGAGTACCGCCGGGATTCCTTCACGCGGGGGTTCCGGCCAGGGGTCGGAGGTCGGGGCTGGGGGCCCGCGCCCGGCGTGCTTGCCACGGGCCGTGCGCCTTCGCGGGGGGACGTCGGGGGCGTCCGGACCCTCCGGAGAACACGAACCGTGACCTTCAGTGAATCAGGGCTGCCCACCGCTTTCCAGTCCCCGTCCCCACCTGTGGACAACCGCCACCGCCCCACCGGGAGGAACCCGCTCGAAGCGTCGCCCTACGCGAGGGGCGGATGTTTCCGACGCCAGGACGGGGCAGGGAACAGGGGGACCGAGGAACCAGCGATCGGTTCCGCACCAAGGAGGTGGCCCCCGTTCCGGAACAGCTCGCGGCTCCGCCTCCCCTGGCGTTCACGACGGCGACCGGCCTGCTACTCGCCTCTCTGGTCGCGTGCCTGGTCATGGCCCGCAGGTGGAGGCGGCGGCACCAACCGCCGTCCGAACGGGCATCCACCGACCGGGCCCTGACCTGCGAGGAGCGCCGTTCCGTCGCACCGTACCTCCGTTCCGGCCGGTCCGCACCCGACCCCGAACGGGCCCGGCGGACGGTCGCCGCCGCGCGGGAGCTCCGGAGGGGGTGGGAGAACCCGTGGAACCAGTGCGGATTCCTCCTGTACCTCACCTGGTTGGCCCTGACCGTCGGGCACATGGTGTGGAGCGGGACCGCGTCCTCGGGAGCCCTGGCCGTCTTCCTTCCCGTGCTGGCGCTGCTGGCCGTGGTCTTCGTGGTGAGACGGCGCCGGGTCCTCGGTCGGACCCGCCAGTCGGAGCGGGCCAACGCGGCCCTCGCCGCCCTCGCGAAGGCCCCGGAGCGCCCACCCGGCGGGGACGGGCTCCGCAAGCCCTACTGACGAAGGTGGTCGAACGTGCCGGACACGCTGCTGAGGGCGTTACCCCTGGTCCTCGTCGTCGTCTTCCTGTCAGCGCTCCTGTACACCCTGGCGCGCTCACGTCGATGGCGACGCGAGCACGGGGCGTCGAAGCCGCCGCTCGTGGACCCCGAGCTGACCCGGTTCGGGACGCCCTTCTCCCCGACGCGGGTCCGGGCGGCCCGCCTGGTGCGGGAGGGGTGCGTCGCCGACGACCCCGCCACGGCGTACGTCGTCGTCCTGCTCGCGGAGCGGGAGCTCGGAACACCCGAGGACCCGTGGCGGTCACGCTCCCTGGCGCTGTTGCTCCTGGTTCAGCTCCAGCTGGTCCTCTCACAACTGATCAACCGGGGAGCCGGAACGCTCTTCATCCTTCTGGCCCTGGCCCTGCTCGTGGGGTGCACGGTGGCCTTGGGCTGGCTGGGCGAACGGAGCGCGCGGAGACGGCGGGAACGGGTCGAACGCGCGCTGCGCCTCAACCGCGCCCCGGCCGCCGGGTTCCACGGGGCCCGGAGGGCTCAGGGGGAGGAACCGACATAATGGTGGTGGCCTCGCGCCCGGGGTTCCGGGAGGGGCCGCCTGGGCCGCCCTCCCCCACCCCCGTCACGCGCGCCCCGCCCAGGTGCTTCCGGGCGTGGCGGTCGACGAGGAGTCCCCATGGTCGGCCAGGCACTCGTGGTGCAGGTGATCGCGCTGGTGTTCCAGAGCGCCGGAGCGGTCTCACTGATCCTGGCCCTGCTCTGGAACCGCCGACGGGGACGGTTCGGCTGGAGCGAACGCGCTCGGGCCCGCCTGGCGCCCGGGTCGGCGGAGCGGCGCCGGGTCCGCCCCTTCCTTCGCGACGGGACGGCTGCCCCCGACCCCGAGCTGGCCCGTCTCACCGTGAGAGTGGCCGAACACCGTGTGCGTTCGCTGGAGAACCCGTGGCAGGTCCCGGGCACGAGCCTGTTCGCGATGGGGGCCGGACTCTTCGCGTTCGCCCAGTTCCATTCCGCCTACGGATTCGGCCCCCTCGCCTGGTGGGGGCTGGCCCTGTGCGC
This sequence comes from Nocardiopsis sp. NPDC058789, assembly GCF_042745575.1. Classification (NCBI taxonomy): domain Bacteria; kingdom Bacillati; phylum Actinomycetota; class Actinomycetes; order Streptosporangiales; family Nocardiopsidaceae; genus Nocardiopsis; species Nocardiopsis sp. NPDC058789. The sequence continues at coordinate 203,864 of NZ_JBHYOW010000005.1, forward strand.
GCTCGCGGTCAACGGTCCCCTGGTCCGGCGCATCGCGCTCGACCGGGCGCGACGGGCCCTGGCGGCCAACCGGGAGCTGGCGGAGCCGCACGCGGACTCCGAGGAGCCCCCGGAGCACACCGGGGCCCGGGAGCGCTGAGGCGGGCGCGACGGCGCGGCGCCGGTGCCGGACGAGGTGAGTCGTCCGGCACCGGCGCCGCGCGCGGTGGTCCTGCTGTCAGGCCTCGACCTGGACGTCGATGACCTTGCCGACCTCGGCCGTCACCGTGTACTCGCCGGTGAAGCCCTGGGAGGCCAGGACCCGCAGCTTCCACTCGCCGTCGGCGGCGAAGAAGCGGAAGGTGCCCTCGTCACCGGTGGCCACCTCCCCGACGAAGTCGTCGGAGGAGTTCAGCAGACGGGCGTAGGCGCCACGCAGGGGCTGACCCTCACGGGTGACCGTGCCCTGGATGACCGCCTGGTTGCCCGCGTCGACGTCGGCCAGGGCCACGCCGCCCTCGGGTGCTCCGCAGCTGTCGCTCACTTGGCCTCAGCCTCTCCGAGCTCGACCGGGACGCCCACCAGGGAGCCGTACTCGGTCCAGGAGCCGTCGTAGTTCTTGACGTTCTCCAGTCCGACGATCTCGTGCAGGGCGAACCAGGTGTGCGAGGAGCGCTCGCCGATCCTGCAGTACGCGATGATGTCCTTGTCGAGGTCCACCCCGGCCTCGGTGTACAGCTCGCGCAGCTCGTCGGCGGTCTTGAAGGTGCCGTCCTCGTTGGCGGTCTTGGCCCACGGGATGTTGCGCGCGGTCGGGATGTGCCCCGGGCGCTGCGAGGTCTCCTGCGGCAGGTGCGCGGGGGCCAGCAGCTTGCCGGTGAACTCGTCGGGCGAGCGGACGTCGACCAGGTCCTTGGTACCGATGGCCTCGACGACCTCGTCGCGGAAGGCGCGGATCGAGGAGTCCTGCTCCTGGGCCTTGTACTCGGTGGCGGCCCGCTCCGGGACCTCCTCCACGAGCTCGCGGGAGTCGAGCTCCCACTTCTTGCGGCCGCCGTCGAGCAGGCGGACGTTGTCGTGGCCGTAGAGCTTGAAGTACCAGTACGCGTAGGCGGCGAACCAGTTGTTGTTGCCGCCGTACAGGATGACCTGGTCGTCGTTGCCGATGCCCTTGGCGGACAGCAGCTTCTCGAAGCCGGTGCGGTCCACGAAGTCGCGGCGGACCGGGTCCTGGAGGTCCGTCTTCCAGTCGATCTTGACAGCGCCGGGGATGTGGCCCTTGTCGTAGGCGGACGTGTCCTCGTCCACCTCGACCAGGACGACGTTGGCGTCGTCCAGGTGAGCCTCCACCCAAGCGGCGTCCACGAGGACGTCGGAGCGGCTCATGAGGAACCTCCTGTGCTTTCTGTGCGGTGTCGCGTGTGCGGTCGGTGCGTCGCGTTCCGGGGGCGCGGTGCCCGGAACAGGGGTTTCGGGGCGGCCTCCCCGCCCCCGACGGCCACCGAAACATCCACCGGTGGCGCGGAAGGGCGCGGGAGAGGCACTACGCGTGGGAAAGGGCGGTCGCGGCGGTGGCGAGCCGTTCCGGGTACGACGGAGGATGTTCCCGGGGTCACCGACGGTGGCGACGGAGGGGAGGGAACCGTCGGGTGTGGTCGGGGTCCGGGGCGAACGACGGGTGAACGCCGTCGTTCCCAGCGCGTACGCGGAAGGGGCCGGTCGCACGGAGCGAGCGGGGGCTCGGAGGGCCCGTCCGCCCTAGGGACACGGACAGAGCGCGGCAGCGACGCGGCAGAAGTCCACCGCTCGTCGCTTCGTCAGATACGCGCTCGTCAAGGAAGTCACGTCCTAGACGCTACAGGCCGCACCGCGACCTTGTCACGGGTGTCCTGGATCACAGGACGGGCGTCCCAGGATGTGGGACGCCCGGAGCGGTGGCGGCGTCGCGGGGACGCCCGTCAGAGCACGGCCTCGCCCAGGGCGGCGATCACGTCGGCCTTGCGGGGCTGCCCCCCGGCCCGGCGGACCACCCGGCCGCCGGTGTCCAGCACGAACACCGTGGGGGTCCCGTGGACCTCCAGCCGACGTACGAGGTCCAGCCGGGACTCGGCGTCGACCTCCACGTGCGCCACCCCCTCGACCATGCCCGCCACGTCCTCCAGGACACGGCGGGTGGCGCGGCAGGGCTGGCAGAAGGCGCTGGAGAACTGCACGAGGGTGGCCCTCGCGCCCAGCTCGGCACCGAGATCGTCGGGGCCGAGCGTCTCCGCCGCCGGGGTCATCAGACGGCCTCGGAGCCCATCAGGGGAACGTCGTTGCCGGTGCCGGTGATCTTGAGGCCGTTGGAGGTGGCCTCCATCTCCTTGGCGGTCAGGCCGAAGGGCAGCTCGGGCACCTGCGCGCTGAAGGTCAGCATGGTCGAGACCATGGCGTCCACGTTGAGGGGGACGTCCGCCACCTCGATGTCGACCGGGGTGACGTGCAGGGTGTCGCCGTCGACGCTGAACTCCCCGGCGCTGGAGACGGAGACGCTCCGGCCCAGCTCGGGCACGGCCAGCTCGCCGTTGATGCGGGGCTCGCCGTTCTCGGTGGTGATGGTCATGCCCTCGGGCAGGTACGGGTTGAAGTAGGCGTAGGGCACCACGAAGGAACCGTCCACCTGGCCCGCGGTCACCGTGGGCTGGTCCATGAGGTCGCTCAGGGGCGCCTCGACGTCGGAGGCGGTGGCCTCGATCTTCTCCACCGTCACGCCGCCCATCGTGGCGCTGTCGGCCTCGATGTTGACCTCGGTGTACGTGCCGCTGATCACCTGGGGGAGGAAGGCCCACCCCTCGATGGACACGTCCGGGTCCTCGGACATCTCCATCTGGTCGGCCAGACGCCCGGCCAGGGTGCTCTGCGCGAACGAACGCGCTCCGACGTCCGCCACCACGACGAGCGCGGCGAGCAGGATCAGGAAGACGACAAGGAACTTACGCATCGGGGCTCCCAGCAACTTTCTTTGGCTCCGGCGCGGCTCTCGGCTGGGTCATCCGGCCGGTCTCGGTCACACGCCATCGGCGCCCGACGGGCACCGGTCATGAAAAACCTGTAGGGAAGGGTACTTCACCCGAGGTGGGACGCGGGGCGCCCGGAGTTGGTTGCGTCCGGGGCGTCGGCGCGGGCGGCACGGGGTCCCCCCGGATCGTGCCGGAGGGATCGACGACGGCGTGGAACGCCTGGTCAGCGGGGCATCAGCAGCGCTGCGAGGCCGTCCGTGGCGGCGGCGCCCGAGAGGGAGAGCTCGATCACGTTGGTGGCCACCACGTGCCCGGAGAGGCGCCGTGTGAACTCCATGACGTGCGGCTGCTGCTCGTGCTCGGACTGGGCGAGTTCGTCCCGGTAGATCGCGTAGACGATGCGCTGCAGGGGTGCGCTGGGAACGGTGTGCGAGGCGAACAGCAGGGTGTCCGGTTCCCGTTTGGAGACCTCGGCCACGACGGCGTTGGCGAGCTGGTCGAACCCGCCGCCCTGGCCGTCGGCGAGCGTGTAGATCGTGATGACGCCGCGGAGCTTGCTGGGCGGGGTGGCGGGCGCGCCCTCGTAGAGGTCGTCGTAGTTCTCGGCGTTGCGGCGTTTGCGGCGCACGGGCTCCTCCTGGGGCTCGTCGTCGAGTTCGTCTTCGTCGTCGTACTCGTCGTCGTAGTAGTCGTCGTACTCGTCGTCGTAGGGGTCGCGGCGCGGCTTGGCGGCCAGCGCCCCGGCACCCCAGAGGGAGGAGACGGCACCGAGGACCAGCAGCGGACCGAGGACGCCCAGCCCCATGCGTCCGACCACGACGGAGAGGAGCACGGCGAGCGCGACCAGACCCAGCACGGCCAGGTCGCTCCGGCCGGGGCCCCGGAGTCCGCGGCGCGCCACGGCGACGACCGCGAGGACGAGGAGGACGGCGACGAAGCCCTGCACGCCGTTGACGAGCGCGCGAGGGATGAGGTCGTAGTGCTCTCCCAGCGGGGGGAAGGCCGCGTCGAACCGGCCGCTGATGCGGTCGACGCTGAGCACCACCAGGGGAACGATGGTCAGGGCGGTGACGAAGAGGCGCGCGGCGAAGCGGCCGTTGGGTGAACGGACCGCGAACTCCAGGGCGCCCCAGGCCGCGTAGAGCGGGGCCAGGAGGCTGACACCGATGTGGAACAGACGGAAGGTGACCTGTCCGAAGTCGAAGAGCACCCCGATGACCGCCGCGCTGAGGCCGACCGTCACCCCCAGGGACGCGACCAGCCAGGCGATCGCGGAGACACTGGGACGGCGTTGGGCATACGCGGTCAGCGCGGCGGTGGCGCTCCAGCCCACCAACGCGCTGATGAATGTCAGTCCTACCGTGACCATCCCGACCATGATGCTGCACCGCAAAGGGTGGATGTGCACCGCGTGCACCTTCGGCGGCACGGTGACCGGGAAGATCCCGCAGAGTGGAGGCCAGAACCCCGATCTACACTGTGACCTTCATCACCAGGTTTGACGCCCTCGCCCTGTCGCGGCTCGGCACCCGTGGGTGGTCATAAGCTCGCAGTACGCGGGGAAGCGCCACCCCGGACATCCGGAGGGCTGCCTCCCCCACCACAGCCAGGAGAGAACCGTGTCACACGACGCCGTTTCCCCGAAACCGGTCGGCCCCGGAGCCGCGTTCTTCGACGTGGACAACACGCTCATGCGAGGCGCGTCGATCTACCACTTCGCCCGCGGCCTGGCCTCCAGGGACCTCTTCACCACCCGGGACCTCATGCGGTTCGCGTGGGGGCAGACGGTGTTCCGGGTGACCGGCAGCGAGCAGCCGGAACACATCAACGCCGCGCGCGAGGCGGCCCTGGCCTTCGTCGCCGGTCACGGGGTCGAGGACCTGGTCACCCTGTGCGAGGAGATCTACGACGACACCATGGCCGACCGCATCTGGGAGGGCACGCGCGCGCTCGTGCAGGAGCACCTGGACGCGGGCCGACCGGTGTGGCTGGTCACCGCGACCCCGGTGGAGCTGGCCCAGATCATCCGTCGCCGTCTGGGACTGACCGGGGCGCTGGGCACCGAGGCCGAGTGCGTCGACGGCGTCTACACGGGCCGGCTGAACGGCGATCTCATGCACGGCCCGGCCAAGGCCGTGGCGGTGCGCGCGCTGGCCGACAAGGAGGGGTGGGACCTGGCGGCCTGCTCGGCCTACAGCGACTCCTCGAACGACCTGCCGCTGTTGTCGTTGGTCGGCGACCCCCACGCGGTCAACCCGGACGGCGACCTGCGCCGTTACGCGCGCACCCACGAGTGGCCGGTGCACGACTTCCGCAAGCACCGGGCGGCGCTGAAGGTGGCCGTTCCCGCCGCCGTGGCGGGCGCCGTGGCCGGCGCGGTGGCCGTACGCGCCGTCAGACACCGCAGAGCGCTCAGTCTGCGCTGAGCACGCCGGAAGCCGGGTCCGTACCCCTGGGAGTGCGCTGGCACGCGACAGAGGCGCACGGGCGCTCACGGGCGCACCGCCGTCAGCGCCGTCGGTAGAACACGGGCAGGGCGCTCATGCCCTCGCCCCGCAGGGCCGCGCGGACCCTCGTGCGGAAGCTCGGCCTGACGAGTTGGGTGAGCAGGAAGCGCACCGGCCCGCCGGGCAGGCGTACGTGGTTGACGAGCGCGTAGGGCGACTCGTCCAGCGGCTGGAGCAGGGTGGAGTTGTCCACCCCCGCCTTGTCGACGTACCAGCGGGCCAGGTCCTCCCAGACCGCGACGGCCCGCTCGGGGTCCGGGGCCGTGAAGTGGTTGAGCAGGTACGTGGCCGAGGGGTCGTCGCCGGTGACACCGATACGGCGGATGTTGCGCGCGGTCATCAGCGGCTCGCCGTCCAGCTGGCGGTAGGCGTCGGAGCCCAGCACGTCCGCCAGCCGGTCGGGGGACGCCACCGTGACGAGCAGGACGACGTCGTGGCCCGGAGCGCCCTCCAGCGGCGGCATGAGCACGGCCTCGTAGACCGTGGTCGCGACCACCGCGGGCAGCTCCTCCAGCTCGTCGGCGAGCACCCGGAACCGCGCCAGCGCGCGTTCCCGCTCCTTGTCGCGCCGGACGAGGGCGCCGTGTGCGGGAGGCGCCACGCGCGCGCCGACGTACAGGTAACCGTAGGGATGGGGTTCGAGGAAATCCGTCCGGTCCGGCTCCGGGCTGTTCCTGGGCATGGCGCCTCTCCTCCGTCGGTCGGGGCGGGGAGCCCCGTCACGGTGCCTGCCACCGAGCCTAACCGCGACGTCGGTGGAGACCCTGGTGGCGGCGCGGGCCGCGCCGCTACGGCGCGCGACGGAACGACTGCCCGAGCGGGACCGTGCGGGGTTCGCGGCCGGGCCGCGGGCCTGGGCCGACGAGATGCGCGACCGGTGAGCCACGGGGCCGCCACCGGCCCGGGGTGACGCGGGGGAGGCTACCGGCCCAGAGTGGCGCGGGCCAGGGCCAGCACGTGGATCGGACGGAGCCCGGATCCCCGGTGCGCACCGCCCCGGCTGTGCGCGTAGGACTCGAAGGCCTCGATGGAGCTGTAGGAGGGCACCCAGTCCAGGGCCCGGCACAGCGGCGCGGGGTCCAGGCGCGGGGCGTTCAGCCCCCCGCGCACCGCGCGGGCGGAGCTGGAGCTGGCGTAGTCGATCCGGCCGTGCCTGGCGACACCGCGCAGCACCCTGAGGCCGCGTGCGGGGACCGGGAGGCGCTGGCCGCCGACGCGGCGCAGGCAGTCGGAGAGCGGGACCGTGTCGGCCCCGGAGACGTCGAAGAAGCCGGTCTCGTCGCTCAGCGCCATGCGGACGAGGGCCTCGGCTCCGTCGTCCTCGTGCAGGAACTGCACGCGCGGGTCGCGGCCCATGACGGTGGGCACGACACGGGAGTCCATGTAACGGGTGAGTGGGGTGTCCACGGAGGGACCGATGAGGTTGGCGAACCTCAGGACGGCCACGGACAGGTCCGGGCGGCGGCGCTGGAGGCCACGGGTGTGCCGTTCGACCTCGGCCGCGTCGTCGGCGTCCAGGGTGGCGCTGGAGCGCACCACCAGCCGCCGGACGGTGGAGGAGCGCTGGGCGGCGCCCAGGACCCGCATGGTCCCCAGGAGGTTGTCCTCGCGGTTGGGGTCGTTCGCGGTGTCCAGGCCCAGGTGCAGGACCAGTTCGGCGCCGGACTCGGCGACGATGCGGTCCAGGCTGCCGTCGTGCAGGTCGACGTGCTGGTACTCGACCCCCGTGGTGCCGCTCGGCGGAGGAGCGGAGTCCGCGCCGATCACCCGGTGCACACCGGGTCCCTGGCTCAGGGTCTGGGCGACCCCGGCAGCGAGGGGGCTGGAGACCCCGGTGACGAGTACGACACGAGCCATGGAGACACGTTCCTTGGAAGGAGACGGTGGTGGTCCGGATGGGCCACGAACCGCTCACCCCCGTCGGAGGCAAACCGGTGAGGATGACCCATGGGTCACAACAGTGGTACACCCGGAAAATTCCGTTCCCCGGCCGACGCCGGGCAAGGGAAGTGAAGTGTCTCCGCGTCCGGGGCGTGCCAACGGCCCGCCCGCGCCCGCGGAGAGACGACCTACGTCGCGAACGCTCCTACTTCTTGTTGCGACGCGCCACACGCGTGCGCTTGAGCAGCTTGCGGTGCTTCTTCTTCGCCATCCGCTTGCGGCGCTTCTTGATGACGGAACCCATGGGATCACCTTCTCGCTGACGAGTGAGTACGGACATGCCGAACCACTGGTGACGAACACCTGCTGGCTCGGATGCGGTTGCTGGGCTCGCCCGGGCACACGCGCGCGCAGCGCGGGTGGCCGGTGCGACCGGGGCGGGCCCCGGGGAGGACGACGGTCACTGGTACACACGTCTACCGCACCCGTGGGCCCAGCTTACCGCTACGGGCAACCCGGGCGGATCACGCCCCGGGAAGAGACGGACCCTCGCCGTAGAGGACGGCGGCCGGTTCGGCGTAGCTGACACTGGCCAGTCGCTGATCCGCGAAGGTCAGCGACGTGACACTGGCGAGGTTACATTCCCGCAGGTCCGGCCGGTGCCACAGGCGCCTGCCCTCGGCGGCCCGGCGGGACATCCAGATCGGGAGCTGGTGGCTGACGCACACGGCCTCACGTCCCCAGGCGGCCCGTCGGACGACCTTGATGACCTCGACCATCCGGTTGACGATGTCCTGGTACGGCTCGCCCCACGAGGGCCGGAAGGGGTTGTACAGGCGCCTGAGCACCTGCGGGTCGCGCGCCGACTTGGAGGACAGCGCCATCCCCTCGAACTTGTTGGCCGCCTCGATGAGCCGGTCGTCCAGGGTCACCGGGAGGTCGAACGCCTTCTGGAGCGGGACGGCGGTCTCCTGGGTACGGTCCAGCGGCGACGAGTACAGGGCGGCGATGTCGTGGCCCTCGAACCAGTCGGCGGCCATCTCCGCCATCCGCTGCCCCTGGTCGCTCAGGTGGTAGTCGGGGAGTCGGCCGTAGAGGACCTTCTCGGGGTTGTACACCTCACCGTGCCGGAGCAGGTGGACGACGGTGGTCGTGGTCATGGTGGAGGATCCTTCCGAGGTGCGGGTCGGGTCAGCCCTGGGACTGGGCCTGTGCCGCGGCCCGGGCGGCCGCGGGCAGGGCGTCGATCACCCTGCCGACGGCGGCCTCGTCGTGCGCGGAGGAGAAGAACCACGCCTCGAACGCGGCGGGCGGCAGGTAGACGCCCTGTTCGAGCATGGAGTGGAAGAACGCGGCGAACACCTTGGTGTCCGTCGTGCGGGCGCTGTCGAAGTCGGTGACCTCGCGGTCGGTGAAGAAGACCGTGAACAGGTTGCCGCCGCCCTGGATGCGGTGGGTCACGCCCTCGGCGGCGAGCGCCTTGGAGATCTCGCTCTCGACCTGGGCGGAGACCCGGTCGATGTGCGCGTAGACCTCGGGTGTGGCGCCCCGCAGCGTGGCCAGGCCCGCCGCCGTGGCCAGCGGGTTCCCGGAGAGCGTCCCCGCCTGGTACACGGGGCCGTTCGGGGCGAGGCGGTCCATGATCTCGGCGCGTCCGCCGAAGGCCGCGGCGGGCAGGCCGCCGCCCATGACCTTGCCGAAGGTCATGAGGTCGGGGGTCACGCCCTCCAGGCCGAACCAGCCGGAGGCGCTGACGCGGAAGCCGGTGAGGACCTCGTCGAGGACCAGCAGGGCCCCGTGGGCGTGCGCGATCTCCTTGAGGCGGGCGTTGAACCCGGCCCTGGGCGGGACCACGCCCATGTTGGCGGGGCAGGCCTCCGCGATGACGCAGGCGATCTCGTCGCCGTGCTCGGCGAAGGCCCGCTCCACGGCCTCGACGTCGTTGTAGGGGAGCACCAGGGTGTCGGCGGCGCTGGCTCCGGTGACCCCCGGGGAGTCCGGCAGGGCGAACGTGGCCAGGCCGGAACCGGCGGCGGCCAGGAGGGCGTCGACGTGGCCGTGGTAGTTGCCCGCGAACTTGATGATCTTGCTGCGCCCGGTGAACCCGCGCGCGAGGCGGATCGCGGACATGGTGGCCTCGGTCCCGGAGTTGACCAGGCGGACCTTCTCCACGGGGGTGCGCTCGACGATCAGCTCCGCGAGCTCGACCTCACCGGGGGTCGGGGCGCCGTAGGAGGTCCCGGCCGCGACGGCGCCGTGGAGGGCCTCGACCACGCTCGGGGCGGCGTGCCCGAGGACGAGCGGCCCCCACGAGCAGACGAGGTCGACGTACTGGCGACCGTCGGAGTCCGTGAGGTAGGGGCCTTCGCCCTTGACGAAGAACGGCGGGGTGCCGCCGACCGCCCCGAAGGCGCGCACGGGCGAGTTCACGCCGCCGGGAACGACGGCGGCCGCCCGCTGGAAGAGCTCTGCTGAAGTCTGTTGAGTACCCACCTCACCAGTGTGTCAGCTGCGCTCTCCCCCGTGACCGTGACCCGCCCCGCAACGCTCGCGGCCCCCTCCGGTACCGGTCGTGGCACGCCCTCAGTCCCGCAGGAGCACCCGCACCAGCCGGTGGACGCCGGTCCCCCACGCCGAGGGCGGCCACCGTTGAGAGGGGTCTCACCCGCCGTCCGGCCCGATTCCACCCCCGGACGCACGTGTGCCCCGCCGGGGGGACGGGGCACACGTGGAGGGGGAGGAAGGGTCAGGCGTCGCTGTGGGCGTTCTCGCGGGTCCGCTCGGCCTGGGGGCCGTGGGCCGCGTCCTCGGTGAGCAGCAGGGGGCGCAGGTGGTCGTTCTGGGCCAGTTTGTCGACGACGGCGGTCATCGGGCGGGCGGCCAGCAGGGAGACCAGGGTGGCGACGAGGGCGCCGACCAGGAGGCCCACGGTCACGTCGTGGGGGTAGTGGGCGCCGACGAAGACCCGGGAGAAGGCCTCCAGGACGGCGAAGACGGCCGCGACGACGGCGAAGCGGCGCCAGGCGACGATCACGGCGGCGGCCGCGGCACCGGCGATGGCGGCGTGGTTGCTCGGGAAGGACCAGTCACCGATCGGGTCGCACGTGGCGATGGTGTTCAGGTCCGTCATGGCCTGGCAGGGGCGCAGCTGTTCGAAGAACGACTTGATGGTCCGGCTGACCGCGTAGGCGATGACCGTGGCGACCGGCGCGAAGAGGGCCAGGCCGACCAGGCGCGAGCTGACGGACCGCGCGCGCCACCAGGCCATGAGGAAGAGGATCGCGAACACACCGAGGAACAGGTCGGTGCCCCATTCCGCGGCCGTCTGCATCCAGGGGTCGAGCCCGTCGGCGAACTCGATCACGGACCGTGACCAGGAAGCGCTGACGGCGAAGATGTCGGAGACCATCTCTCTCCAGGGGTCGTACGGGGAGGAGAGTCGCCCTGACGGCAGGGGGAAGACGGGGCGACGGCCCGGTGACGGGACTCCCACGAGCGAATGACGGGAAGGTCCTTATCCTGTCATCCGTCGAACCCCCTTGAGACCGTGGAAGCCCGAAACCGACGAAAGAGACACGGTCCACCCACCAAAGACCCCGGTCGGGACCCGGCGCTCTACCAGCAAGTAACTTGGGGCCCGTCCACTCACACCTCACGGACCGGAGCTGTCATGGCCACGAGCTTCACCACGGCGGACCTCATCGACGACCACGGCGACACCCTGCGCAGCTGTTCCACGCAGTTCCGGCAGTACGGGGGGCACGAGGTGTTCTCCGGTCCGATCCGCACCGTGCGCTGCCACGAGGACAACGGGCTGGTCAAGCGAATCCTCCACTCCCCCGGTGCGGGGGCCGTCCTGGTGGTGGACGGCAACGGCTCCCTGCGCACCGCCCTGATGGGCGACATGATCGCGGAGGCCGCCGTACACAACGGCTGGGCCGGGGTCGTCATCAACGGCGCCGTCCGCGACACCGTCGCCCTCGGCGGGCTGGAGCTCGGGGTGAAGGCCCTCGGCTCCAACCCCCGCAAGTCCCTCAAGGACGCCGCCGGACGCGAGGACGAGCCGGTCACCTTCGGGGACGTCACCTTCAAACCGGGAGAGTGGCTCTACAGCGACCACGACGGGATCGTGGTCAACACCACCGCGCTCTAGGCGGCCGGCTTCCGCCACGCCTGGTTCCCGACGAACGGCGCCGCGCACCCCAGCAGGATCGCGGGCATCAGCAGCACCCCCGTGAGCGCCGCCCACCGGGGGTCCGGGGCGAGCACGCAGGCGACTCCCGTGACCACCCCGACCGCCGTCACGCCTCCGCCCACGAACCAGCGCGCCCGGTTCCACCAGCGGACGGCGGGGGTGTCGTGACCCCTGCGGGTGCGCAGCACCAGGGCCAGCAGGCCGAGGGCGACCAGGAAGGCCGCCAGGAACAGGCCCACCAGACGGTCGCTGGACACCGGCAGCGCACGCCCGGCCTCCGAGTACAGCATGACCACGTGGACGGCCGTCAGGAACGCCGCCAGCGCGGCCAGGTGAAGGTTCAGCAGTCTGCCCAGCGAACGCCCGGACCAGAACACCGGCATCCGCAGGGCCCGCTGGAACCCGGCGCCCAGGCGGGCTCCGACGGTCAGGACCGCGACCAGCAGCAGGATCACCCCGGGCATCGCGCTGGCGAACAGCCAGCGGGAGGTCATCGTGGGCTCGCCGTCGAGCCCCACCTTCCCGCTGGGGACCACCTCCGGGAGCTCCGACCACAGTGTCGCCGTCACCCCCACCGCGACCAGCGCCATGAGCGAGGCGAACACCGCCCCCACCCACGGAACGGGCACGGCTTCCCTTTCGACGACGGATTCCCCCGGGTTCGCCACCATGTGACTCCCACCTTTCGACGTACTCGATTCCTTGGTGGGAGAAACGTTAGGAATTCCGCGCCGCCGACACATCGGGCCCGGGGCACGCTCCGGTCATGTGCCTGGTCGGGGGTGGGACATGCCGGAGGTCATGGTCGGAACATGCCCGCATTCGTGACCCTTCGGGCCATTCCGGGAACCCTCTCGCGGCTATTCTCGAAGAATGTGGAAGAAGGACTCCCTGCCCGACCTCTCCTCGTGGGTGGCGCTGCGCGCCGACCGCCCTCCCCGGGTCCTGAACCTGCTGTTCTGGGCCGCCGTGATCTCCACCGGGCTGACCTACGGGTTCGTGTTCCTCGTCGATCGGGACCTGTTCCCCTCGGGCGACCCGGTGGTCGACGTCGTGATCCTGGTGATCATCGGGTGCCTGGCGGTCTCCTGCGGGTTGTGGCCGTTCCTGGCCTGGTCACCCTCGGCGGGCTGGGTGCACCGCGCGGCCACCGTCCTGTTCCTGGTCGTCTCCGTGTTCTCGCTGGCCTCGAACAACTACACCGTGCTGGTCCTGGTGTGCCTGGCCACCATGAACGCGATCGCGGTGTTCGGGATCGCCGGGGCCTGCGGCTACGCCGCCTTCCTGGGCGCGGTGAACCTCCTGCTCGTCCTGGTGGTCCCCGGCGACCCGCTGCTGATCGGCCTCGTGACGACCGGCAGCGCCCTGGTCCTGGTGCTGGCCTCCGGTCTGGTCTACGTCGCCCTGCTCGTGGCCTCCCAACGGGCCGAGCGCACCCGGGAGCTGCTGGCCGAGCTGGAGGAGGCCCACGCGGAGCTGCGCCGCCACGCGGAGCGGGTGCGCGAGCTGACGGTCGCGGAGGAGCGGGCTCGCATGTCGCGGGAGATGCACGACAGCACCGGGCACTACCTGACCGCCCTGGCCATGACCCTCTCGAACGCCCTGCGCTTCCGCACCGCCCGCCCCGAGGACGCCTGGGAGGAGGTGGAGCAGGCCCGGGAGCTCGCCCGGGACGCCCTCACCGACACCCGCCGCTGGGTGCGCGCCCTGCGCCCCCTCCAACTGGAGGGACACGCGGGCACGGCGGCCATGCGGGCGATGGCCGAGTCCTTCGACGGCGGCGGCGCGCGGATCGTCTTCACCGACTCCGGGGCCTGGCCCCAGCTGTCCCAGGAGGCGGAACTGGTCTGCTACCGGGCGCTCCAGGAGGGGCTGACCAACGCGATGCGCCACTCGGGCAGCGATCGGATCGAGGTGGAGGTGGGCGGCCTGGCGGAGGACGCGCGCCTGTCGGTGACCGACAACGGGACCGGCGCCGAGGAGGGCGCCGCCCGCGACGGCTTCGGGCTGCGCGGCCTGCGTGAGCGGGTGGCCTCCGTGGACGGCTCCGTGAGCACGGAGAACCTGCCGGGAGGAGGGTTCCGGCTCCTGGTGACCGTGCCCGCCGAGCGGACAGCCGCCCCCGCCGTGGTCGGGAGCGGCGGATGAGGCCGGTCTCGGTGCTGATCGTGGACGACCAGGTCCTGCTGCGGCAGGGGCTGCGCAAGCTGCTGGAGATCGAGGAGGGGGTCGAGGTCGTCGGCGACGCGGCCGACGGGCTGGAGGCGTTGGAGTTCCTCGCCTCGGCGCCGCCCCCGGACGTGGCCCTCGTGGACGCCCGCATGCCGCGCATGGACGGGATCGAGCTCATCACCAGGATGCGCGCCGAGTACCCGGGGGTGCCCGCCGTCATCCTCACCACGTTCGACGACGACGCGCTCGTCTTCGGCGGTCTGCGCGCGGGCGCCCGGGGCTACCTGCTCAAGGACGTCCCCCCGGACGAGCTGGTGCTGGCCATCCGTCAGGCGGCGCGCGGCGAGACCGTCCTGGGCGGTCCGGCCGCCGACCACCTGGTCGCCGCCCTCACCGCTCCCCCGGCGCCCGCGCCCTCCCCCGTGCGACCCGCCGCGCTGTCCGAGCGCGAGTGGGAGGTGGCGCGCATGGTGGGCACGGGGGCGACCAACCGGGAGCTCGCCCGTGCCCTGTTCATCACCGAGGGAACAGCCAAGAACCACGTGACGAGCATCCTGCGCAAACTGGACCTGCGCGACCGCACGGCGCTGGCCCTGTGGGTCGGCGAGCGCCGCGCCTGATCGGCACCGCACGGAGCCGCCCGCGTGGCGGGGGCGCTCGGCCACCCGCCGTGCCAAGGGCGGTCAGGCACCGCCGTGCCAAGGGTCACTCGGCCACCTCCGTACCGGGGGGCATAGGGCCACCCGCCGTGCCTGGGGCGTTGGGCCACCTCCGTACCGGAGGCGTGGGGCCGCCCGCCTGCCAAGGGCGGTCAGGCGCCCGGGGCGGCGAACTCCTCGCTGGCGTCGCTGAGGATGTCCAGGACCGCGATCGGGTCCGGCAGGACCACGGCGCCCTCCACGTCGCGGGGGGTGCGGATCCAGGTCACGCGCCCGCCCGAGGGCAGGGCGGACGGGGCGCCCATGACGAAGCTGTCCCGGCAGTGCCAGCGCAGGCCCGGCATCGCCTCGACGGCCTCGGGGACGCAGTCCAGATGGCACGACCACCACTCGTCCTCGTCCATCGGGGAACGGGTGGCGACGAAGAACATGTAGCGCGAGTCCTGGGCCGCGACCGGGCCCGCGGGCACGCCCGCGCGGCCCATGCGGGCCAGGGCCATGACTCCGGCCTCGCGGGGGACGTCCAGGACGTCGAAGACCCGACCGGTCGGGAGCACGACGTTCGCCTGCGGGCTGGCCGTCCACCACCGCCGGATGGTCGCGGTCTCGGTACTGGCCTCCACGCCCCAGGCGGCGGTGACCGGGTGCGCGGCCGGGTCCGGACAGCCCATCCGGTCGCACGTACACGCGCGGTCCTCGCCGGGGGCCGTGCCCCGCGCCACGGGCCAGCCCAGTTCGGCGAAGCGCAGCGCCGAATCCAGCATGCTGTCCGTTGCGTGGCGTCGTTTACGTCGGTACAACACGTCGGCCATCTGGGGCTCCCCGGTCGTGATCGGTGCGGGCGCGGCCGGTGGAGGGGGCCGGCGCCCGGCGGCCGCGACCGGGGCGTGGGCCTCGACGGGTCAGCGCAGCAGGCGGGCCGCCTCGGTGGCCCAGTACGTGAGGATCTGTTCGGCCCCCGCGCGCCGGTAGGAGGTCAGCGTCTCCAGGATCGCCCGCTCACGGTCGAGCCAGCCCTTCTCGGCCGCCGCCTCGATCATCGCGTACTCGCCGCTGACCTGGTACGCGGACACGGGCACCGGAGAGGACTCCGCGACCTTGGCGACCACGTCCAGGTAGGCCAGTCCCGGCTTCACCATGACCATGTCGGCGCCCTCCGCGACGTCCAGGGCCACCTCGCGCAGGGACTCGCGGACGTTGGCCGGATCCTGCTGGTAGCCGGAGCGGTCCCCGAACTGCGGAGCCCCCTCGGCAGCCTCACGGAAGGGCCCGTAGAACACGGAGGCGTACTTGGCCGCGTAGGCCAGGATCGGCACGTGCGGGAAACCGGCCCGGTCCAGTCCGTCGCGGATCGCGCCGACCTGGCCGTCCATCATTCCGCTGGGCGCGACCACGGCGGCCCCGGCCTCGGCCTGGGCGGCGGCGATGGACGCGTACCGCTCCAAGGTGAGGTCGTTGTTGACGTGCCCGTCCTGCTCCAGCGGGCCGCAGTGGCCGTGGTCGGTGTACTCGCACAGGCAGAGGTCGGCCATCACCACGATGTCGTCGCCGACCTCGGCCGCGAGGTCGCGCAGTGCCACCTGGACCACCCCGTCGGGGTCGTCCGCCTGCGACCCCACGGCGTCCTTGTGCTCGGGGATGCCGAACAGCATGAGGCCGCCGACCCCGGCCTCGACCGCCTCCCGGGCGGCCTTGCGCAGGCTGTCGCGGGTGTGCTGCACCTGGCCGGGCATCGAGGAGATCGCCACCGGTTCGGTGAGCCCCTCCTTGACGAACATCGGCAGGATCAGGTTCTCCGGGAGCACCCGGGTCTCCGCGACCAGGCGACGCAGCGCCGGGCCTCGGCGCAGTCGGCGCGGCCGGGCGACGGGGAACTCTGCGTCATGGCTGGCGGCGGTCATGGGTACTCCCGGATGGGCTGGGTGGTGGTCGGGAACCGAGGGGACGGTTCGGGGTCACTGCTCAGAGCTTGCGGCGGCGACCGCGGCGCTTCTGGCTCGGCTTGAGGATCGGCTTGCCCGCGTCGATCGCCTCCTGGCGCTTGGCCGCACCGTACTCCGAAAGCGCCTCCGCGAGGGCGGAAACCGAGGCTTTCGGCGCGACCACGTCCACACGCAGGCCGAACTCGATGGCCGTCTTCTCGGTCTCCGGGCCGATCACGGCGATCGCGGTGGTGTTGTGCGGCTTCCCCGCGATCCCGACGAGGTTGCGAACCGTGGAGGAGGACGTGAAGAGCACGGCGTCGAAGCCGCCGCCCTTGATCGCCTCGCGGACCGGCTGGGGCGGGGGCGCCGCCCGGACGGTCCGGTAGGCGGTGACGTCGTCGATCTCCCAGCCGAGGTCGGTGAGTCCGGCGGCGAGGGTCTCGGTGGCGATGTCCGCGCGGGGCAGCAGGACCCGCTCCATGGGGTCGATCTCGGCGTCGTAGGGCGGCCAGACCTCGACCAGACCCTTGCTGGACTGGGCGTCCTCGGCTGGCTCCAGGTCGGGCTGGATGCCGAAGTCGCGGACGGCCTGGGCGGTGGCCTCTCCCACGACGGCGACCTTGACCCCGGCGAAGGCGCGGGCGTCCAGGCCGTACGACTCCAGCCGCTCACGGATGGCGCGGACCGCGTTGACGGAGGTGAAGGCCACCCACTGGTAGCGGCCGGTCACCAGGCCGCGCACGGCGCGCTCCATCTGCTGCGGGGTGCGCGGGGGCTCCACGGAGATGGTGGGCACCTCCTCAGGCACCGCGCCGTAGCCGCGCAGCTGGTCGGAGAGGGCCACGGCCTGCTCCTTGGTGCGGGGCACCAGGACGCGCCACCCGAACAGCGGCCGGGTCTCGTACCAGGACTGCTCGGCCTGGCGGGCCACCGGAGCGCCGACGATCATCAGCGCGGGCGCGGTGACGTGGTGGTTCTTGGCGTCGGTGGACTTGAGCTCGGCAACCAGGCGGCCCAGCGTCGAGGTGACGGTGGTCTGCCGGGTGGTGCCCCCGGCGCGCACGACCGCGACCGGGGTGGTGGTGGGGCGGCCACCGGCGATGAGCGCCTTGCAGACGACGTCGAAGCCGGGCCCCCGGTGCTCGGGCGCCTCCTCCGGCGGGGCGTCGGCGCCCAGGATGACCAGCGGGGCGTCGCTGGAGGCGGCCTCCTGCCAGTCGACCTCCCTGTCGCCGTGCGGGCGGGCGTGCAGGACCCGCAGCTCGACCTGGTCGTCCCCGAGCAGGGAGACGCCGCCGAAGGTCGGCACCGAGGTGATCGAGGAGACCCCGGGGGCGACCTCGACCTCGATCCCGGCCTCGCGGCAGGCGGCGACCAGGGCGGCGCCCCGGCAGCCGAAGAACGGGTCGCCCGAGTACAGGCGCACGACCCGCTGGCCCTCGCGGGCGTGGGTGACGGCGAGCGTGTTGACGTCGCCGCCGCACTCGGCGGCCTGGACCACCGTGACGTCCTCGGAGCAGTGCGCCAACAGCTCCTCACGGAAACCGGAGAGCTCCTCGGCGGCGGGTTCCCGGAGGGTGATGACCACGTCCGCCCGGCTCAGCAGCTCGGCGCCGCGCAGCGTCAGCAGGTCGGCGCCTCCCGGGCCGGCACCGACCAGGGCGACGTGACCGGACCCGCGCTCGCGGCGACGCGGTTCCTCCGGCTGGGGGCTGGCGTTGGCGTTCACGTACTGGCTCCTCGTGTGTGGGTCGCCCGCGCCCCGGGGTGCGGATCCCGGGGCGGTGACAGGGAGGTGGTGGTGCGGTGGTGGCCGGACCCTCTCTCGCGGGCGACGGGCGGCGGTGCCCCTGCCGCGCCCCGCTCCGCCGCCTCGCACGGCGGAGGCCCGCCCGGGGCGGGCCGTCCGTCCGGGCCGGTGAGCGGAGTGCGCGGCGGGCGCGGTCCGGGGAACACGGTCTAGGGGGCGTCCCGCTCGGCGAAGGCCTCGGCGACGATGCGGTCGGCGCCCTCGGCGATCATCTGGCGGGCCAGGTCGCGGCCGAGCCCGACGGCGGTGTCGAGGTCGTCCG
The DNA here is from genome assembly GCF_042745575.1 of Nocardiopsis sp. NPDC058789. NCBI lineage: Bacteria > Bacillati > Actinomycetota > Actinomycetes > Streptosporangiales > Nocardiopsidaceae > Nocardiopsis > Nocardiopsis sp. NPDC058789. The sequence goes on from NZ_JBHYOW010000005.1 coordinate 222,253, forward strand.
GCGACGCCAGGTCGATGGTGCGCTCACGGCGTACGGCGGTGGCGCCGTTGGTGGCGACCACGGCGGCGCGCAGACGCAGGGACCCCTCGGAGTACTCCGCGAAGGCGCCGACCGGGGCTGCGCACCCGGCCTCCAGTTCGGACAGCACGGTGCGCTCCGCGACGACCTCGGCGCGGGTGGCCGGGTGGTCGACGGCGCCCAGGTAGGCGAGGTCGGACCCGGCGCGCTCGGTCCGGCACTCGACGGCCAGGGCGCCCTGTCCGGGAGCGGGCAGCATCTGCTCGGGCTCGAAGACGTCGGTGACGTCGTCGCGGCGCCCGACGCGGCCAAGCCCGGCGTGGGCCAGGACCACGGCGTCGAGTTCGCCGGAGGTCACCTTGCCCAGGCGGGTCTCGGCGTTGCCCCGGATGGGGACGTAGACGAGGTCGGGGCGGAGCGCGGACAACTGGGCGACGCGGCGCGGGGAGCCCGTGCCGACCTTGGCCCCGGCGGGGAGGTCCGCGAACTTCAGCCCGTCGCGGGCGCACAGGGCGTCGCGCGGGTCGTCCCGCTCGGGGATGGCCGCCAGGACCAGCCCCTCGGCGGGCGTGGTCGGCAGGTCCTTCAGGGAGTGCACCGCGAAGTCGATGGTCCCGGCGACCAGCTCGTCGCGCAGGGCGTTGACGAACACGCCGGTGCCGCCGAGCTGGGTCAGGTGGGCCTTGGTGACGTCACCGAAGCTCGTGATGAGCTCCAGCTCGATCGCCTGGCCGGTCCGCTCGGTGATCGTGTCGGCGACCCCCTGCGACTGGGTGGTGGCCATGGTGCTGCGGCGGGTGCCGAGCCTGGCGGGTACGGAGGTCGTGCCTTCTGCGGTCATGCCTTCTCCTGTGCGGGCCGCACGGCGGGGCTGCGGCGTCCGGGACAGGTCTCCCCGTCCGGGGTCTTCGGGATCTGGAGGTCGAGGTCGAACAGCTGGCGCAGGGCGGCCTCGTAGGACTCGCCGTCCGGGGCCGCGGCCAGTTCCTTCACACGCACGGTCGGTCTGTGCAGCAGTTTGTCCGCGACGCGGCGCATGGCGCGGCCGATCTCCTCGCGGGTGCGCTCGTCGAGGTCGTCGGGGAGTCGGCCGTGGAGGCGGGACAGCTCGGACTCCACCACACCGCGGGCCTGGGCGCGCAGGGCGACGACGGTGGGGGCGACCTCGTTGGCGCGGCGGATCGCGCGGAACTCGTCGACCTCCTCGTCAACGATCCCGCGCACGAGCGGGAGCGCGTTGGAGCGGCCGGGGTCGTGGTCGGTTCCGGCGGCGACGGCCTGGCGCAGGTCCTCGATGTCCACGAGGTGGACCCCGGGGAGCTCGCGCACGCCGGGGTCGATGTCGCGGGGCAGGGCCAGGTCGAGGAAGACCAGCGGGCGGGTGCGGCCCTCGGTGGCGGCGGCCACGGCGTCGGCGGTGAGCACGAGGCCCTGGGCACCGGTGCAGGAGATGACGAGGTCGACGTCGGTGAGGGAGGCGGCCGCGTCGGGGAAGGGGACGGAGCCGACCCGCACGGTGTCGTAGGCCTCGTTGAGGCACTCGGCCAGCCGCGCCGCGCGTTCGGGCGTGCGGTTGGCGACGACGACCGTCCCGGCGCCCTGGCGGGCGACGGTGTTGGCGGACAGGGCGCTCATGGATCCCGCTCCGAGGACCAGCACGCGGGAGCCGGTGAGCGGGCCGGAGGGGAGGGCCGCGCCGAGGGTGCGGGGCTCGGTCCGCTCCGCGGGCAGGGGCCCCTGGCCGGACATGGGGCAGCCCGCGGGCGGGGTGACCTCGGCTGCGGGCAGCGACGGGTCCGGGGTGACCGCGAGGTTCCTGGTGGCGATGGTGAGGCCGAAGCTGACCATGTCGGCGCCCGCGTGGTCCAGGTGGGTCTCGGTGTGGGCGCGCTTGCCCACGCGCAGGGCGCGCTGGCCGAGGTCGTTGAGGACCCGGCCGACGGAACCGGTCTCCTGGCCCTCCTTGAGGGCGTCGCGGACCTGGCCGAGGATCTGGCCCTCACCGACGACCATGGAGTCGAGGCCGCAGGTGACGGAGAACAGGTGCTGGACGGCGTTGTCGTCGAAGTGCGCGTAGAGGTGCTCGTTGAGCTCCCCGAGGGTGACGCCCGTGTGCCAGGAGAGGAGTTCGGTGATGGCCGCGACCCCGCCGTGGGGGTTCTCGACGTCGGCGTAGACCTCGGTGCGGTTGCAGGTGGAGACCACCATGACCTCGTTGACCGCGTCGGAGCCCACCATCTCCCCGATCGCCCTGGTGCGCGTCTCGCCGTTCAACGCGACACGTTCGAGCAGCGCCACCGGCGAACTCCGATGGCTCAACCCCACGGCCAGGACACTCATCCGCACTCCTATGCAGGCACTATGTCTCTCCATGTTCGGGCACGGACGCGGACCACCGCCGCCAACCCCCCGAAACGCGACGTACGCTCGCTCATCGCCGCCGCTCGGGCCTGGGACCCCTGCCCCAGGACCCGGTCCGTCTCATGTCACTTCCAGCCCCGACCTGTGCGTCTGACCGTCGCCGTCGGCCCTGCGCTGCGCGTGGAAGGCGAGGATCTGGAGTTCGATGGACAAGTCGACCTTACGCACATCGACCCCGTCCGGCACATTCAGCACGACGGGGGCGAAGTTGAGGATGCTGGTCACTCCCGCTTCCACGAAGCGGCTGGCGACGCCCTGCGCGGAACCGGCCGGGGTGGCGATCACGCCGATCGACACGCCCTTCGTACGGACAACCTCCTCCAGGCTGTCAATATGCCTCACGTCCAGCGACGCGACGGACCGGCCGACCACCTCCGGGTCCGCGTCGAGCAGGGCCGCTATCCGGAACCCCCGGGTGCCGAAACCCCCGTAGTTGGCCAGTGCGCGCCCCAGGTTGCCGATACCGACGATGGCCACCGACCAGTCCTGGGTGAGACCAAGCTCACGCGAGATCTGGTAGATGAGGTACTCGACCTCGTAACCCACGCCTCTCGTCCCGTAGGAGCCCAGATGGGAGAGGTCCTTGCGGAGCTTCGCCGAGTTCACTCCGGCGGCACCGGCCAGCGCCTCGGAGGAGACGGTGGCGGTGCCACGGTCCTGGAGGGCCTGGAGGGCCCGGAGGTAGACCGGCAGCCGGGCGACGGTGGCCTCCGGGATTCCCCTCTCCCGGGGCCGAGGCGGACGTGTTGTCACAGGGTGGCGCTCCTGGGGGGCGGTCGGTTCGGGCGGGTGCGGGGTGGTGGGCGCGCGATTCCGGCGCCGTCGGCCCGGACACGCGTCTCCCCCGCCCTACGGGTCGTGGGATCCCCAGATTACGTGCTTGTGAAAGCACGCACAAAGTGGGGTCCGGTGTGACGCCCCACGGGCGAGTTCCCACAAATGCACCCCTGGGGACCCGGCGAGGAACACGAGATCACATCGCACGCATTCCGGGCACGGGAGCCGAGCACGCGGGGCGCCGGGGAGGAAGTCGCGGGACGCTCCGGACCACCCGCCGAAGGATCACGGAACGGGCGGGGAGGCCCCGTGGAAGCGGCGACGGAAATGGCGCCGCCGCGTATTGGCGGTGCCCCCGCCACCGACGCGACGGCGCCATTTCCCCTTCCGTTCCGGCCCCCCGGGGGGATCCCGCCGAAGGGCCCTCAGGAGGAGAGGGCGGAACGCAGCCGCTCCTCGGACACCCGCCAGAAATCGTGCCGCCGACCGTCCACGAACGTCACCGGGATCTTGTCCCAGTACTCCTCGCGGTCGGCCTCCGAAACCTCGGCCAGGTCCTGTTCCGCCCGGTTCACCCCGAGGCCGTCCGTCACACGCTCGATGACCGACCACGCGTCCTCGCACAGGTGGCACCCGGCCCTGCCGAGCATGACCACGCGCGCCTTCCCCGTCCACTGCTGGGTTTCCGTCATGTTTCGCTCCGATTCCGCCACGTCGTCGGCCCCCTCACCCGCCCGCGAAGGGCGGTAGGACCTCGATCACAGTCCCGTCCGTGACCACGACCTCACCGTGCGCCCGCCGCCCCACGGGACGCTCGTCCACCAGGAGCGACGAAGCCCCGAGCACACGCTGGAAACGGTCGTCGGTGTGCAGGAGACACGCCGCTTCGAGGGCGGCCGCGAGGGTGTCGGCTTCGACCGTCTCCTCAGCCGTTCCGGCCGCTTCCTTCGCGGAAGCCCAGTACCGGATAGTGCACTTCGCCATCAGTTGATTATCCTTGGTGTTGCTCGGAGGCGACGTATTCGACAAATCTTCACCGGGGGCAATGGCGCCTTCGATCGCCCGACACAAGCGGGCCGACGAGAAGAGACGCATGAGCCATCTGCTGTTACTCACGAACTCGAACGATCCGTCCGACCACGTTCTTCCCGCTCTCGGACTCCTCCTGCACTCGGTGCGGGTGGCACCCGCCGAGGCCGGGGCCCTGCTGGCCTCCGGGGCCGGCGGGAACCCGAGCGCCCCGGTTGACGCCATTCTGGTCGATGCCCGAACGGACCTGGCGGCGGCCCGCAACTTCTGTCGGCTGCTGGACACCACGGGCCTCGACTGCCCTCTGATGGTGATCCTCACGGAGGGCGGCGTCGCGGCGCTGACACCGGACTGGCAGGCCGACGACTTCATCCTGGTCACGGCTGGTCCCGCCGAGGTGGAGGCCCGGCTGCGCCTGGCGGTCGGGGCGGCCGAGGCGGGATCCGGCGATCCGGACGAGATCCGCCGGGGCGACCTGGTGATCGACGAGGCCACCTACATCGCCCGTCTGCGCGGCCGCATCCTCGACCTCACCTTCAAGGAGTTCGAACTGCTCAAGTTCCTGGCGCAGCACCCCGGCCGGGTCTTCACCCGGGCGCAGCTGCTCCAGGAGGTGTGGGGCTACGACTACTACGGCGGTACCAGGACCATCGACGTCCACGTGCGCCGCCTGCGCGCCAAGCTGGGCTCGGAGTACGAGTCGCTGATCGGCACCGTGCGCAACGTGGGCTACCGCTTCGTGCCGGACCCGGTCACGAAGTCCGGGACGGCCCAGAAGCCCTCCTCGGAGGCGGAGGAGACGGCGGAGGCCGTACCCGCGACCCGTTCCTCCGGGGCCTCGTAGGGCCCCGGCCCCGCACGACCCGACCGTTCCGGGGCGCCCGCGCGGGCGCCCCGGTGCCGTGTCCGGGTCCGCCCGATTGGAACGGCGCGCACCCTCGTGCTCGGCGCCCCCACACCCTAAGATCGGTGGGGCACCCGACGGACGGGGCTTGGCAGGCGTGGCGGAGACCCGTCGCCGGGTGCGGCCCGAGCCGCTGACGGCGCGCCCCCGGAGGAGTGAGATCGCACCGATGCCGACCCCCGCTACCCACGCCCCCCACAGACCCCGTCTCAGCAGCGTCCTCGGCGCGGCCTTCGTCGGTTCCACGTTGATCGCCGTGATGTCGCCGGCGCACGCCGACCCCGCCGCGTCCGCCGTCATCACCTTCGACCGTGAGGACGACTCCGTCGTGCTGGGCCAGGAGGCCCCGCCCAACACGCTCTCGGTCGCCAACACCGGGACCGTCCCGATCTGCCTGCTCGACCTGTGGACCGACGCCTCCGAGTTCCCGGCGGGCGCCCCCACCGCGTCGGTGATCGCGCCCGAGGTGACCACCCAGAGCACCGTCTCGGGCGCGCCCCGGCAGGACACCACCGTGACCGCGACCCTGCGCTACGCGCCCGCCCCCGAGGCGGGCTGCCAGGGCGTGGACGAGAGCCAGGTGAAGGAGGTCGAGTCGAACCCGTGGACGGTGACCGTCACCGACCCCGAGCCCTCGCCCACGGAGGAGCCCTCGGAGGAGCCCACGGAGAGCCCCACGGAGGAACCCAGCGAGGAGCCGTCCGAGGAACCCTCCCGGACCCCGAGCCCGTCGCCGACGCCCTCCCCCACGAACTCCGCCAGCCCCACGCCGACCCCGTCCCCGTCCGGCACGCCCACGCCCTCCCCGTCCGCCAGTGAGAGCGCCGGAGGCGGTTCCGGCAACGAACGCGGCCCGGCCAGGACCCCCGACCGGCCCCCGCGCTCGACGGTGAGCACCGCCCCCACCAGCGACGCGACCATCCCCACGCTCCCCCGCAGCGAGGCGGACCTGCCCGACCTCGCCCCGGGGGAGGCCGAGGACCTGGCCGAGCTGCCGCTGGTCACACCCTCCTCCGACGAGGACACCGAGACCGAGATCGCCGCCGACCACTCGGACATGGGCCCCTCGATCGCACCGGCCGTCCTGCTCGCCGCGTTCCTGCTCGCCCTGCTGCTGGCCACCCCGCTGGCACCCACCCGCCGGGTCCGCCTCGGCGCCGGATACCAGGGCAAACGACGCAAGGGCTGACACACCCCCGTGGGGCTCCGGGGTTCCGGCCCCGGGCCCACGGGTCGGCTCGGTCGTTCGGGCACCAGTTCGGGCGTCGACGTGGGGAATTCGGCCGACACGATCTAGGATTCTGGCTCATGAGTACCCCGCTAGTCACTGACAACCTCGCACCGGAGCTGGCCGGGCCCGTACTGGCCCTGGCCGAGGCCGCGCGTGCACGGGACGGGGCCGCCCCCCTGTCCGAGCACACCCTGCTCCGGATCAGACACGGAGCCCCCTCCGGCAGCAGCCGCTTCCACGTGGTCACCCGTGACGACCGCGTCGTGGGATTCGCGTTCGTGGAGAGGGGCCAGGACGAGCCGGACTCCGGCGAGGTCGTCGTGCACCCCGAGCACCGAGGGAGCGGACACGGTTCCGCGCTGCTGCGCTCGGTCCGGGAGGACGCGGGCCCCCACGGGGTGCGGGTGTGGGCGCACGGGCGCACGCCCGGCGCGGTCTCGGTCGCGGAGTCCGAGGGCTGGACGCCGGTCCGCGAACTCCACAAGATGCGCATGCCCCTGCGCGACCTGGGACCCGAGGTTCCGGACGGCCCGTGGACCGCGCCCGAACTGCCCGAGCCGGTCCTTCGGCCCGAGGTCGCGGACAAGGTGCGCATCCGACCGTTCGTGGTCGGCCAGGACGAGGAGGCCTGGCTGCGGGCCAACGCGCTCGCCTTCGCGGACCACCCCGAGCAGGGCTCCCTCACCCTGGACGACCTGCTCCAGCGCGAGGTCGAGGACTGGTTCGACCCCCGGGGATTCCTGGTCGCGTCCACCAACAGCGGCGCGATCGCCGCCTACCACTGGACCAAGACGCACGCGGACGGCGCCGGGCTCAGCGACGACGAGGCCGTCGGTGAGGTCTACGTGGTGGGGGTCGACCCCGCCTGGCAGGGCACCGGGCTGGGCCGCGCGCTGACCCTGGCCGGTCTCGTGCACCTGCGCGACGCCGGACTGCCCTGGGTGCACCTGTACGTGGACGGCGACAACGAGGCCGCGGTGCGCCTGTACGAGTCCCTCGGTTTCTCCATGTGGGACACGGACGTGATGTACGCCCCCTCGGACCCACGGAGCTGAGTGCCGTCGCGGGCCGCCCCCGGGGCCCGCTCGACGTGCGTCTCGTCACATTCACCGGGCGAACCCTTGTGCGCCACAGGAGTGCGACGCCGCGTTCACCTTCCGTTCATCTTCTCTGGGACAACTGGTCACTTCCTGCGCCTACCTTCGCATTCGGCGCGGTTCGGCTGTTTTCCGCGCGTTGACCGTGGCACCACGGTCGGGTCTCGCGCGGTTCACCGCCGTCCCGCTGGGACGCGGACCGATGACCAGCCCCGCAAACCTTTCCGAACCGGAGAATCCATGACGACCACGGACGCGCCCAAGGCGGCACCGCCGCCCACGGGCAAGCGCCGGATCGGCGATGTCGTTTTCGCCGGGCTCGCCCGAGGATCGGGGATCCTGATCCTGCTGATCCTCGCGGGTGTGGCCGCCTTCCTCCTGGTCCAGGCCTGGCCGTCGCTGCTGGCCAACACCTCGAACTTCCTGACCGACCAGTCATGGAACGCCAACGTCCGGGAGAACCCGTCGTTCGGTGTGGCCGCACTGGCCTTCGGCACCGTCATGGCCGCCGCGATCGCGCTCCTGCTGGCCACGCCGGTGGCGATCGGTATCGCGCTGTTCATCGTCTACTACGCGCCCCGGCGGCTCGCGACCACGCTCGGCTACCTGGTCGACCTGCTCGCCGCCATCCCCAGCGTGGTCTACGGCCTGTGGGGCATGATGGTCCTGGCCCCGCAGCTGGTCCCGATCTACGAGGGCATGACGACGTACCTCGGCTGGATCCCCCTCTTCGCGGGCCCCGCCTCCACCTCCGCCCGCACACTGCTCACCGCGGGCGTCGTCCTGGCGGTCATGATCCTGCCGATCATCACGGCCATGTCCCGCGACGTGTTCCACCAGGTCCCGCAGGGCCACCGTGAGGCCGCACTGGCCATGGGGGCCACCCGCTGGGAGATGATCCGCCTCGCGGTCCTGCCCTTCGGCAAGTCCGGGATCGTCGGCGGCGCCATGCTCGGCATGGGGCGCGCGCTGGGCGAGACCATGGCGGTCGCCATGATCCTCTCCCCGTCCCTGGCGATCTCCTTCAACCTGCTCCAGAGCGGCAACCAGACCATCGCCGCGCACATCGCCCTCCAGTACCCGGAGGCCACCGGCTACGGCGTGTCCGCTCTGATCGCTGCGGGCCTGGTGCTGTTCGCGATCACCCTGGCCGTCAACATGGGCGCCCGCTACGTCGTGGCCCGGGGCAACAAGGAGTCCGCATGAGCATGACGACGACGCAGCCTCCTGCCCCCGACGCGGGATCGCCCGAGAACGACCTCCGTTCCGGTGCCCTCCCCCACCGTTTCCCGCTGGTCCTGCTGGTCGCCTGCGGCATGGTGGTCGCGGGGGTGCTGGCCGCCTTCTCGTCCTTCGGCATCGTCCTGTGGGCCCTGCTCACCGCCGTCTCCTACGTCGTCATCGTGGTGACCGCCTCGGCGCGGATCGAGGGCGGCCGCAAGGCCAAGGACCGCCTGGTCACCTCGTTGGTCTACTCGGCGTTCCTGCTCGCGATGGCGCCCCTGGTGTCGCTGCTGTACACAGTGGTCGGCTACGGGCTCGCCCGCTTCGACGGCTACTTCCTGACCGTGTCGATGAACGGCGTGCTGCCGAGCATGGACGCGGGCGGCGTCTACCACGCGATCGTCGGCACCCTGGCGATCACCGGCATGGCGACGCTCATCTCGGTGCCGATCGGCGTTCTCACCGCCGTCTACCTGGTCGAGTACGCCCAGGGCCGCCTGAAGAAGGTCATCACGTTCTTCGTGGACGTCATGACCGGCATCCCCTCCATCGTCGCCGGCCTCTTCGTGGTGGCGCTGTGGATGATGCTCTTCGGCCCCGGCAACACCAACGGCGCGGCGGGCGCGATCTCCCTCGCCGTGCTGATGATCCCGGTCGTGGTCCGGTCCAGCGAGGAGATGCTCCGCCTGGTCCCCCGCGACCTGCGCGAGGCCTCCTACGCCCTGGGCGTGCCCAAGTGGCGCACGATCACCAAGGTGGTGCTGCCCACCTCCGCCGCCGGTCTGACCACCGGAATCATGCTCGCCATCGCGCGCGTTATCGGAGAGACGGCGCCGCTGGTCCTCACCGCCGGATCGTCGGCGGTGTCCATCAACTGGAACCTGTTCGACGGGCAGATGATGAGCCTGCCGGTGTTCATCTACTCGCAGTTCCGCATGGGTGGGGCCGTCAACTACGAGAGGGCCTGGGCCGCCGCGCTGACGCTGGTCCTGACGGTCATGCTGCTGTTCGTCCTGGCCCGCGTGATCGGCCGCCTCTTCGCACCCAAGACCCGCTAAGACGAGGAACACCCTGTGGCGAAACGAATCGACGTCTCCGGACTGCACGTCTACTACGGCGACTTCCTCGCGGTCGAGGACGTGTCCATGACCATCGAGCCCCGCTCCGTGACGGCGTTCATCGGCTCCTCCGGATGCGGCAAGTCGACCTTCCTGCGCACCCTGAACCGGATGCACGAGGTCACCCCCGGCGCCCGCGCCGAGGGCAAGGTCCTCCTGGACGACCTCGACATCTACGGGCGCGAGGTCGACCCGGTGATGGTGCGGAGCGAGATCGGCATGGTCTTCCAGAAGGCCAACCCGTTCCCTACGATGTCGATCTACGACAACGTGATCGCGGGGGCCCGGCTCAACAACAAGCGGATGAGCAAGTCCGAGGCGGACGGGCTGGTCGAGGAGTCGCTGCGCGGCGCCAACCTCTGGGAGGAGGTCAAGGACCGCCTGCACAAGCCCGGTTCGGGCCTGTCCGGCGGCCAGCAGCAGCGCCTGTGCATCGCCCGCGCCACGGCCGTGAAGCCGTCCGTGCTGCTCATGGACGAGCCCTGCTCCGCCCTGGACCCCATCTCGACGCTGGCGATCGAGGACCTCATTCACAAGCTGAAGGAGGACTACACGATCGTGATCGTCACCCACAACATGCAGCAGGCCGCCCGCGTCTCCGACCGGACCGCCTTCTTCAACCTGTCGGCCCCGGGCAAGCCCGGCAAGCTGATCGAGATGGGCGAGACCAACCAGATCTTCACCCGCCCGGAGAAGAAGGAGACCGAGAACTACATCACCGGCCGGTTCGGGTAGGTCGACCACGGATCGGTTCGGCTCGAATCCGTTCTGTCACTGCCCTGTGTTTCCCTGAGGGGGTCCCGTTGATCGGGACCCCCTCGGCGTTGGAAGGCAGGACATGCGACCCCCTGAGAACACCGCGTTCACGTCACCGATCCAGATCGAGAAGCTGGCCCTCACCGCCTGGGGAAAGCTGGGACAGAAGGCGGACGCCGAGCCGCACGCGCTGATCTGCCACGCCCTGGACACCTACGCCGCGGCCGAGGCCCTGTACGAGGTCTACCTGGGGCCGGAGGTCCGCCGCGAACTGGAGGAGGGGCTGGCTCCGCTCGCGGAACCGGGCCTCGGGCCTGGGGAAGCGCAGCAACGGGTCCGTTCCTGGATCTTCCTCCTGTGCGCCCTGCACGACCTCGGCAAGCTCTCCCCCGCCTTCCAGGCACTCCGGAAGGACCGGGCCAGGGCTCACATCCCCGAGGAGTTCAACCGGAGCCTGGAGGGCGACTGGCGGAAGTCCCGCCACGAACGCGTGACCGCTGTTCACCTGGAGGCCTGGCTCGAAAAGCGGGGAGCACCCTGGGCGGCCAAGACGAACATCATCGACGCTCTGGGCGGCCACCACGGCTGGCTTCCCCTCCCGAAGCAGACCAGCCAGACCGAGGTGCAGGCGCACAGTCTGGGCGACGAACGCTGGGAACGGGCGAGGCACCTCTTCATCGAGCTCGTCGCCGGGGCCGTTGGCCTGGCTCCGTACACCGAGGGTTGGCGGGAGACCCATCTCTCTCCGGCCGCTGCGGTGGGGCTGGCCGGACTGACCATGGTCAGCGACTGGACCGCCTCGGACGAGACGACCCTCCGGGGTGAGTCCTACCCACGTCGCGGCACCCTTTCCGTGGACGAACTGCCCGACTACCTGAACCACGCTCGTACCTGGATCCGCAGGAACCTCGGCCGGGTGAACTGGGCGCCCTGGGAACCTCCTACGGACACCTCCTTCGGCTCGCTCTTTCCCAGGGAGAAGGGCGCCCGACCGCTCCAACAGGCCGTCTCCCGACTCCTGGAGGACGTCAGCGAGCCCGGCATCCTCGTGGCTCAGGCACCGACCGGAGAGGGCAAGACCAAGGCCGGGCTCTTGGCCTCCACCATCCTCGCCGCACGGCTGGGGCGGGCAGGTGCCTACCTCGCCTCTCCCAACCGCTCCCTGGCCCGGGACGTGCACGCCCAGGCGAACGAACTGCTGGACCACACCGGGTCGGAACTCCGCTCACACCTGTTGTACGCCAAGGATCCCCACGACCCGGACAGCGATCCCACCAGGCTCGAGACGCTCGCCCCCAGGGACCTGTGCCCGGAAGAGCAGGAGGTACGGAAATGGGCCCTGAGGACGTTCCACGTCAACCGAGGCATCATCTTTCCCTTCGGTACCGGGACCATCGACCAGCTCCTCAAGGCCGCGATCCGCAGCAAGAGCGTCACCATGCGTCTGTCGGCCGTGAGCAACAAGGTCCTGCTCCTGGACGAGGTGCACTCCTACAACGCCCACATGTCCGCGTTCCTCGAGGTGCTGCTCTGGTGGTGCGGTCGGATGGGGGTTCCGGTCGTGATGCTGTCCGCGACGCTCACCGACGCCCAGAGGACGAAGCTCGTCAACTCCTGGCGCAACGGCGCCAGGCTGCGTCAGGGGCTGCGCCCCGAGTGGGTGGAGATCCCCTCCCGTGCGTGTGACCCGTGGAAGCTCACCTGGGCCCAACCCGGTGAGACGCCGCGGATCCTCCCGGTCGAGCTGTCCGAGGACAACCCACGCCGCACCATCGAGTGGGAGCCGGTCCCCAACGATCCCGAGGAGATCGCCACCCAGGTCCTCGACCGACTGGGCGAGGGGGGTTGCGCGGCGGTGATCCGCAACACCAAGAAGGGCGCCCGTGACGTGTTCGAGGCTCTGGAGAAACAGCTGGAGGCACGTGGGTGGAAGGGCGGCTCGACGCTCCTCCACCTGACCGGTGATCGCGAGTACCAGCTCCGCCGCAGGGAGAACGAGGCGACGCTCAACGAGCTACGCGGACCGGAGTCCGCTCAGAGGGAGAACGTCGGCACCGAGCGTGTCATCGCCGTGGGTACCCAGGTGCTGGAACACGGCGTGGACGTCGACTTCGATCTCATGGTGACGGACCCGGCGCCGGTGGACCACTTGTGCCAGCGACTCGGACGGCTCCACAGGCACCAAGGGCGTTCACGACCCGCATCAGTGGTCGAACCCCGGGTCCTGATCATCAAGGGCAACACCCCCGGGACCTTTCCCCCCGGATCCGCGATCATCTACGCCAGGAGTCTGCTTCTGGCGACGGAGGGGCTGCTCTCCGAGCGGAGTTCCATCGCCCTGCCCCACGACCTGCCCGAGCTGGTGCGCAGAGCCTATGAGGACCACTCCTCCCTCCCCGCCGAGTACGGGCGCAGAGTCGCGTCCGCGGAACTCGAACGCCGAAACCGCATCGATCGGGAGTGGACCGGTGCTCGAACCCGACGGATCGAACGCCTGGTGGACGGAGACCGCATCAACCAGCTCACCTACGACGCCCACTCCAGCCGCGGCACGCGGGACTGAACCCACAACGACTCGCCCCACTCGAAGGAGTTCCATGGACGAGGATCTGGATGGCCTGACACTCATTCCCCTGTGGGAGACCGAGGACGGGCACCGCACCCATTTCGGCAGGCGAGTCGACCTGTCAGCGGGTCAACTGGACTCCGACACCGTGTCCGCGCTGAGGGACGCGTCGATCCTCTTGGACGTCGACGAGGAGATCACCGAGGAGATACTCAGGACCCTTCATGATCAGCTCGACCTTCCCGACTCCTTCGAGGCGACCGGTTGGTTGAGCGGGCACCGTGTCCTGCACGTGGGCGCTGACGATCGCGCGACTGTCGGACCATTCACCTTTACTTTGCATCCGGTTTTCGGTCTGGGGATCACGAACTCAGAATCCGCCTGACCATAACCGGCCACTCTTCCAGCGAGCTTGAGAATAAGGAACACAGGGTGCAGCGGCTCAGATAGGGTCGTCCCCGCACTCCCCTTCTTCGTTGCCACACCCCCTTCCTCCATCACTGATGAATGATCGGCACGGAAAGACGAGCATTGAGGTTTGACCTTCTCCGAGAACCCTGGATACCCGTGGTCACCCTCAAGGGAGAACCGGAGACAGTCGGTCTTCGGGAAGCCCTGGACAGGGCACACGAATTCCGCTGGATCCAGGGTGAGACCCCCACTGTCACGGCCGCCCTGCACCGGCTGCTGGTCACGCTGACCCTCCGCGTCTACTTCGACGGGAGCGCGGGATGGGGTACACAGTGGTCCGAACTGTGGCACCGGGGGCCCTTCCCCACGGAGCGACTGGACCGCTATCTGAACGGTGAGGGGGACTCCACCGGATACCGCGACCGGTTCGACCTGTTCGGAGACCGCCCCTTCTTCCAGACACCCGACATCCCGGAGGAGTTGCTCGGCTCCACCGCCAAGCTCACCATGTTCCGCGCCGCGGGCAACAACGCCACGCTCTTCGATCACAGCACCCAGGAAGACCAGGTGGAACTGAGCCCCGCCGAGGCGGCTCGCTGGCTGGTCACGGTTCAGGCCTTCGACACCGGCGGCCTCAAGACGGGGAAGCTTCCCTCACAGCCGTCCCTGGGCAACGGTGCCGCGACGGTCGTCATCGAGGGTGCCACCCTGCGCGAGACCCTCCTGCTCAACACGACCCCGAACTGGGCCGACGACACACTGGACCCGCGACCGGGGCCCGGCGATCAGCCCGTCTGGGAACGTGATCCCGCAGTCTCCCAGGGTTCGAAGGAGGCCGACAAGCGAGGCCGTGCCCCCTCTGGCCTGCTGGACCTCCTCACCTGGCCGTCACGCCACGTGCGGCTCCGTGGTCGGTTTGGCGCGAACGGCGTCGTCGTCGACGGGGTGGCCATTCTTCCCGGCCCCCGGCTGAGCACGGATCTCCGATCCGTCGAGAACATGGCGGCCTACCGTCGCACCTTCACCAGGAAGAAGAACGTGCCCGGCAAGGGGGTCTCCAGCCCCTGGAAACCCGTCCAGCTGGAGGAGCTGCGTGGGGTGTGGCGGCACTGCCGCGAACTCCTGTTGGCCGACGAGGACAACGACAGCCAGCGAGAACGGTTCCGCCCCCGGAACCTGGACCACGTGGCCGCAAGGCACCAAGGGAAGGACGCCCTGCCCGAATCCACGGTCTACACGATCCGTGTGCTGGGGCAGCAACTCGATCCCAATCGAGGCGCGGTGCACACCTGGCTGGAGGAGGCCGTGCCCGCCCCCGCAGCCGTGCTGCGGGCACAGCCGCGGGAGACGAGGCTGGAACCCCTCATGGGATTGGCCGTGTCCCTGGCCGATGACGTCGGTGATGAACTCGGAAAACTCGAACGGGAATATCACGCTCTGCTCCGGGACGCTCCGCGAGCGGAAAGGAAACTCCTCCAGCAGTGGTTCTGGCCTCGGCTCTCCGAGCACTTCAACGACTACCTAGTCGATCTCGGCGAGAGAATCAGGGAGAACGACGTAGGTGCCTTCGAGCCCACGGAGAACTGGGCCAACGTCGTCGAGGAGACCGCTGAGGAGGCACAGCACCGATGGGTGGAGCTCGTTCCCCGAAGGTCGGCGAGAAACCTCCTGGCGCTCGCGGAATGCACCTCCGGGTACCAGGAACGGGTGCGTGGGATCCGGCACGAATTCGACAGGAACCTGAAGAGCTACGACCCCAGGCCGAGGACAGAGGATGAGTGACATGAGCAGCCCGGGCCACCGGATCGACCGGGGCCGGAGGAACTTCGTCCACGGACTGTACGCGCTGGGGCGTGACCTGGAGTCCCAGGAGGCAAGCCGGGTCGCGAGGGCGCGGAGGATCCTCGCCCGAGTGCGTCGGAGTACCAACGATCCGCACTACCTGCCCGACGTCGTCGACCTCGTCCTCCCCCACTCACCCGAGCCGGACGAGAAGGAGGTCTGGAACTTCGTCGCGGTCCTGTTCTCCCTGAACCCGAGATCAGCCTCGGGTGGATGGCGCAGGCCGCTCGGCATCGCCATGAGGGACTGCGGGACCGGCTCGTCCGCCGAGGCCCGGCTCCGCCAACTGCTCACCTCCGACTGGAACGTCCTCCAGAACCGGTTGCGCCAGGCCGTGCGGATGCTTCAGCAGCAGAAGGTGGCGCTGGACTACGGCCAACTCCTCGACGACCTGGTCGATCTCCGTCAGGCCCCGGTCGGCAGCCCACGTGCGCACCAGGTACATCTGCGTTGGGCCGAGCACTTCCACACCGGTCGGACCACGCCACGGGATCAGAGTCCCACCCGGTAACGCCCCCTCCCTCCCCTCGACAGCACACACCGCACGGAGTCCGTACGTGAACATCGAACTGCACCTGCTCCAGTCCTTCCCCACCAGCAACCTGAACCGGGACGACGTCGGCCAGCCGAAGAGCGTCACCTTCGGCGGGGTCGTGCGGGGCAGGGTCTCCAGTCAGTGCCTGAAGCGCTCGGCCCGGACGCTCTTCCCCCGGTACGGGCTCGACCGGTCGGAGCTCGGTGAGCGCACCAAACGCCTGCTGCTCATCACCGCTCGGTTGCTCGACGGCGGGTCCGACGCCGATGTCCCCTCCGACGAGGCACGCGGCATCGTCCAGCAGGCCCTGGCCTGGATGGGTTTCGCCATCGCTGAGAAGGACCTCACGCAGTACCTGTTCTTCCTTGGCCCCAAGGCCGCCGAAGAGCTCGCCGTGTACTGCCGCGAGCACTGGGACGATCTCGCTGAGCAGGGCGACAAGCGGCGCAAGCTGATGAGTGACCTCGAGAAGGCCCAGGAGAAGCACAAGCTGGCCGAGGGCGAGGACCGGAAGAAGGCGAAGACCCAGGTCGACAGCCACAAGAAGAAGCTCGACAAGCTCGACGAGGTCCCGGCCGCGAAGAAGAAGGAGACGAGGACGGCCGCCGACCGCGTCCTCAGCGCCGGTCGTTCCGTGGACATCGCGCTGTTCGGTCGGATGATCGCGAACAACAAGGACTTCAACGTCGACGCCGCCTCCCAGGTCGCGCACGCCATCTCCACGCACGCGGTGTCCACCGAGTTCGACTTCTTCACCGCCGTGGACGACCTCAAGGCCAACGAGGCCGACCAGGACGCCGGTGCGGACATGATCGGGGTGGTGGACTTCAACGCTGCCTGTTACTACCGCTACGCCAACGTCGATCTCGCTCAGCTCCGGCGCAACCTGGTCAGCGGTTCGGGAGCCACAGCGGACGACGACGAGATCAACGAGCTCATGGATCGGGCTCTGAGTGCCTGGATCCGCGCCTTCGTGAACGCGACTCCCAGCGGCAAGCAGAACTCGATGGCCGCGCACACGCGACCTGACACCCTCATGATGGTGGCGCGCGAGCACGGTTCCTGGAACCTCGCCAACGCCTTCCTCAAGCCGGTGGAGGGTACCGCGATCATGGAGGACTCCACGGAGCGTCTGTTCGCCCACTTCAACAAGCTGCGGGGCTTCTACGGTGACGACGAGATCACCCGAGTGGCGGCCTCCTCCCTGTCGGGTGAGGTGAGTGGCCTGAAGGAAGGGGAGACCGTGCCCTCGCTGGATGCTCTGGTCGAGCGGGCCGTGACCGCTTCGCACGGGTGAACCACGTGGACACACAAACGCTCGCACTGCGCATCGACGCGCCCATGCAGTCCTGGGGCGTGCGGTCGAGGTTCGTCAAGAGGGACACCGCCCCGGAGCCGACCAAGTCGGGAGTGGTCGGATTGTTGGCTTCGGCACGCGGGATCGCACGTGACGACGACACGGCGCTCGGGGAGATCTCGAAACTGAGGATGGGTGTCAGGGTCGACCGGGAGGGCCTCCTGGAGCGCGACTTCCACACCGCGCAGGAGGTCCCCAACACCATGGGAACCAACCATCGCACCGTGGTGAGCGATCGCTACTACCTCGCGGACGCACTGTTTCTGGTGGTGTTGGAGGGCTCAGCCTCCCTCCTCCAGGAGCTCGAGGCGGCGGTGCGCAGACCGCACTGGCCCCTCTTCTTCGGCCGCAAGGCCTTCGTCCCGGCGGCACCCCTCGTCGAACCCGACTCGGAACGTGAGCGCTGGGGCACGGGCCTTTCCCAACAGCCCCTGGAGGACGTTCTTCGGGGCCACCCCTGGCTGGAACGGGACCCCGAGCGCCAAAGGGAGATGCTGGGTCTCGAACCGGACGAGCGGAGGCTGCGGACGGTGGTCGACGTCCGCCCCGACCACGAGTACGCCGAGCGGCGGCACGACGTGCCCATCTCCTTCACCGAGGGGGCCCGCCGCTACGCGTCCCGCGCCGTCCGGGTCGACCAGGTTCGCCTGGCCGACGGCATGATCAGCGGCCACACCACCGGCGCGGAAGGAGGGGCTCCGTGTACCTGAGCCGAGTCCCGATCAATCCCCTGTCACCCACCTTCCGGCGTGACTACGCCGACGTCCACGACATGCACCGCACGCTCATGGCCAGGTTCCCCGAAGCCCCGCAGGGCGTGCCCGCGCGCGAGCACCACCGTGTGCTGTGGCGACTCGAAGGGCAGGGCCGTGAACTCGTCATGTACGTGCAGAGCAGGGACCATCCGAACTGGGGTTCCCTCCCGGAGGGGTACCTCGGCGGCCGAGCCCTGGTGAGAAGCCTCCAGCCCGTCCTCTCCGCAGTCACGGACAGGGCCGAGTTCAGCTTCCGCCTGACCGCCAACCCCACCAGGAGCGTGCTCCCTCCACCGAACGGAGAGAAGCGCCCCCGGGGCGTGCGACGCCCCATCCACGACCCCGAGCTCCAGGTCCGGTGGCTGGTCCGTCAGGGGGAGCGCCACGGCTTCGCCCTCCTGGACTCCTCCTCCGGCGCCCCGGACGTCGTGGCCCTGCCCCGCCCCCCGGCGGTCGGGTACAAGAAGGCACCGGAGAATCCCCACGGGCAGGACCGGCTCAAGATCACGGTGGCCTCGGTGACGTTCGACGGTCGGCTGCGGGTCACCGACCCCGAGGCGTTCCGAGCCGCGCTGAGCGACGGCGTCGGTCGGGCCAAGGCCTACGGCTGCGGCCTGCTCAGCCTGGCTCCCGCTCGCAGGGCAGGTTAGACAGCCGGGACCCGGGCTGATAGACACGCGATGCCCGGGATCCCGGCGTTTCACCCTCCCCGCGGAAGGACTCGACTGATGGCCGTTCCCCTGGTGATCGACACCGACACGGCGCAGGACGACTGCGTGGCCCTGCTGGTGGGGTTGCTGGACCCCGTGGCCGACCTGCGGGCGGTGACGATGGTCGCCGGGAACGTGGGCTTCGACCAGCAGGTCCGCAACGCCCACCTGACGCTGAACGTCGCGGGAGGGCGCTCCGACGTGCCCGTGTACCTGGGCTGTCGGCGTCCCCTGGTGCGCGAGTGGGTGAGCGCCGAGAACGTCCACGGGGACGGCTCCGGCGGGCTCTCCATGGACCAGGACGGCCTGGAGCCCCGTGCCGAGCACGCCGTGGACGCCCTGGTACGGATGGCCGCCGAGAACCCCGGTGAACTGTCGATCGTGGCGATCGGTCCGCTCACCAACATCGCCGCCGCCGTGGTCCGCGACCCGGACTTCGCGCGGAACGTGAGGTCGCTGTACGTCATGGGCGGGTCCAACAACGGGCGGGGCAACATCACGGCCGCCGCCGAGTTCAACTTCTACGTGGACCCCGAGGCCGCCAAGGCGGTGTTCGCCGCGGGGTTCGACGTCACCGTGGTCCCGTGGGACCCGCTCACGCTGCGGCAGGCGGTGTTCGGGCAGGACCGGCTGGACCGGATCGCGGCCCTGGACACCCCGCTGTCCCGGTTCTTCACGCGGATCTGCGCCGCCACCCTGGACTTCGACCGCCGGGTGGGCATCGACGGCACCACCCACCCGGACTCGCTGACCGCGGCGGTGCTCCTCCATCCGGAGCTCGTGCGCTCGGTCTCGCCGTACCACGTGGACGTGGAGACCGCCGGGGAGCTCACCCGCGGCTACTCCGCCATGTCCTGGGGTGTCCACGGCCTGGAGCCGAACGCGCGGGTCGTGGAGGAGATCGACGCGGACGGCTTCTTCGAGTACCTGCTGTCGCTGTTGTCTCGCGACATCCGGCCTCCGAGGGACGTCATCGGTCTGTGAGCACGATGGTGCCCTGCGCGGCCGCCACGGTCCTCTCGGTGTCGTCGACCATCACGAGGTCGCAGCGGCACACGGCCCGGCGGCGGGTGGACTCGACGACGTGCGCGCGGGCGCTGAGCAGGGTTCCCGTCGCCGGACGCAGGTACTCGATGGAGAACCCGCTGGTGAGCACGGAGGCGCCCAGCACCGTGCCCCCCGCGAAGGTGAGCGCGTTGTCCGCCGCGTAGGCGAGCACGCCCCCGTGCAGGAAGCCGTTCTGCTGGCGGAGCTCGTCGCGGACGTCGACCTCCAGCACGGCCCTGCCGGGTTCGAAGACGGCGATCCGGGCCCGGACCAGTCGACTGAAGGGCTGGGCGGCCAGGACGCGGTCCGCGAGCTCCGGGGTGATTTCCTCGGCCATGGGGCTCCTTCCTGGGGGCGGGTACCGCCACCCTAGGTGTCCGGGGCGGGGCCGGTCCCGATGTGAGCGGCCCCGCCTCCGGACTCAGGGAACCTCGGCGGCCTCCGAGCCGTAGGGGACGGCGCGCACCAGACTCACCCTGAGTGTCCGCCCGTTGGGTGCCGTGTAGGTGCGCTCCTCCCCCTGCTCGGCGCCGAGGATGGCCCGGCCCAGGGGTGACTCCGGGGAGCAGACCGGCACTCCGTCGGAGTCGGCCCGGTCGCGCACCCCCAGGAGGAAGGTCTCGGGTTCGGGGTCGGTGCCGTAGCGGACGGTGACGACCATCCCGGGCTCCGCGATGCCGTCGTCCGGAGGGGCCTCACCGATGACCGCGTCCCGGAGGATCTCCTGGATGCGGTTGACGCGGGCCTCACGGGCGTCCTTGTCCTCGATGAGGGGGAAGCCCCCCGTTCCGGGAGCGGCGGTGCCGGTGAGGACCGCCAGCTCGTCTGTGAGGCGTTGGTGGGTGCCCGGGGTCAGCCAGGACATGGGGTCTCCTTGTACGAAGGCGCCCCGCCGGGGTTCGACGGGGCGCGGACGGGTTCCTGCCGGGTCAGCGGGTGGGGTCGAAGGGGCGCAGCGCCGGGGACGGTGTTCCGGTGGCGACGGCGCGGGCCAGGAGGCGTCCGGTGATCGGCCCGTGGGTGAGTCCCCACATGCCGTGTCCGCCCGCCACGAAGAGCCCGGGGACGTCGGTCCGGCCGATCAGCGGCAGGCCGTCGGAGGTGACGGGTCTGGAGCCCACCCACTCGTCGGTGCGCTTGCCCAGGTCCACGCCGTCCAGGTAGGGAGCGGCGGAGTCCGTGATCGCCCGGACCCGTTCGGCCCGCAGGGGGGCGTCGATGGCGCGGAACTCCATGGTCCCGGCCACGCGCAGGCCCTCGCCGTGCGGTGTGCAGGCCACACGGACCTCGGGCAGGTAGACCGGGCCGGGCACGACCCGCTCCGTGGGGACCATGAAGCTGTAGCCGCGTCCGGCGCGCAGGGGCACGTTGACGCCCCAGGGGCGGGCCTGGCGGCCGAGCCACGCGCCCGTGGCCACCACGACGGCGTCGCCGGTCTCGGTCTCACCGTGCGCGGAGTGCAGTCGGAACCCTCCGTCGCGGGCGGCCTCCACCTTGGTGACCCGGAACTCCTCGACCACGCTGCCGCCGCGTTCGCGCACGGCGTCCGCGAGCGCGTGGGTGTACACGCCGGGGTTGACGTACCGCTGCCCGTCGATGCGCACACCCGCGTTCACCTGCCGCGAGGCGAGTGGGTGACCGGCTCGGGCGGCCTCGCCGTCGAGCGCCGCGTAGGTGAGCGGCAGGCCCGCCTCGCGGGCGGTGTCGAGCTCCATGAGCAGCCGGGCGGCGTGCTTCCTGGAGCTGAACAGCGCGGTGATCGGGGACGACTCGACCCGGGCCCGCACACCGCCCTCGGAGAGCTCCTCGAAGGCGTCCAGGCAGGCCGAGCTGAGCGGCACGTTGCCGCGCAGCGCCCGCTCCCAGGTCGACTGTCTGCTGTTGAGGGCGAACGAGGCCAGGAAGTGCAGGAGGCCGGTGTCGGTGGTGGGCGGGATGGACAGCGGGGCCGCGGGGTCGAGCAGTGCCCTGAGCCCGGTGCCGAGCACGCCCGGCTCGTTCAGCGGGATGGCCAGACCGGGTGAGATCCAGCCCGCGTTGCCCCAGGACGAGCCCGAGGCCACCGTGTCGCGTTCGACCACGGTGACTCCGACCCCGTACTTCTGGAGGAACCAGGCGGTCGAGAGACCGACGATCCCGGCCCCGACGACGATGACGGTACGCGGTGCGCCCGCGCCCTTCCCGGACATGGCGAGTTCTCCTGTGCTGGACGGCGGGTGCGAAGCCGCACCCGACCAGAGTCTCTCCCGGAAGCCCATCGCGCCCCTTGTCCACGGGGAACAATCTCGGCGTACGCTCATGTGAAGATCACACAACGTGTCCAAGGGAGTGACATCGATGGTGTTGCTGGACCGGCTGGTCACCATCCTCGGCACGTACGGCACCCGGCTGGTGGGGCCCCGCCCCGCCCCGGACACGGTGCTGCGCGGGGTGGCGGTGCACGATCCGGCCGACCCCGGCCCGGAGGAGGCGGACGTCCTGCTCGCCGTGGGCGTCCAGGACCCGCTCCACGCCGTCGACCTGGCTGACCGGTCCCGGTCCCTGGCCGTGGTGGTGCGGATCGCACGGGAGGGCGGGGTGGACCCGCGCGGGGAGGCCGCCGTCCGGGCCCGGGACCTGGGGATCGCCCTGCTGACCGTGGACCCGTCGGTCTCCTGGGGCCAGGTCGCCGGGGTCGTCTACGGGCTGGTGCTGGAGGGCGGCGAGACCGAGGCGGGGCGCGGCCCCGCCGACCTGCCCGCCCTGGCGGACACGATCGCCGCGCGGGTCGGCGGACCGGTCACCATCGAGGACCCGCGCCTGCGCGTCCTCGCGTACTCGAACCGCCAGTCCGAGGCCGACCAGGCCCGTTGGGACACCATCCTGGGGCGCGGGGTCCCCGAGGCGCTCCAGCGGCATCTGGAGGCCACCGGGGTCATCGCGCACCTGGCCTCGTCCACCGATCCGGTGTTCCTCCCGCCGGAGCCCCGGCTGGGGCTGGGCGGCCGTACGGCGGTGGCCGTGCGGGTGGGCCGGGAGTTCCTGGGGTCGCTCTGGGCGGCCTGCGCGGGACCGCTGGACGCCGAGCGCTCGGCGCTGCTGTCCGAGGGCGCCCGCACGGTGGCACTGCACCTGCTGCGCACCAGGGTGAGCGCGGACCTGGAACGCCAGGTGGAGTCGGACCTGGTCAGCCGCTTGCTGGAGGGTGCCATGGACCCGACCGAGGCCGCAGGGCGGCTGGGACTGGCCGACACCCCGCACCGGGTGGTCGCCCTCCAGGCGCACACACCCGACGAACGGCACTCCGCCACCCTCATGACCTTCGAGCGGGCCACCACCGGTTTCGGCTGGTCACGGCAGGGGCGGAGCACCGTGTTCGGGAGCACGGTCTACACGGTCCTGCCCTGCGGGGCCGACCCCGCCCCGGCCCGGGCGTGGGTGGCGGAGACCACCCGGGGGCTGCCCGCCCACGTGGTGGTGAACGCCGGGATCGGTGCCCCCGCCGACCTCGCCGGGCTGGTGGCGAGCCGCCGGGAGGCGGACGAGAGCCTCACCCTGCACGCCGCCCGCCCCGAGGGCGCGGCGGTGGCCTACGACGAGTCCTGGGGCGACGTGCTCATCCACCGCCTGCGGATGGCCTCGGCGTCCGGGCGCCGACCCGCCGACGGCCCGGTGGCCGTCCTGACCCGGCACGACGCCGAGCACGGCTCGGAGTACGCGCGCACCCTGCGCGCCTGGCTCCGGGCCCAGGGCGACCCCAACGCGGCGGCCGGGGAGCTAGGCGTGCACCCCAACACCGTCCGGCACCGGATGCGGAGGATGGCCGAGGTGACCCCGCTCGGCCTGGACCAGCCCGACATGCGGCTGGCTCTGGCCATCGCCCTGGAGGCCCACGCCCCGGGGAGGTGAGGATCGACGGGGGTGGGGGTGTCCGGGGACCGGTGCGGGGTCCGGGGGCATCCGGGGGTCAGGGTCATCCGGGGGCCGGGGGCGGCCTTCCTAGCCGTTCTTCACCACGATGGTCTCGACCGTGTTGGCCACGTGCTCGAAGGCGTCGGCGGCGGTCTCCAGTTCCTCGATGACGTCCTTGAGCTTGAGGACCGTCAGCGCGTCGTACTCACCGCTGAAGAGCTTCGCCAGGAGCTTGCGGTAGATGCGGTCGGCCTGGTTCTCCAGCTGGTTGATCTCGATCCAGTAGCGGGTGAGGTCCTTCATGGACCGCAGACGGGGCATGGCCTCGGCGGTGAGTTCGGCCGCTCTCTCCAGCACCTCGATCTGGTCGATGATGCCCTTGGGCAGCTGTTCCAGCCCGTACAGGTTGATGAGGTCGACGGCCGCCTCCATCGAGTCGATGACGTCGTCGAGGTTGGAGGCCAGGCGGTAGATGTCCTCCCGGTGCAGGGGAGGGGCCGAGCTCTTGTTGAGTCGGCGCATGATCGCGTGGGTGGCGTCGTCACCCGCGTGCTCGCAGGCACGCATCTTCTCGGTGATGGCCTCCCGGTCGGCCCCGTCGCTCATCAGCTCCACCAGCAGGCGGGCTCCGATGACCAGGTTGTTCGCCGAGTCGGTGAACATCTCGTAGTAACTGTCATCACGCGGGCGCAAGCGCAGGCGCACGTCGTTCTCCCGATGGTGCGGTGGTCTTCCTTGGTGGATGTTAAGGGCGCTGACCAGCTGCTTCAGCGCGACAGTCAGGGACGAGCACGTCCGGACCCCGATTGGGGGAGGCGGGTCCGGGTGCGGTCACCCCTTGTTCATCTGCCTGTGTCGACGCGTGGAACGCCACCAGCGCGGGTCCCCTCGCAATCCTCCCAATCTCGGACGACACCGGGACGGTTCGGGACGCTACCGTGTCCCGCTCCCCCTGGCCAGCGGGGCGCTGAGACACGAATCACTCGATCGCTCGGAGACCGGCGAACAGCTCCCACCGAATCCCCCTATGTCCACCTTCGGTCCATTACCTCGCAATGACAAGCACCCCCGGCGTCAACCCTTCCCCACAACCCGAGGCCAGGGCCCTGACCTCGAAGAACCCGGCCCGGTCGGCGCCGCGCCCTAGGATCTCGTGCATGTCTTCAGCCCTGACTCCGAGCTCCGTGCGCCGGTTGCGCTCCGCCCTGGACGAACAGCTCTCCGCCCTGGGCGAACCGGCCTTCACGGGCACCGACGAGGAGGCCGTCGCGACGGCCGCGCGGGCGGTCCTGCGCACCCGGGTGCCGCTCCGCCCGGCGGTGAAGGCCGCCGTGCGGTGCAGCCTGGCCGTGCTGGCGGACCGCGTCCCGGGCCGCAGCCTGGAGGTCCGCGTCCCCCCGTACGGCGCGGTCCAGGTGATCGAGGGACCCACGCACACCCGGGGCACCCCGCCGGGGGTGGTGGAGACCGACCCCCTCACCTGGCTGCGGCTGGCCGTGGGCGAGACCGACTGGGACGGAGCCGTGCACGACCACGGGGTGCGGGCCAGCGGCGTGCGCTCCGACCTGTCCCCCCACCTGCCGCTGTGGTCGGACGACGGGACGGGTCCCGGTCCTTCCGCCCCCGAGTGACCCCCCGGCGCCGGGCAGCGGCTAAGCTGTGCGTGTGTCGTACTCCGACGGCCGGCTCTCCATGGACCTCGATCCGCTCGAACGCGGCCCGCAGGACGCCTGCGGCGTTTTCGGGGTCTGGGCACCCGGCGAAGAAGTCAGCAAGCTCACCTACTTCGGCCTCTACGCTCTCCAGCACCGCGGGCAGGAATCCGCGGGCATCGCCACGAGCGACGGGGAACGGATCGTCGTCTACAAGGACATGGGACTCGTCTCCCAGGTCTTCAACGAGGCGACGCTCGACTCCCTGAAGGGCCACCTCGCGATCGGCCACTGCCGTTACTCCACCACCGGTTCACCGGTGTGGGAGAACGCCCAGCCGACCTTCTACACCGCGCGTGAGGGAGGTCTGGCACTCGGTCACAACGGCAACCTCATCAACACCCCGGAACTGGCCGCGATGCTGCCCGACCAGCGCCGGGGCGCGACCACCGACACCGAGGTGCTCACCAACCTCCTCGCGGCCCGCGCCAGGGAGGGCCACACCCTGGAGGACGCGGCCCTGGAGCTGCTGCCCCAGGTGCGGGGCGCCTTCTCCCTCGTCTTCATGGACGAGGACACCCTCTTCGCCGCGCGCGACCCCCAGGGCATCCGTCCGTTCGTCCTGGGCCGCCTCGGGGAGAACTCGGGCTCCGGCGGCTGGGTGGTGGCCAGTGAGACCGCCGCCCTGGACATCGTGGGCGCCACGGTCGTCCGCGAGATCGAACCCGGCGAACTCCTGGTGATCGACGGCGACGGGGTCCGCTCCCGCCGCTTCGCCCCCACCCAGCGCAAGGGCTGCCTGTTCGAGTACGTCTACCTGGCGCGACCGGACACCACCATCAACGGGCGCAACGTGAACTCCACCCGGGTGGAGGTGGGCCGCCGCCTGGCGAAGGAGCACCCGGTCGAGGCCGACCTCGTGATCCCGGTGCCCGAGTCCGGCACCCCCGCCGCGGTGGGCTACGCGGAGGCCAGCGGCATCCCGTTCGCCCAGGGCCTGGTGAAGAACTCCTACGTGGGGCGCACGTTCATCCAGCCCAGTCAGACCCTGCGCCAGCTGGGCATCCGACTCAAGCTGAACCCCCTGCGTGAGGTCATCGAGGGCCGCCGCCTGGTGGTCGTGGACGACTCGATCGTGCGCGGCAACACCCAGCGGGCGCTGGTCCGGATGCTGCGTGACGCCGGGGCCGCCGAGGTGCACGTGCGCATCTCCAGCCCGCCCGTGCTCTGGCCCTGTTACTACGGCATCGACTTCGCCACCCGCGCCGAGCTCATCGCCGCGAACCTGTCGGTGGAGGAGATCGCGGAGTCCGTCAACGCGGACTCGCTGGCCTACGTGGACCTGGAGGAGCTCATCGCCGCCTCCGAGCAGCCCAGGGAACAGCTGTGCCGGGCCTGCTTCGACGGGGTGTACCCGCTGGAGGTCGACTCCGACGCGCAGGGCAAGTACCTGCTGGAGAAGGCCTGCGGCACCCCCGAGGGCTCCACCCTGGCCACCAGCCACAAGTAACGCGCGCGGCGGGCCCGGGGCCCGCCGCGTCCGGCGGGACACCCCTTCCGGACCCTCCGGCGTGCCCTGGTACGGGGCCCGGAGGCTCGCTCAACAGCGAACACCCGCACACCACCGAACACGAGGAGAACTCGCGTGGCAGCCGACAGCACAGGGGCGACGGGCGCGTACGCGGCCGCGGGCGTCGACATCGCCGCCGGTGAGCGCGCCGTCGACCTGATGAAGCGTCACGTCGCGCGCACCCGCCGACCCGAGCAGGTCACCGACGCCAGTGGATTCGCCGGCCTGTTCCGCCTGGACACGGCCAGGTACCGGGACCCGGTCCTGGCCACGTCCACGGACGGCGTGGGCACCAAGGTGATGCTCGCCCAGCAGATGGACAAGCACGACACCATCGGCATCGACCTGGTGGGGATGGTCGTCGACGACCTGGTCGTCAGTGGCGCCGAGCCCCTCTTCATGACCGACTACATCGCGACCGGCGCCGTGGTGCCCGAGCGGGTGGCCGAGATCGTCGGCGGTATCGCCGAGGGCTGCCACCAGGCGGGGTGCGCGCTGATCGGCGGCGAGACCGCCGAGCACCCGGGCGCCATGGCCCCCGAGGAGTACGACCTGGCCGGGGCCGGGACGGGTGTGGTCGAGGGCGACGCGATCCTGGGTCCGGACCGGGTGCGCGAGGGCGACGTCGTGATCGCGATGGCCTCCTCCGGACCGCACTCCAACGGCTACTCGCTGATCCGCCACATCGTGGACCAGGCGGACCTGGACCTGTACTCCGAGGTCCCCGAGCTGGGCGGGGTCCTGGGTGAGGTGCTGCTCACCCCGACCCGTGTCTACGCGAAGGACTGCGTGGCGCTGACCGCCGAGGTCGAGGTGCACGCGTACTCGCACATCACCGGTGGCGGTCTGGCCGCCAACCTGTCCCGGTCGCTGCCGGAGGCGCTGGACGCCGAACTGGACCGCTCCACGTGGGCGCCGTCGCCGGTCTTCGCCTACCTGGCGGAGAGGGGCGGGGTCAGCCGGGAGGACATGGAGGCCACGTTCAACATGGGTGTGGGCATGGTGGCCGTCGTCGCCGAGGACGACGCCGATCGCGCGTTGGGCGTGCTCGCCGGGCGCGGCGTGGAGGCCTGGCGCCTGGGAGTGGTGAAGGGCGGCTCCGGACGGGCCGTGCTGAACGGCGAGTACCGGAGCGCCTAGGTGGTGCCGTTCGCGACCGAAGGACGCGAACATAGCCGGTGCGAACCACCGCAGTGGTTCGCACCGGCTATATCCACCTGTCCGCGACGGCCCCCGGACGGGGACCGTGACCGCTACAGGTCAGCGGTTGTTGTCCGAGCGACCCGAAAGACTCGACCGGTTCCGACGTCTACTTGTCGGAGTCCGAGTACTTGTCGGCTAGATCCGCGTAGCGGTCGATCAGGTCGTCCTGAGGTTCCGTGTAGGAATCGTCCGGACCCGACGGCCCGGAGGGAGACCCCTCGTCCTCAGCGACACCCAGCTCCGACCGCAGCCGCTCAAGGTCGGTCCCACCGGAGCTGTACTTGAGCTTCCGGGCGACCTTCTGCTGCTTGGCCTTGGCTCGGCCGCGCCCCATTGGCTCGACCCCCTCAACGATTGGGTTCCGACGAACCCCAGATCACTTACTAACCCGCACTACCAGGCTGACGGCCGTCAAACGCGACTGACGTCTGGCGCCAGCTTACGTACACATACAACCGTACCTGGTCGGACCCCACCGTGCCTACGCCACCCGGGTGTGACGGATGTGGTGTGCGCACGGAACCCCTCCCCGCCTGGTCGTTCTCACGGTGAGTGCCAGACGGAACGATCTGTGCCACGATGCGATCGTGCTGCCCTACACCGCGTATCTGCGCGTCTACCAGCCGATCACGGCCTTCTCCCCTCGTGACCGTCGGTACTGGGAGGGGTACGCGGAGTCCCCGGACCGACCCAAACGTGTGAACGCCCTGGCGGCGGAGCACACGGAGAGTCTGGGCAGGACCATCGCGACCCCACCGGTGGTCGCGCCCTCCGACGAGAGCGGCGACGCCTACCTGCGGCGGGTCAACGACCGGTTGTACGTGTGCCCGTGGCAGACGCGCCTGCGTTCCTGGCGCGCGTTCGGGGAGTTCACGGAGTCCATGCCCCGCTCGATGGTGGAGGCGTTCGTCCCCGCCAGGGAGGCCGACCGCGCCGAGACGGGGTACCGGCAGTGGCGCGACTCGGGCGCGTTGGCGGAGCCGGGCATCCTGTCCAGCAACTGGACGATCCCGATCCCGTGGTTCGTCGCCTTCGAGCCGCAGGAACGCTGCCTCGTGCTGTCCGCGGGCCCCACCAGGACCCTGTTGTACCTGACCAGGACCGCGCTGGCCCGGCGCCGCCTCGACCACACCGCCGCGGTGCTGCGCGAACGCGTCGGAGAGCACGCGGTGTCCTCCTCGGCGGAGGCGCTCACGGAGTGGCTGGCCACGACCGCGCACCCCGAGTCCCTGCTCGAACTGGACTACGGGGGACTGCCGCACCTGCTCAGTGACGAGCACCTGAGCGAGGACCACTCGGTGGCCGAGGTGGCCGAGGCCGTGGAGGCGCTCGCCAAGGGCGAGGGCTCACGGGTGAAGGAGCTGCGCGGGCGGCTCACTCGGCGCTGGAGGTCGGTGCGAGCCCTGGAGCACGCCAACTGACCGTCATGTTCCGGTCGATCTTTCGTGGACACCCCGGGCGCCCTGTCGTCATCCCGGTCGGCACGCGAGCCGGGACGGGGAGGCGCCACGCCGTACCCCAACCTGGTACACCAGGTTTCTCAGTCGCACGAAACCGTCTTTTCGCACGTGACGGCCGTGCGCGCGACCACCCCGCGAGAACGCCCCACCAAGCGCCGTGAAACTGGGCATAACGCCCGATAGGGATCAGCGTAGACTGTAGCGAGTCGACCACAGAGAGCACTCAGAGTAACCGGGAAACCCCTGCCACAACGAGGATCCACGTGGCCCGACCCCCCTGCCGCAGCGCGACCGGCCCCCCGGCCGCCACCCCACCCCACGCCACCCCGAACCGCGACTGACCAGGGCCCGCGCCCTCCTCCCCCAGAGCCGGCCCCCGGGTTTCGGTCAGCTCCGCCCTAGCACTTCGGGTTCTCCGGATCGAGAAAAACGAGGCCCGAGAACGAAGTTTTGACCGAATACGCCACATGCCACTAAACGTGTCGCTAGAATCACTTAGCGTGACGCGGCCACGGGCGGCTTTCAATGGCCTCCCACGTGCAAAGTTGCTTGGAGTGGTCGCGCAAACACCTCGGGTGATATCAATAGGACTCAAGTGGGACTATTGGACATCCGGGCCAAGTGCCAGGAATCAGGCTCAAGGATCGGCACACAGATCCAGGAGGAGAGGCCGTACACATGTCGACTCGCACGCCCGAGGCGGAGCCCCTGTTGACCCCCGCCGAGGTTGCCACCATGTTCCGCGTTGACCCCAAGACCGTGACACGCTGGGCCAAGGCGGGCAAGCTGACCTCGATCCGCACCTTGGGTGGCCACCGCCGCTACCGCGAGACTGAGGTCCGCGCCCTGCTGGCCGGAATCCCCAGCCAGCGCACGGAGTGATCTCCCCGGTCTGTGCCGATTCCGGGGGGAACGGCTGGACACGTTCCGGCTGCTGACAGATTTCTCAGGGCGGGCCACCCAGACGGGGTGGCCCGCCCTCCCTCACGCACCACCCGGGCGCGGGTCCCCGCCCGGGCCCCCGACCGGGGCGGACCGACCACCGTCAGTCCTCGATCTGGTCGTCCATGGCGGTGGTCCGCTTGCGCGCCAGGAAGGTCGCCGCGGCACCGCCGCCGACCGCCACCACCGCCGCGGTCACCAGCGCCACGAGGGAGCTCCCCGTGGTGGCCAACCGCTGGCTCGCGGCCGGCGTCTCCCGTTCCCCCTCGCCGCGCTCCCCCTCACCGGGCGCGTCCGCCGCGATGTGGGTGGAACCGATCGCCCAGGAGTCGGCGAAGTCCACGGTGAAGCCCTGGCCCAGTGCGGGGTCTCCGACCCGGACCGAGACGGAGAACGAGGAGCGCACGCCCTCACCCTCCCAGTCCTCGTCCACGTCGTCGAAGGTGTCGGCGCTGGTCACGAAGCGGACGCTGACGGGCACCTCGACCAGTGTCCGGCCCCTCTCGTCGAGGACCTCCAGGGTCTCCTCCGCCAGGTGGTCGCCGTCGAAGCCGGTCACGGGCTCACCGAAGGCGGTCAGCTCCCCGTACTCGAAGGTCGTCTCCGTGGCGCCGTCGTAGGCCGCCGCCGCGCTGGTCCGCACGTCCGTGAGGGAGAACTCGACCGCGTTGGAGTCGACGGAGACGGTCTCGGTCTCCTCCTCGTCCAGAACCACCACGTCCTCCTCGGAGGGCGTGGCGCCGGGGTCCTCCGAGGGGTCCTGGAAGGGGGTGTCCGGAGTGGGCCGGTCCGACCACCGCGGCCCCTGGTCACCGGCCTCCCCCTCCTCGGACGGGCCCTCGTCCCCGTCGGGTGGCGCGGTGCCCCCCTCGGGTTCCGCCGTGGGGGTCTCCCCCGCCTCCCCGGGCGCGCCCTCGACCGGGTCGATCATGCCGAGACCGATGAGGTCGTCGACCCCGATCCGGACCGTCGCCCGCTCCACGACCGACTGGGCCAGCGCGCCCCTGTCGTTGACCAGCGTGCGGCTCTCCCCCTCGACCCGCGCGAACGGCGCGAGGGCGCCCACGACAGGATCGGCCCCGGCCTCGTCCTCGGTCGCACCGCCGAAGCTGATCGCGGTGGAGTACCCCGAGACGAGGTCACCGTCACCGACCCAGGCCTGCGCGTTGGCCCAGACCAGCTGGTCGGCCGACGCGGGGAACGCGGACACGACCCCGAGCGCGCCGAGGGCGGTGAAGAGGGTGCCGCCCACCAGGAGGCGGCGAACGGACGTTCTGGCGGGAGTCACCACGACACTCCTGTTGCATCTGGGGGATGACCGGCCCGGGGCCGGTCCCGACCCGACGCCGTGGCGTCGGAGCGGGGTGATCCGGCCAGCCTGGCGGGCCGGGGGCGGTGTTTTCCGGGGAGGGTGCGCACACCCCGTACCCGGTCGTAGACGAGTTCGGCGCGGAGTGCCGTGTGCGGGGCGCTCCACACGGCGAGCCTAGTCGCTTGATCACGAAACGGAAACCGTTCCGTCGCCGGGGGACGGCGTTTCACCGCCCTCGGAGTGTCACCGGCGCACGGTTGTGAGCTGATGGAACGCGGAACCGAACGGAACAGCGCACCAGAGGGGAGGCTGGTGAGGGGCGGTGGAGGCCCGTGGCGCCCCCTCGAACGCCGAGCGCCCCGCCCCGTCCTCGGAGTCCCGCCGCCCCGGAGCCGAGCCCCGCCGCCGCCGGTCGGAGTGGGTGATCCCACCGGTTCCGGGTCCGGCCCGGGGGGCGCGACGGGGCGCCGGGGACGCCCTCCGCCAGGCGGGGGCGCGCCGGACGTCAGGCGCGACGTGAGCCCTTCGTCCGTGTTTGTACGGGTACGACGGGGTCTCGGACAACGGCTAGGTTTGAGGCATGCTCGTCTGCGCACCCACAGGGCGCCGGAGCCGCGCCGTCCGCTCCCTGGCCCTGCTCACGCTCGCCGTCGTCTGGACCGCGGGCTGCTCGTCCCCGGCGGGCGGAGCTCCCGGGACCGACCCCACGGCGGCGCCTCCGCTCCCCGGTCCGGAGGACGGGTCCGGCGCCTCCACCGACGACGACGAGGCGCCACCCCCCGGCGAGGGGCCCCTCGGTGACCGTGTCGTGGTCATCGACCCCGGACACAACGGGGGCAACGCCGACGCCCCGAGCGAGATCAACGCGCTGGTACCCGCCGGGCCCGGCGAGAAGGCCTGTGACACGGTCGGCGCCGAGAGCGTCAACGGCTACCCCGAACACGAGTTCAACTGGGAGTTGTCCCTGCTCGTCCGGGAACGGCTGGAGGCGGACGGCGCCACGGTGGTCCTCACGCGCGAGGACAACGAGGGCGTGGGGCCGTGCGTCGACGAACGCGCCGAGATCGGCAACGAGAACGAGGCGGACGTCGCGCTGTCCATCCACGCGGACGGCGGCCCGGGTTCGGGGCGGGGCTTCCACGTCATCACCCCGGGCGAGGTGAGCGGCTTCACCGAGGAGATCGTCGAGCCCTCCGCGCTGCTCGCGGAGGACCTCCGCCGCGAGTACCTGGAGGGGAGCGATATCCCCTACGCCGACTACCTGGCCGAGGACGGGCTGGACGAACGCACGGACCTGGGCGGGCTGAACATGTCCACGGTCCCGAAGGTGTTCCTGGAGGCGGGCAACATGCGCAACGCCGAGGACGCGGAGCTCCTGGAGGACCCAGAGTGGCGTGAGCGCGCCGCCGACGCCATCGCGCGCGGCCTGGCCACCTACCTCCTGCGCGGATAGGCGCCACCCGGACACACACGGAGGCGGGCCCCGGGGAGAGATCCCCGGGGCCCGCCCGCGTCAGTCACCCCGCGCCTGCCGGGCCGGTCACCTCACTCGGCCGGAGGGCCGGGGCCGGAGGGCGCGGGAGCGGACTAGCCCTCGTTGGTCGCGGGGGCCTCTTCGCCGCTCTTCTTCCTGCGACGCGCCAGGTAGGCGGCGGCGCCACCACCGGCGGCGATCGCCGCACCGGCCGCGATCAGGCCGGCGAGCGGAGAACCGGTCTGGGCCAGGGGCTGGGCGTCCTTGGCCTCCGTCTTCGGGACGGTGTCCGAGTCGCGCTCCTTGACCGGCGGGTTCTTGGCGTCGTCGTCGCCACCGTCGTCGCCACCACCGTCGACCGTGCCGGTGGTGATGCCCGCGGCGCTCTCGGCGATCAGGAAACCGGAGACGATCTCGTCGCCGACGCTGAAGGTGATGTACATGTCGGTGATGGCGTCGTTCCAGACGAACCCGGCGTCCTCGGTCTCGTGGACCGCGCTGACGGGCTCCAGCGACACCACGAGGTCGACGGTCTCGCCCTCGACGTCGGCCTGGAGGGTGGAGGCGCCGAGGACCCCGGCGTCGAAGCCGTGGTTGACGGCCCCGTCCCAGCCCTGGCTGGTGGAGACGCTGGCACCGTGGATGGTGGCCTCGAGCAGGACGTCGCTGCCGGCGTCGACCAGCTCGGAGTTCTCCTCGTCGAGTTCGATGACGTCGGCGGAGGCCGTCGTGTTCTCCGCGTCCTCGTCGTCACCGGCCTCGGCCGGGTCGGAGGGCTCCTCGGTCGGCTGCGTGGTGGGCTCCTCGGTCGGCTCCTCCGAGGGCTGGTCGGTGCCGCCGTCGTCCGGGACGTCGGTGCCACCCTCGTTGTCACCGTCCTCGGGGGTCTCCTCGCCCTCGGGAGCGTCGTCGCCCTCGGTCGCGTCGTCCTCGGCGTCGTCCTCGGCGTCGTCCGGGGTCTCCTCGTCCTCGTCCTCGTCCTCGTCCTCCTCGGGGTCGAGGATGCCGGGGAGGTCGGCCTCGGTGATGACGATGCGCGCGGTGTCGACCACGGCGGTGCCGGTGGCCCCGCTGGAGTTCACGGTGGCCGTGGTGGTGCCCTCGACGGTCAGCCACTCACCGATGGCGCCACTGAAGGAGTCCGAGACCGTCTGGTCCTTGGTGATGTAGGTCTGCGTGGGCGAGGAAGCGCCCAGGGCCGAGGCGTAGCCCCACCCGTAGGTGTCGGCGTGGGCGGGCGAGGCGGCGCCCAGGGTGAGGGCGCCCAGCGCGGCGAAGGCGACACCGCCCTGGAGCACGCGGCGTGCGGAGATTCGAGAAGCGTTCTTCAAGATCAATCCTCGTGTGGATCGTCCAGGCCCACATGGGTCGGGGCCAGGCCTGGTCTGGGCTTCCACCGCCGGAACACAAAGGCGGGAAGTCTCGGAACGCGGAATCACGGACCAGGGTCGAATGGGGGACGGCCAAGGCACACAGAAGCCTATGACCTGCGAAAATAGAGAGCTTGCGCGGTTTCGGCCCGCAGAGGGCAAGAGCCGGAAGAACCGGCTGAGTTGCTTTCCATTCCCTACGATGACAATACAGTCCAGCCAAAGATCAAATGCATGATCACTGATCTCGAAAACATCACAATGAACCTTTGAATGCACTGAGTAACCGCGCTCGATAATTCTGGTTATTCTTTTGGATTCAGGTAAACCTTCTCCCGGCCGGAGCGTCTTACAAGGAAGACGTCGGCCGTGAGGACACCCGACCGGCGCCCGTTCCGCGTCCGCACCGGCCGGAACCACCGGCCGGTGTGGCACGGGTCACCTCCTCTCGGCATAATGCGAACCATGAGTTCCCCCCTGCCTTCCCGTGTCCGCCCTCCGCGTGTGCGTCCGCCCGGCCGGGGACGGCCCCGGCACCGTCCGACGGACGACCGGAGCACCCGGGACGCACACGCGAACGCGCGATAGCGCACCTACGAACCTCGTGAACTGCACAATGGGGACCATGCCTCTGACACCGGCGGACATCCGCAACAAGAAGTTCCACACGGTGCGTCTGCGCCCGGGTTACAACGAGGAGGACGTGGACGCGCTCCTCGACCGGATCGAGGCGACGCTGGTCGCGCTGGAGGGCGGGCCGCGCACCGGACCGCTGCTCACCGCGGACGAGATCCGCAACTCCCGGTTCCGCACCACCCGGATGAGCCCCGGCTACCGCGAGGACGAGGTGGACGACTTCCTCGACCTCGTCGTCGCCGACCTCGCCGGACGCGGCCTGGGCCAGCCCGCCGCGCCGCCGCCCCTGCCTCCGCGCCCGGGCCAGGACGGGCCCCGCCCGCCCCACCCCGGCCAGGGGACGGGGTACGCGGACCCGCGCCGTCCCGGCCCGCCGCCCGGCACCCCGGCGGACGGCCCCCGGATGGCGCCCCAGGACATCAGGGAGAAGCGCTTCGCCACCACCCGACTGACCACCGGCTACAACGAGCAGGAGGTGGACGAGTTCCTGGACCGCGCCGAGTACACCCTGGAGGTCCTTCTCCAAGGGAGGCCGGACCGCGCCACGCTCAGCTCCGCCGAGGTGGAGCGCGTCCAGTTCGCCACCACCCGGGCCCGCCCGGGGTACGACCCGGCCCAGGTCGACCACTTCCTCGACGAGCTCGCGGAGGAGTTCCGCCGGTACGAACACCCCTGAGCCCGGACACGCCGCCTCCGCCACACCACACGAAGGGAAGCGGAAAGTAATATTTAGGCACAGGGAGTAGTCATTCCCTGACACGGGCGGCCCGAGGGGAGCAGTATGCGACATTCCATGCCGTCTTGGGGGACCTCACCGACCAGCGCGGTCCACGGGGTCCCCGGCTGCACCGCCGCCCCCGGACCGTGGTCGGCGCACCAGCCCTCCCCACAGGCGAGCGAACCGTACCCCGCCGACTCCGACGAGGAGGTCGTCCCGGCCTCGGCTCACCCCTGGGAGAGACCGTTGCTGGCCCTGGCCGTGACGGTGACGCTGGCGCTGACCGCGGTGCTGCTGCGCCTGGTGTGGTCGGTGTCGGGTTCGCTGCTGTGGACGGCGCTGGCACTGGTCACGGTGCCGTTGGTCTGCTGGTCGGCGCGCGGCCTGCGGTACGCCCGCGAACGCGCCGAGTCGGTCCGGATCTCTCCGACCCAGTTCCCCGAGGCGTACCGGGTGGTGGGTTCGTTGGCGCGGGACATGGGGCTGGCCCGGCGCCCGGAGGCCTACGTCCGGCCGGGGCCGGTCTCGGTGCGCGCGGACGCCGCCGCGCACGGACTCCGGCGCTACCTGGTGCTGCCCGACGCGGTCTTCGACGACCACGGCCTCCCCCGGGACCGGGAGGCCCTCGCCTTCCTCGTCGCGCACCAGGTGGGCCACCTCGCCGCCGGTCACACGGGCTACTGGCGGCGGGTGGCCACCCTCGGCGCCGACCTGGTCCCCGGCCTCGGCTCGGCGCTGTCCCGGGCCTGCGAGTACACCGCCGACAACCACGCCCACGCGCACGTGCCCGAGGGCGCGCACGGGGTGCGGCTCTACGCCGGAGGCCCGACCCTGTACCGGCGGGTGAACCTGGGCGAGATGGCCGCCCGGGCCCACACGGACCGGGGCTGCTCGCTGCTGCTCTATCACCTGCTCTCCCGACACCCCGGCAACACCCGCCGCATGGCCGCCCTGCGCGACCGCGACCGCCGGGGCCGGGTGTTCCTGTAGCCCGCCAGCCCCGGCATCCACCGCTGCGACCAGGAGCTTCTCCACGAAGCGCGACCCGCGCCACCCTCAGGAGACTTGACGTGTTCGAACAGGTGTTCGATAGACTGTCCCTCGTGAGTCTCCTGAACGACCAGATCAACGTCCGTTCCACCGACCGTGGTCACCCGGTCCGGTTCACCTGGCGCGGCCACACCTTCCGTGTGCGTCGGATCATCGGTGACTGGCCCGCGCGGCCCGGCGCCCCGGGCGTACCCGCCACGCACATCCACCTGCTCCGGGTCGCGGCCGAGTCCGAGACCGGCCAGCCCAGCATCATCGACATCTCCCGTGACGCCGCCTCGGACCGCTGGACCATGCGCCGCCAGTGGAGCTGACGGACGTGTCCCGCCCGCCGCTCGGCTGCCCGGACGTACTCCTCCAGGGCGTGGCGCTCGGTGGCGCCGTTCAGCAGCGAGCAGGGCGGTCCGGAACCGATCAGCTGACGTAGTACGGCTCGCCCTCGTCGCGGCGGGCCCAGCGGATGCGTTCGAGGACGCGCTCGGCCATGGGCGGCGTCTCGGACTCCGTGAACCAGTCCACGTCCAGGCTCTCGTCGCCGTCGATCCTGGGTTCGCCTCCGACGGGGCGGCAGCGGAAGGCGAGGTCGAGGAACTGCACCCGGTCGCCGTTGGGATAGGTGTGCGGCTCCTGAGCGACCACGCTCACCAGGCGGTCCACCTCGACCCGTACGCCTGTCTCCTCCCACACCTCGCGGACCACCGCCTGGGCGGGCTGCTCCCCCGGTTCGAGGATGCCGCCGGGGGTGGCCCAGCGTCCGTCGTCGGAACGCTGGTGCAGCAGCACCCGGCCGTCATCGTCGAGCACCACTCCGGTCACCCCCACCAGGGGGAGGAGGGAGTGGCCGACGTGCTCGCGCATCTGGGTGACGAAGTCCGGGACGGGCATGCACACGACACTAACGCCGTCCCCCGTGCCTCCCCTCGATCAGCCACGCCCACGGCGGAGTTCGGCGTACTCGTGGTCCAGGATCGACATCAGGACCGCGTCGTGCCAGGCGCCGTCCCAGCGCAGGTGCTGGCGCCACACGCCCTCGCGGACAAACCCCGACCTGGCGTAGGAGCGTTCGGCGTTGGGGTTGAAGGCGAACACCTCCAGGGCCACCCGGTGCAGCCCGGCTGTCGCGAAGGCGTACTCCAGGACCAGGTCGGTGGCCTCGGTGCCGTAGCCCCGGCCGGTCCACGCCATGGAGTTGAGCGCGATCCGGTAGTGCGCCTCGGCGTTGTCCGGGTCGAGGTCGAGCAGCGCGCAGTCTCCGACGGCCGTGCCGTCCGGGGCGCGGATCAGCCAGTCGGCCCGGTCGTGCCGGTGCTCCCGCTCCGTGAACACGCGGCGCAGCTGTTCGGGGGTGAACTCCTGGTGGGTGCCGGTGAGCCTGCGCACCTGCGGATCCATGTCCACGAGGGCGGGGATGACCTCGTCCGCGTTGGCCGCGCCGAGCGGTTCCAACCGCACCCGTTCCCCCACGAGGACGGGTTGGTCTCGGAAGACGTCTGCAGGCACCATGATGGGAATCCAACCAGCGCCCCGCAGACGGGGGCAACGGGATTTCGAGGGGGCGCGGTGGCGGCCGGTACCGGCACGGCGGGTCTGCACACCATCCGTGAGAACAACCTCCGCGCGGTGCTGCGGACCGTCCGGGCCCTCTCCCCGTGCTCGCGTGCCGCCGTCGCCACGGCCACCGGACTGAACAAGACCACCGTGTCCAGCCTGGTCAGCGACCTCATGGAGCGCGGTCTGGTCCGGGAGACCGGGCAGACCCCGCAGCGCCGGGTGGGCCGACCCGGTGTCCTTCTGGACCTGGACGACCGTTCCGTGGCCGCCGTCGGCGTGGAGGTCAACGTCGACTACCTTTCGGTGGTCGCCGTGGACCTGGCCCACCGGGATCTGGTGGTGCGGCACGTGCCGCTGGACGCCCGCTCCGTGGGGGCGGAGGCCTGCGCGGCCCGGATCGCGACGGTCCTGCGGGAGGTGACCGGCGAGCCCGTGCTGGAGGGCCGCGCGGTGGTCGGGGTGAGCGTGGCGGTTCCCGGGCTGATCGACTCCCCCACCGGCACGGTCACGCGGGCGCCCAACCTGGACTGGCGGGACGTGCCTCTGCGCGACCTCCTCCGCTCGGAGCTGGCGGGTTCCGCCCTCGCCGGCGCGACCGTCCTGGTCGACAACGACGCCAACCTCGGCGCCATGGCCGAGTACCGGTTCGGCTCCCTGGCCGGACTCACGGACCTGGTGTACGTGACCGGCGAGGTGGGGATCGGCGCGGGGGTGCTCACCGGCGGTGAGCTGCTGCGCGGCGCCGCCGGTTCCGCCGGGGAGATCGGCCACCTGGAACTGGCCGCCGACGGCCCGGAGTGCTCGTGCGGGCGGCGGGGCTGTCTGGAGGCGCTGGCCGGGATCGGGGCGATCCTGCGTGCCGCCCTGCCGGACCGGGTCGCGGACCGTCCCCTGGAGAGCCGGGACGTCGCCGCCCTGGTCGACCTCGTGGTCGAGCGCGCGTCTGCGGGTGACGGTCCGGCCGTCGCCGCCCTGGAACGCGCCGGAACCTGGCTGGGACGCGGGGTGGCGACCCTGGTCAACGTGGTCAACCCCGGGGCCGTGGTGGTGGGCGGGTACTTCGTGCCGCTGGCCCCGTGGCTGCTCCCCAGCTGTCGCGCGGCGGCCGGGGCGCACTCCTTCGCCCCCGAGGCGGGCGGGTGCCGGGTGGAGCCCTCCGCCCTCGGCATGAGCGCCGCGTCCCGTGGCGGCGCCGCCGTGATGATCCACGGCCTGGACTCGGGTGCCCTGCCGCTGCCGTAGTCGGAAACGTGGTGGCCTCGGTCGAGTACGAACTCACCCGTGCGGTGTGGGATGAGCGGGAGCGGGCGTGACCACCGCCCGGATCGGGGTGGCGGAGACCGTTGACAATTAGTTGGGACTCTATACAAACTGGCGGGGTCCGACGCCCTCCACGGACCGACCCCCCGGGAGCACACATGTCCGACCTCCGCCCCACCCCTGAGGACCGCTTCAGCTTCGGCCTGTGGACCGTGGGCTGGCGCGGCGTCAACACCTTCGGCGACCCGGTCCGTCCGGTGCTCGACCCGGTGGACGCCGTGCACCGCCTCGCGGACCTCGGCGCGTACGGCGTCACCTTCCACGACGACGACCTGATCCCGCCGGGCAGCACCCCCGCCGAGCGGGAGGCGATCCTCCGGCGCTTCCGAGGCGCCCTCGACGCGACCGGCGTGCGGGTGCCCATGGTCACCACCAACCTGTTCAGCCACCCGGTCTTCCGGGACGGCGGGTTCACCTCCAACAGCCGGGACGTGCGCCGCTACGCACTGCGCAAGGTCGTCCGCAACATCGACCTCGCGGTCTCACTGGGGGCCCGGACCTTCGTGTGCTGGGGCGGCCAGGACGGCGCCGAGACCGAGGCGGGCAAGGACCAGCAGGCCGCTCTGGACCGCCTGCGTGAGGCCTTCGACCTGCTGTGCGCGTACGTGCTCGACCAGGGGTACGACCTGCGCTTCGCCATCGAGCCCAAGCCCAACGAACCGCGCGGCGACGTCCTGCTGCCCACGGTCGGCCACGCCCTGGCCTTCATCGAGCGGCTGGCCCACCCCGAGATGGTGGGGGTCAACCCGGAGGTCGGCCACGAGCAGATGGCCGGGCTGAACTTCGCGCACGGCGTGGCCCAGGCCCTGTGGGCCGGCAAGCTCCACCACATCGACCTCAACGGGCAGCGCGGCGTCAAGTACGACCAGGACCTGCGCTTCGGCGCGGGCGACCTCAAGGAGGCGTTCTTCCTGGTCGACCTGCTGGAGCGCTCCGGGTACGAGGGCCCCCGGCACTTCGACTTCAAGCCGCCGCGGACCGAGGACGCGTCCGGGGTGTGGGAGTCCGCGGCGGGCTGCATGCGCAACTACCTCCTCCTGAAGGAGCGGGCCGCCGCCTTCCGCGCCGACCCGGAGGTGGTCACCGCCCTGGCCGAGTCCCGGGTGCCCGAGCTGTCCGAACCCACGCTCTCCCCGGGTGAGGGAGTCGCGGACCTGCTCGGGGAGGAGTTGGACCTGGAGGAGGCGGGGCGGCGCGGATACCACTTCGAGCGGCTGGACCAGCTCGCCCTGGAGCACCTGCTCGGCGCCCGCTGACAGGGGGCGCCCCCGGCGGACGGGGGACGTTCGCCGGGGGCGCGGGGGGCTCGGAGTCATCCGAGCGGTCTCTGGTCAGTGGACGAGGGCGTCCGGAGCGCGTTCCCGGGCGGCCTCCGGAGGGCGCTCCCGAGCGGTCTCGCGCTCGTCGTAGAGTCTCGCGAACTCCCGGGCGCGCTGCCGGTAGCGCCTGGTCCAGGGGCCGAGGAAGAGCAGGTACGCCAGGAACAGCAGCGTGAACGTCGCGGTGAGGCGGAAGTCGGAACCCGCTCCGTCGAGCAGGTAGCTCATGGTCGCGAGCGCACCGAACAGCAGTGCGCCGACCACGCTCACGACGTTGACGGTCCTCGGGGAGTTGATCCTCGCCTCCGCCTGGGCGGCGAGGACCCGGGCGACCCGGTTGACCTCGTCCCGTTCGTGGAGGCCGCCGCGGCGCAGCTGGCGCTTGGCCTCCAGCAGGTCCACCGGATCGGTGTCCGGCCGCAGCGTCGAGGTGCCCAGCGTCCGGCGCAGGAACGCGGGCATCAGCCACACCATGAGGGTGCCCATGATCACGACGGGGGCCGCCGCACCGAGCAGGACCGGGACGGCGGACGCCCAGTCGTCGAGCAGGATCACGCAGAGGACGAATGGCGGGAGCAGCCCCACGAGAAGGGCGACTGACACGGCCCTGACGGCGTAGGCACGCGGGTGGTTCTGCGCGTAGACCTGCATCCGGCCGAACAGGGCCCTGGGATGTCGGCGAGCGGACCGGGGGTGTGTCGTGGGCTCGTTCATGCCGAACCCACTACCCGGAAATCCCGTTACCAATCCGAGACTCTCGGTGGGGATGTCGATGACCGGCTTCTCGCCCGGGCGTCGTGGGCGTCGGCCACGGCCCGTGCCCTGCGCCTGGACCGGAGGTCCGAGGGGACGGCCACGACCACTATCACCACGAAGACGAGCCCCGTCGCCAGGAAGAACACGGACGTCCCGCTCCACGCACCGTCCGAGGTGTACCGGTTGAGCGCGTTGAACAGGTTCAGCACGCCGAAACCGCACAGCAGCAGCACCGACAGCCACAGCCGCTGTCTCAGGACCTGCGCGGCCAGGATCCGGGCGACCCTGTCCGCCTCGGGCAGGCCGGTCAGCTCTCCCGACCGGAGCACCCTTCTCGCGGCGCGCAGGTCGGCGGGACGGGTCCCGGCGGGGAGCCGGACCCCGGGCGGTGCCGGGTTCACCAGCACGGCGAGCAGCACCAGGAAGAGGGGGAGGCCCAGGGCCGCTCCCACCAGGACCAGGAGGAAGCGCGCGGCGGCGGAGAGGTCGAGGGTGAGGAGGAAGGCGAGGAGCGCGGTCAGGACGAGGAGCAGCACGGAGGCGACTCCCGCGACACGGCGCGCGTGGCGGGGGTCGTTCTGGATGCGGACCTGGAACCGGAGCAGGGGGTCGAGGAGGCGGCGGGGGGACCGGGGGGAGGGGGTGATGTCGTCGATGGACCCATTGTCCCCGAAGGAGGGAGACCCCGCGGGTTGTCCACAGGGGGACGACCGCCCCGCTTCGGGGCGGTCCGGCCGGGCGACACCCGATCCTCTCCGGGCAGGGCACCGCGCCTGCCGGAGGAGGGCACGGGAGAGGAGGGGTGTCAGCGGCGGTCACGGTCCCGGGAGGGGGCCCGGAACCCTGGTTCGGGCTAGCCGGCCTGGCGTTTGGCCTCCAGGGCCTCCATCGCCGCGACGGCGGTGGCGACGGTCTGGTGAACGGGAACCTGACGGTGCAGGCCGACCAGTCGGACGACCTTGGTGACGCGTTCGTTCAGTGCCGCCAGTGACAGGGAACCGTCCCGCTCACGGACGTTCCGATAGGCGTTGATGATGACGTTCAGCCCGCTGGAGTCCATGAAGTCCAGGGCGGACAGGTCCAGGATCAGCCACGGACCGTGGTCCTCGATCGCGGTCCTGATGTGTTCCTGGAGGTCGGCGGCGGTCGCGATGTCGAGCTCTCCCTCGATCGCGACGATGACGCTGCGGCTCTCGAACCGCGTGCTCAGTCCAAGCCTGTGCACGTTCACTCCTCCCGGCCCCACGTTCCGATGGTGAGGGGTCCCTCGCTTAACCATACGCAGCCCGACCGGGAACGACTACCGGACCCGGCTCCACTCCCACAGAGCCGGTCCGGTGAGGGGAGACACTTGCGCGCCCGAGCGGCCTGGTAAGTCGTTGGACACACACGGTATAAGCGAACCGCTTCCACGGGAATGGCATCGGGCAAGAAATTTTCGCCTCATGGGCGAGAACCCCCTCCCCCCGGGTCGGTACCTCCCGTTCACCCTGGGTCATTTCACGACATGACACCCGGTGTTGCTTCGTGCCCCTCAGGCACCCCCACCGTCACTGTCGGCCCGGTCACGGCCCGTTCGGCCCTCCGCGTCACCGTCACCCTGAGTGAACGAGTCCAGCAGGGCACGCGCGGC
This sequence comes from Nocardiopsis sp. NPDC058789, assembly GCF_042745575.1. Classification (NCBI taxonomy): domain Bacteria; kingdom Bacillati; phylum Actinomycetota; class Actinomycetes; order Streptosporangiales; family Nocardiopsidaceae; genus Nocardiopsis; species Nocardiopsis sp. NPDC058789. The sequence goes on from NZ_JBHYOW010000005.1 coordinate 265,908, forward strand.
CAGGGTGGCGGTGGTCTCACCCGATCGCACCTGTGCCTCCATCGTCGGGATGGCGTCGGCCACACCCGCGTCCCGCAGGAACGAGTCCAGGAGCTGGTCCCGCACCTGGTCCCACATCCAGCTCACGCCCTGGGCGCTGCGCCGGTCGGCGAGGGCCCCGTCGCGCTCCAGCACCCGCCGGTGGTCGAGCACCGTGTCCCAGACCTCGTCCAGCCCGTCACCGGTCAGACCGCTGCACGTCAGCACCGGCGGCCGCCACTCGGGGTGGACCGGCTGGAGCAGGCGCAGGGCACGGGAGAGCTCCCGGGCGGCCTTGCGGGCGTCGTCGGCGTGCGGGCCGTCGGCCTTGTTCACGGCGACCACGTCCACGAGTTCCAGGACGCCCTTCTTGATGCCCTGGAGCTGGTCTCCGGTCCGGGCCAGGGTGAGGAACAGGAAGCAGTCCACCATGGCGGCGACGGTGACCTCGGACTGGCCCACCCCCACGGTCTCCACCAGGACCACGTCGAACCCGGCCGCCTCCATGAGCAGCATGGTCTCCCGGGTCGCGCGGGCCACCCCGCCGAGGGTGCCGGCCGTGGGCGAGGGCCGGATGAACGCGTCGGGGTCCACCGCGAGGTCGGCCATGCGCGTCTTGTCGCCCAGGATGCTGCCACCGGTGCGGGTGGAGGAGGGGTCGACCGCGAGCACGGCCACCCGGTGGCCGCGCGAGGTCAGCCGGGTGCCGAGCGCGTCGATGAAGGTCGACTTGCCCACGCCGGGCACCCCGGTGATCCCCACCCGCTGGGCCCCGCCGGTGTGCGGGAGCAGCCGCACCAGCAGTTCCTGGGCGGAGCGCGTGTGGTCCGGGCGGCGCGACTCCACGAGGGTGATCGCCCTGGCCAGGGTCGGCCGGTGCCCGGACAGCACCCCCTCGGCCAGGGCGTCCACGTCCACCGGACGCCTCCCGCGCACCGCCACGTCCACTCCCCCTCCCGGCCGGAATCCGGCCGTCACCTCCGGTCGGGCCGGTCCGGCCCGCCGCGCCGAACGGTCACGCCCGCTGCTCCGTGCCCTCCGGGTCCAGCCGCTCCTCCAACTGGTCGAGCAGGTCGATCGCGGCCTCCGCGATCACCGTCCCCGGCGGGAAGATGGCCGACGCCCCGGCGGCGCGGAGCTCGTCGAAGTCACCCGGCGGGATCACCCCGCCCACCACGATCATGATGTCCTCGCGGTCGAGTCGGGCCAGTTCCTCGCGCAGCGCGGGCACCAGGGTCAGGTGTCCGGCGGCCAGGGAGGACACCCCGACCACGTGCACGTCGGCCTCCACGGCCTGGACGGCGACCTCGGCCGGGGTCTGGAACAGCGGGCCCACGTCCACGTCGAACCCGAGGTCGGCGAAGGCGGTCGCGATCACCTTCTGTCCCCGGTCGTGTCCGTCCTGGCCCATCTTCGCCACGAGGATGCGGGGACGGCGCCCCTCGGCCTCCGCGAACGCGTCGACCCGGGCGGTCACCCGGTCCATCAGTCCGGCCGCGTCGGAGCTCCCGGCCGCCTCGTTCCTGTACACACCCTGAATCGTACGGATCTGGCCGGAGTGGCGGTGGAAGACCTTCTCCATGGCGTCGGAGATCTCCCCGACCGTCGCCTTGGCCCGGGCGGCGTCGACGGCCGCGGCGAGCAGGTTGTTGGTGAGGGACGCGTCGGCCCTGGACTCCCGCCCGGCGGCCTCGGTGAGGGCGTCGAGGGCGGCGCGCACCCGGTCGTCGTCACGCTCCTCGCGCAGGCGGCGGAGCTTGTCCAGCTGTTCGGAGCGGACCCTGGAGTTCTCGACCTTGAGGACGTCGATCTCGTCGGCGGAGTCGGGCCGGTACTTGTTGACCCCGATCACCGGCTGCCGCCCGGAGTCGATGCGCGCCTGGGTGCGGGCGGCCGCCTCCTCGATGCGCATCTTGGGCAGCCCGGCGTCGATCGCGGCGGCCATGCCCCCGGCCTTCTCGACCTCCTGGATGTGCGCCCACGCCTTCTCGGCCAGCTGCTGCGTGAGGCTCTCCACGTAGTAGCTGCCGCCCCAGGGGTCGACCACGCGGGTGGTGCCGGACTCCTGCTGCAACAGCAGCTGGGTGTTGCGGGCGATGCGCGCGGAGAAGTCCGTGGGCAGGGCGAGCGCCTCGTCCAGGGCGTTGGTGTGCAGCGACTGGGTGTGGCCCTGGGTCGCGGCCATCGCCTCCACGCAGGTGCGCGCCACGTTGTTGAACACGTCCTGCGCGGTGAGGGACCAGCCGGAGGTCTGGGAGTGGGTGCGCAGGCTGAGCGACTTGTCCTTGACCGCGCCGAGGTCCTTGACCAGGCGAGCCCACAGCAGGCGGGCCGCACGCAGCTTGGCGACCTCCATGAAGAAGTTCATCCCGATCGCCCAGAAGAACGACAGTCGGGGCGCGAAGGCGTCCACGTCCAGGCCGGACCTCTGACCGGCGCGGATGTACTCCACGCCGTCCGCGAGGGTGTAGGCCAGCTCCAGGTCGGCCGTGGCCCCGGCCTCCTGCATGTGGTAGCCGGAGATGGAGATGGAGTTGAAGCGCGGCATCCGCTGCGAGGTGAAGGCGAAGATGTCGGAGATGATCCGCATGGACGGCCGCGGCGGGTAGATGTAGGTGTTGCGGACCATGAACTCCTTGAGGATGTCGTTCTGGATGGTCCCCGACAGCTTCTCGGGCGGCACCCCCTGTTCCTCGGCCGCCACGATGTACAGCGCCAGGACGGGCAGCACCGCGCCGTTCATGGTCATGGACACGCTCATCCGGTCCAACGGGATCCCGTCGAACAGCTGGCGCATGTCGTAGATGGAGTCGATGGCCACGCCCGCCATGCCGACGTCACCGGCGACCCTCGGGTGGTCGGAGTCGTAGCCCCGGTGGGTGGCCAGGTCGAAGGCGACCGAGAGGCCCTTCTGGCCGGCGGCGAGGTTGCGGCGGTAGAAGGCGTTGGACTCCTCGGCGGTGGAGAAGCCCGCGTACTGCCGGATGGTCCACGGCTGGTTCACGTACATGGTCGGGTAGGGCCCGCGCAGGTACGGCGGGATGCCCGGCAGGCCGTCCACGAAGTCCAGGCCGGCGCGGTCGGCGGGCGTGTAGAGCGGCTTGACGCCGATCCCCTCGGGGGTCTCCCACTCCAGGGCGTCGGCTGCCTTCCCGGTGGAGTCCTCCAGGGCGCGCCGCCAGTCGGCCTCGCCCCGGTCGGCGCCGGTGAAGGCCGAGAAGCACGGGTCGACGGCGGAGAAGTCGGGGATCATACGGTCTCCCCCTGCGTGGAGTCGGTCGCGGTGGTCGGGGGATCGGTGAGGATCACGTCGACCAGGTCGGTCAGCAGGGCGACGGCGTCGCAGCCCCTGTGGACGAAGGAGTCCACCCCGGCCTCCCGGTAGGCGTCCCGGGGCGCTCCGGCGAGCAGGACGCGGCGGGCCCCGGCGCCCTTGAGGGCCCGGGCGACGTCCTCCGCGTGCTCGTCGTAGAGCCGGTCCGAGGAGCAGATCACCGCGACCCGGCTGCCGGACTCCGCGAAGGCCCGCGCGGCGGACGGCGCGTCGTCGATCGGCCCCGGGTCGTCGGCCTCGATCCCCCCGGCCGCGAGGAGGTTGGTGGCGAAGGAGGCCCGGGCGGTGTGCGCGGCGACCGGGCCCAGGGTGACCAGGAAGGCACCGGGCCGGTGGCCGGTCGCGGCGGTGTGGGCGTCCGAGCGGTCCCGCAGGGCCTCGTAGTCCTGGGCGTAGCGTCGGGCCGGGAAGCCGCCCGGGACCGGCCGCCGACGGGCGGGGTCGGGCTCGCGGACCAGGGGTTTCTCGTGCGGGTCCGGGAACTCGCTGACCCCGGTGAGCGGGGCGGTGCGGCGGGCGAGGTCGTGGCGGCGGCGCTCCCACACGCGGTCCACCGCGGCGCGGAGCTCACCGTGCTCGATCGCCGCTCCGATGCCCCCGGCGCGCTCCGTCTCCTGGAAGAAGGCCCAGCCCGCGCCGTAGAGGTCCCGGGTGAGGGCCTCGACGTAGAACGATCCCCCGGCCGGGTCGATGACCTGGGCCAGGTGGGACTCCTCGATGAGGAGCGACTGGGTGTTGCGGGCGATCCGGCGGGCGAAGTCGTCGGGCAGCCCCACGGCGGAGTCGAAGGGCGCCACGGTGACCGCGTCGGCGCCGCCCACCCCGGCGGCGAAGCAGGCCACGGTGGCGCGGAGCATGTTCACGTGCGGGTCGCGTCGGGTGAGCATCGCGTCCGAGGTGGTGGCGTGCAGGCTCATGCCGCGCTGGTCCGCCGGGACCCCGCAGGCCTCCAGCACCTGGTTCCACATGGCGCGGACGGCGCGGAGCTTCGCGATGACGGAGAACTGGTCGGCGTTGGCGGCGAGCCGGAACTCGATCCTGCGAGCGGCGTCGGCCGGTTCGATCCCGGCGTCCGCGAGGGCACGCAGGTAGGCGGTCCCGGCGGCGACGGCGGAGCCGATCTCCTGGGCCTCGGAGCCGCCAGCGTCGTGCACGAGAGTGCCGTCCGCGACGAACAGCCCCAGCCTGGGATAGCGGGCGGCGTGTTCGGCGGCGAAGCGGGCCGCGTCCGCCACGTCGGGGCGCTCCCCTGCCCGTGCCGCCGCGCTGAGCGGGTCCAGGCCCAGGTGGGAGATGACGCGGCCGTCGGGGACGTCGGCGTCGGCGTGCGCCCGGAGCAGGGCCCTCGCGGCGTCGAGGGCGTGGGGGCCGGGTGCGGACAGCACCACGGGGGCGAGGTCGAGGTAGACGTCGGTGAGGGCCTCGCCCAGGCGGGAGAGGGGAACCCCGTCGGGTGTGGCGGTGTCGGCGCCCACGGCCACCCACAGCGAGCTCACGCCGTTCATGAGGTCGTCCCGCACGCGGCGGCGCAGCACGGCGGGGTCGGCGTCGGTGTGCCGGGCACGGATGTCCCAGCCTCCGGCCACTCCTCCGCCGGGCCGGTGGCCGCGCGTGAAGGGGGCCAGCCCGGGATAGCCGGGGTCGGCGGCGGGCGGGTCGGCGGTGTAGAGGGGGGCGATGTCGAACCCGTCGTAGCCGTGCGTGGCCAGAACGGACTCCGGGGTGTCCGCGAGCCGTTCCTCGGCGACACCGCTCTTGCGCAGCACCCCGGCGACGAGGGCGCGCCACCGCTCACGTGTGGCCGCCGGGAAGCCCTCGGCCAGGTTGGGGGCCGCGGTACCGGCGGCCCCGCTCTCAGGGACGTCCATACTTCGCGATGGTAGAGAACCGCGTTCGGTTCCGTTGAGTCGGGGTGTGGTGCTCGGCACAGGATCGCCCTCCACTGCCCGGACCAGCGCATTGGCCACGCCGGGCACACGGGCCACGCCCTCCCCAGGATATGACATGGGTCACACACTTGCCCGACTCGAAACCAGAAGCCCCGGTCAGGGACCTCAGCGGTGACCCCAACCGTTCTCCTGACAGGAGGCCCCATGCTGAACCCCACCCGCCGACACCGTGTCGCCCTCGGAGTGGTCGCCGCCGGATCCGCCCTCGCGCTCGCCGCCTGTGGCGGTGAGGACCCCGAGCCCACCCAGCCCGACACGGCCGCGGTCGAGGAGGTCGAGGACGAGCCGGCCGAGGTGGACACCTCCTCGTTCCACCAGGGACCCATCCCCGACGAGGCCCCCGAGATCGACCCGGAGGCGGACCTGCCCGCCGAACCGGACTCCGCCGCGCCCCTGGGGGACCGCATCGCCTGGGAGGCACTGGAGCGGGTCTCCACCTTCGCTTCGGTGACCGACCCCGACGCCACCTCCTCCTGCCCGGAGATCGCCGGTGAGGAGGGGGAGTCCGTCACCTGCACGGTGACCTTCCTGGACGAGGAGTTCGAGTACTCGATCGACATCAGTTCCTCGGGCATCCTCATCAACTACGACTGGGATCTGCCCGAGGGCCCGCTCGTGCGCGAGGTCGTCGAGGACAGCCTTCGGGTGAGCGCCGAGTCCGAGCTCGTGCTCTGTGACATGGACTCCGACGTCGAGCGCGGCGAGACCGGTGGAGAGGCGCCCTTCCTGTGCCAGAGCCTGGACGAGGAGACCGGAGACGTCACCGAATGGGAGATCAGCATCTCCCAGTACGGCTCCTTCTCGTTCTACAGGGTCTGATCCACCCGCGCCTCCGCCCGTGTCGCCGTACTCCGCCCGGGAGGCCCGGGAGGCCCAGAGCAGCGGAAGGCCCCGCCGAACACCTGGTTCGGCGGGGCCCGTCGCGCTCCCGGGCCGCGCGGGTCAGCCGCAGTTGGTGCCGTTGCGCACGACCCACGCGCCGCCGATCGATCCGCCCCAGTCCACGCACTGGCCCGCCGCGTCCAGGTAGACGGGACCGGCGTAGGTCGTGAAGCTGCCCGGGTCGGTCTTCCAGGAGGTGGAGTCGGAGCGCTTGAGGGCGGCGTCCATGTCCATCGCGGATCCGGGGTTGGACCGCGTCACGACCACGCAGTTCCTGCCGTTGGAGTTGTTGTAGGTCAGATGGACCGTGCCCCCGGAGACGGAGGCCGAGTTGACCACCCCGTACCCGCTCCCGCACTCCCCGTTGTAGGAGTCGGCGGAGGCCGGGGCGGGGCCGGCGAGGGCCGCGACCAGGACGACGGTCAGCCCGCAGGAGATCCGGCGGGTGAGTGACTTCAGCACTTCTGCTCCTCCTACCAGGGCGGGGTTCCGCTACCGCTGGTCTTGTGGTGCTCCACGAGTCGGGTGATGGTGACGGTGCCGCCGCTCTCGGTGTAGGTGACCTCCGCCGAGACGGTGCGGCTGCCGGAGTTGACGTAGCCGGTCAGGGCTCCGGGGCTGGAGGAGACCGATCCGGCGGCGCCGTCGGCCACGCCGCCGCCCTGTTCCTGGCAGAAGCTCCACGCGCACACCACGGTGGCGCCGTCGAGCACCGCGTACTGGCCGGAGCCGCCCTGGGGCTGGAAGGCGACCACGTGGTCACCGGCGGGGCGTTCGCCCGACGCGCTCACCCCGGCGCCGACGGTGGCCATGGCGGTGGTCGTGCCACCGTCCTCCTCGCCCTCGTCGTCCTCGGGGTCGTCCTCGTCCTCGGCCTGCTCCGAGGGCTCGTCCGACGGGGAGGCCTCCTCGGTGGGCTCCTTGCCGACCGGCCCCGGACGGCGCTGTTCCTCGGTGGAACCCTCCTTCTCGGCGTCCCCGCCCGGCTCGTCCTCGTCTCCGGAGAACCACGAGGCGATGGGCAGCGCGTCCCAGTTGCTGGCCAGGGCCACGCCGCCGAAGCCGAGTCCGGCGATCAGCAGGAGGGCCCCCAGGCCCGCGCCGAGCAGGGTCAGGACCCTGCCCGCGCCCGCACGTCGGGGGGCCGTCACCGCGAACTCGCGTTCGGGCGCGGTCTGCACGCCGTGCCAGTTGTTGTCGACCAGGGCACCCATCACGCTCCCGGCCGCGGCGGCCGAGGAGACCGGGGCGAAGGCCCTCCCGGGATGGGTCACGGTGACCATCTCCGAGACCAGCTCGAGTGCCGTGGGCCGCTGCGCGCCCTCCTTCTGGAGCGCGCGCCGCGCGAGGTCGGCCAGCGGACCGGTGAACCCCTCGGTGTCCGGTTCGCCGCTGATGACCCTGTGGGCGATCGCGGCCGGGTCACCGCTGCCGAAGGGCGGTCGCCCGGTGGCCGCGTAGGTCACCAGGGCGCCCCAGGCGAAGATGTCGTCGGTGGTGCTGGCGGGCTTGCCCTGGTAGTGGTCGGGGCTGATCCACCCGGGCGAACCCATGACCGATCCGGTCCGGGTGAGCGCCGTCTGGTCCACCGCCCGGGCCACTCCGAAGTCGAGGACCCGGGGACCCTCGGGTGACAGGACGATGTTGGCGGGCTTGAGGTCGCGGTGCGCGATGCCCGCCTCGTGGATCTGGGCGAGCGCCTCGGCCACACCGGCGGCCAGACCGATCAGCAGCTGCTCCTCCAACGCGCCGTGCTTGCGCATGTAGGCGCTGAGCGTCATGCCCCGCACCAGCGGGGTGACGAGCCAGGGGCGGTCGGCGTCCGTGTCGGCGTCCAGCAGGGGCACCGCGCACGCGCCGCCCACTCTGCGGAGCAGCTCGACCTCGCGGGTGAAGCGCGCCCGGAACTCCTCGTCCGCCGCGTACTCGGGGTGGATGAGCTTGACCGCGACGAGCTCGCCCCCTGCGGCGTGGGCCGCGTACACGACGCCCATGCCGCCCGCGCCCAGGCGTTTGAGGGTCTGGTAGGGGCCGATCCTCGTGGGATCGGTCGAGGTCAGGTCGGTGGCGGTGACGGGGAGGGAGACGGCTGACGGGGTTGGGTTCACGGGGAACAGATCCTGATCGGCATACGGGTGGGACGGTTGGAAGCGGGGTCGGGCGCCCACCGAGAACAGGGGTGGCGAAGGGGGATGAAGGGGAGCAAGTGGATCCTAGCGCCTTGAACCTCGCGCACAAGGTACCCGTGCTCCCTCCCGGCTCCGGTGGTCACGGCATGGGCACCCTCACCTGCTGGACCCTGCCGTCACCCAGGTGCAGGTAGGCGGTGCCCGGGGTGAGCCTCGGACTGGACACGCCCTTGGGCAGGCGCAGCCCCAGGACCTCGCCGTCGGCCTGGCTCTGCGGGGACAGCAGCGCACCGATCCGGTTCCGCTTGAGGTGGACGTGCCATCCGTTGAAGCCGCCCTGGAGCGCCTCGTTGGTGCCCGCCGCGACGATGCCCCAGCCCGCGCCCACCATGCCGCGCGCGATCCGCGTGAACTCCTTGCCGAGGTCGCTCTGGAGCAGCAGCTCGGCGTCGTCGATCACCACGACCGCCGTGTCCGCCTCGAACCGCCCGAGCGCCTCGTGCAGCTGCGAGAGCCTCGGTTCGGCGGCGTCGATGACGGCCCGCACCCCGCGCTCGTTCCGCAGGTCGGCCAGGCGTGATCCGCGCGGCGTGACCAGCAGCAGCTCCGTCCCGCCCTCCAGCAGGGACGCCGCCATGGTCGTGAGCATGCTGGACCGCCCCGACTGGGGTGGTCCGCTCACGAGGAAGGTCGGGATCCGCGACAGGTCGGCGGTGACGGCGGTGAGCTCGTTCCCGCCGACACCGATCAGGGCGTGCAGCGGGCGGGGAGGCTGGGTGCGGTAGCGGGACATGTCCGCGAAGCTCAGCCGGTCCGGCAGGACGTCGACGCGGAACGGCCTCGGTCCGCCGTCGGGCCGCGGGCGCTGGGAGACGAACTCCGCGATGCGCGCGAGCTCGGCTCCCTGGGCCGCGCCCTGCGGGTTCCTGGTCAGGAGCGCGATCTGGACCTCCAGCGCGTCACCCGCGCGGAAGGCCCGGCCGTCCGGGACCTCCTCCGGCAGCGCCCGGGCCTGGAGCCCGGCCGAACTGTAGTCTCCGCTGTCGTTGCAGCGCAGGACCAGCAGGTCCTCCGTGGTGGAGGAGTACTTCGTGCGCGTCAGCAGGCGGTCGCCGGTGGCCACCACGTGCACGCCCACGCCCGCACCGTCCCGCATCAGGGTGGTGACGTCCTCGACCAGCGCGCCGTAGTTGTACTCCCCGAAGGCCTGCTCGAAGGCGTCCAGGCGGTCGATGAAGAGCACGAGGTGGGCCGGCCGCTCCGGGGCGGGCAGCTTGGCCCTGAGCTCCTCCAGGTCGGCGCAGCCGTGCGCCGCGAGCAGCTTCTGCCTGCGGTCCAGCTCCTCCCCGAGCAGCCCCAGCAGTCGCACGACGCGGTCGCCCTGGGTGCGCTGGGCGACCGCGCCGCAGTGCGGCAGCCGCTCCATCGGCAGCAGGGCCCCGTTGCCGCAGTCCAGGCCGTACATGTGGACGTCGTCCGGGTGGTGGCCCAGGGCGAGCGAGGCGGCGAGCGTGCGCAGCGTCTGGGACCGGCCGGTCCGACCCGACCCCATGACGTGCAGGTGTCCGGTTCTGGCCAGGTCGAACGTGTACGGCATCTGACGTTGCTGGGCGGGGACGTCGATGAGCCCGACCGGGACCGGACGCACCGTCCCGGGCTCCGGCTGCGGGGGCCGCCCCCGCAACAGCGTGGACAGGGTCAGTGACGTGGGCAGCGCCTCCAGCCAGGGGCTCGGCTGCCGCCGGGCGCCGACCTGTTCCGTGGCCTCGCGCACGGCGGCGACCAGTGCCGTGAGGTCGGTGGCCTCCACGTCGCCGCTCTGCTTGCTCTCCTTGGCGGCGATCGGGGCGGGCAGCGCCAGGTCCGACCACTTCACCGGGTGGGCGACGGGGGCGGAGGCGTTCTCGACGGCCACGATGCGGCGACCGCCCACCCGGCCCGACTGGAACGGCAGCAGCGACGCGTGCCCGAGCCGGGCGTAGGCGCGTCCGGGGGTGTCGATCCCGATGTGGGCCGACTCGGCGGCGTCGATGACGTCGCGGCTCTCGGTCTCGTCGGTCATCCGCAGCGCGATCCGCAGGTTGGTGTTGGCGCGGATGTCGTTGGTGACCACGCCGCCGGGCCGCTGCGTGGCCAGCACCAGGTGGATGCCGAGGGAGCGACCGCGCTGGGCGATGTTGACCAGGCCCTTGACGAAGTCCGGCAGCTCACGTGCCATGGACGCGAACTCGTCGATGACCAGCATCAGCCGCGGCATCTGGGGCATGCGCGGGTCGCGGTCCAGGAGTTCGAGGTAGTCCTCGATGTCCTTCGCCCCGGCCTTCGCCAGGATGTGCTCGCGGCGGTGCAGCTCGGCGCCGAGCGAGACCAGGGCCCGGCCCACCAGGTGGGTGTCCAGGTCGGTGACCATGCCGACGGTGTGCGGCAGGTCCACGCAGTCCTTGAACGCGCTGCCGCCCTTGTAGTCGACCAGCACGAACGACATGGACTCGGGGCGGTTCACCGCCGCGAGCGACGCCACCAGCGTCTGGAGGAGTTCGGACTTGCCGGAACCCGTGGTGCCCGCGATGAGCGCGTGGGGGCCGTCCCTGCGGATGTCGACGGCGAAGGCGCCGTCCAGGCCGACCCCGAGGGTGGCGACCGTGCTGCGGCCGCCGCTCGCCCAGTGGGCCGCGATCGCTTCACCGTTCGGCGGCTCCAGCCCGATCACGTCGAGCAGGCGCGCGCTGCGCGGCAGGGAACCGCCGGACTCCCCCACGCTGCTGTCGCGCAGGGGCGCCAGGGCCCGGCCGAGACGGTCCGCCCAGGCCGCGGAGGGGACGTCGGCGCGTACGTCCTCGACGTTGTCGAAGGAGGTCCGGCGCAGGCGCATGCCGTGCGGGGTGATGCTGACGACCGCCCGGCACTCCTCGGGCAGCAGCCGCTCCTCGGCGTCCAGGCACACGACGTAGATGCCCACGTCGGGGCCCTCACGCAGCAGCTGCACGACCCCGGGGAGCGAGCGGATCCGGCGGGCTCCGTCGAGGACGACCACGATCGCGGGCTCGTCGTCCACGGCCCCGCGCGCGGCCTGGGCACGGGCCTCCAGGATCATCAGCAGTTCGGAGACGCGGCGGGCGCAGGTCGTGGCGTCGATCCCGATCCGGTTCAGCGAGAGCTGGGGCAGGTCCCCGCGCAGGTGCGGCACGTAGCGGGTCCACCGCCAGCGGGTGTGGTCCCCCTCCATGGACAGCAGGTACAGCTGGAGCTCGGCGGGGCTGTGCAGGGCGACGAGCTGGGCGACCAGCCAGCGCTCCAGGGCGTGGGCGCCCTCGCCGGTCCCGGCCACACCCACGACGCCGTTGTCCTTGACCGACACGCTCACCGGCACGTCCCGCATGTCCCAGGTGACCTCCTTGCGGTGGTCGTCCTTGGTGGGGTCCATGAGGACCACCTCTGAGGGGATGCTGCCGGTGCCCACGCGCAGCTGGGTGAAGTCCTCGTCGATCTTGCGGCGCTCCCACAGCCGGGAGCGGGGCCCGGTGGACAGCAGCAGGACGGCGGCGGGGTCGGGGCAGGTGTCGCGCAGACGGCGCTGCGCGGCGACGAGGGCGTCGCGGGCGTCCCTGGTGACCCGCTCCGTCTTCTCCTCGAACTCGCGCAGCTGCTTCTCGTAGCGGGCCTTGGTGGTCCTGCGCTGCATGAGCTGCATGAACAGCACCGAGATCGGCGCCAGCAGGCCGATGAGGAGCATCTGCGGGCGGTTCATGATGAGCGCGCCACCGACCGCCATGGTGATCGGCATGAGGATCATCATGAGCAGCTGGGCGATCGGCTTGTCCGGCGGCTCGGGCGGGGTGGGCAACTTGAACTTGGTCTTGGTGGGCGCGGGGTGCAACCGGGGCGGACGGTTGTAGTCCAGTCCGGTGCCGTCCTCGGAGGTGACTACGGAGGCGTCAGGCCGGTGGTTGGGCCAGGCCTCGAAGAGGGTGCCGCCCAGGGTGAGCTGCTCCCCCTGGGGCCAGTCGGTGTCCGGGGCGACCTCGTCGCGCTCCAGGTACGCGCCCTGTCCGGTGCTGGTCGCCCGGAGGGTGACGGTGCCGTCGGGGGACACGCGGATCCGCGCCCAGTGGCCGTCGGCGTCCACGACGAGCACCGCGCTCTCGTGGTCACCGACCACGTAGTCGCCCGGGTCGAGCCGGACGACGCGTCCCGCGTCGGGGCCGGAGACCACCCGGACCTCCACCACGCCCGGGGGTTCCGCCTTGACCTCGGCGGGACCGCCCACACCGATGACCGACCCGTCCAGGATCCCGGCGTCCGCCAGGGACACGGACGGATCGACCCGCCGGTCACCGACGTAGAGGGGCACCTCCTGGCCGTTGACGCGCGGCACCGTGCGGACCACCGGGTCCACGACCTCGGTGAGCTGGCGCACGGTGGCGCTGGGGTCGGCGTCGACGAGCATGTCCAGACGCAGGGGCGAGGAGGCGACGGGGCCGGAGCCGTTGGGCCCGTCCACGGACGGACCGGTGGCGGGAGTCGCGGTGAAGAGAAGGCGCACGGTGAGGACTGCTTCCGGGTCTCTGCCCTCGGGGGCGGGTCGCGTTGGTCGACGCGGCGGTCGGTGGGGGCCGCGCGTCCGCCCCGGGCCCGCGCGGGAGCCGGGGGGTGGAGAGGGGCCCGGCGCGGGCGGTCGGGGCGGGGCTGCTCTGTTCGGGGCGGGTGCCCGCGAGGAGCGCGGGGTTCGGCTGTGGCTCGGGGCCGTCAGCCCTTGAGGCCCTCGCCCAGCTTCTCGTCGGTCTCGCTGAAGGTGGTGCCGACCTGCTTGAGGTACTTGGCGATGCCGTCGAGGCCCTTGTTGACGTCCTCGAAGCCGCTGTTGAAGTCCTCGAAGAACGGACGGAAGTGCTTCTCCGCAGCAGGGGTGCTGTAGCCGTCCGAGATCAGCGCGTCGACCTTGTTCTTGATCGACTGGAGGCGCTCGGTGAACTCGTTGAACTCCTGGGTGAGGGAGCCGGAGGTCTCCTCGGTCTTGTCACTGTCGACGTTGTACGCGGGCATGTGTCTCTCCTCGTGTGTGTGCTCCCGGGGCGGCCGAGCCCGGCCGAGGGGCCGGGAGCCCTTCTGTGCTCATTGTGGCTGATACCTGCTCAGGGGTGATGGTTCACCCCTGATGCCACCGGATGCCGTCGGCCCACGCCGTTCGGGGGTCAGTCCCCCTCGTCGACGGGGACGTCGCGCTCCCAGAAGCGCGCCGACGCGGTGATCGCGTCGAAGAGGTCCAGGACCTCGTCGACCTCGCGGGAGTTGGGGCTGGTGCAGCTGACCAGGATCCGCTTGTCCAGGCCGGGGTACTCCAGTGCCGTGTGCATGGCCACCGTGCGCAGGATCGCCTCGTCGGTGTCGTGGTCCGTGACGCCCTCGATGCGACCGCACTGGCCCAGCCCGGACTCGGTCAGGTCCACGACGGTCTTCTTCAGCCAGGTGCCCTCACGCGCCGTGGCCGAGTCCTGGTAGACGTAGTCGACCAGGCGCAGGGGGTCGATGGTGTGCTCGCCCCGGCCCGCCGGGAAGGCGAAGACGCAGACGGTCGCCATGAAGAACCCGTCGTCGTACTCCTCGAAGGTCCCGGCGGCCGAGATCAGCCCGGACCCGGTCGCCTCGTCGGTCACCCTGGCCATGTCGGCGATGAGCTCGTTGAGCGCCTCCGCCTCCTCCGGCCGGTTCCCGTACGCCTCCAGCACCTTGGCGCGCATCTCCGCGAGCGAGTCGCCGGACAGGTCGTACTGCTTCCAGCCTTCCGGAAGCGCGTAGTCGAACAGGATGTCCCGTTGCGGGAGGTCCTCCTCGAACAGGTAGGGCATGGCGGTGGTTCTCCTCGTGCGGCCGGGTGGGGCCCGGTGCGGTCGCGGCCCGTGCGGGCGGTGGGGCTAGACGGCGGCCTGGTTGGGGTGCCCGGGAGGCGGCGGCGGTCCGCCCTGCTCCTGGTCGGTCAGGCTCTTGCCCATCTCCTCGTCCGCCTCCTGGAAGGTCTCGATCACGGGGGTGAGCGCCTGGAGAAGGGCTCCGAGGTCCTCGGCCTGCCGCTCGTAGTTCTTCTTGCAGTCCTTGCCGTAGTCCTTGGCCTTGTCGACCAGGTTGCCCGGACCGATGTCCTCGGCCCGGTCCTCGGGGCTCCGGTAGGATTCGCCCTCGGCTTCGGCGAAGGCGCTCTGGATCCTGTTGAGCGAGCCCCGCATGTCGATCAGGGCGTCCGTGTCGATACTGACGATGGTGGCCATCAGGTGCTCCTCTCGTTGCCGCTGGTCCCGGGGGGCCTGGTCCGGCTCACTCCTCGACGTCCTTCCTCAGGCCCCTGATGTGGTCGAGGTCCATGTCGTACAGCTCCGCGAGTCTGGCCTCGACCGCCACCAGTTCCCGCTCGGCGGCGGCGACGAAGCTGTCCAGCCACCGCGCCTCGTCGGGCGGCAGGCCCTCCCGGGATCGCTCGATTTCGGCCCTGGCCGCGTCGGAGAGCAGACCGTCGAGCACCGCGCGCTGCTTCTCGAGCTCCTGGCCGTCCAGGAAGTCCTCCTCGCGCTCTTCCAGGTACGCGTCGCGGAGGTTGTTGCGCATGGCCTGGTGGCTCAGCTCCAGCGGGAGATTGGGGAGGCCGTCGGCGCCCCCGTACCTGCCCTCGGCCGCCGCCTTGGGGATCGCCGTGCCGAGCTGCATGAAGGACTGCACGACGTAGCTGGGGTTGGGCATGCCGTCGGGTCCGAAGGCGATGCCGTCCGAGATCCAGTCCCAGCCCGTCGCCTCGGCCGCGAAGTGGCGGGCGAAGTCGAAGCCCGTCCCGGTGGCCACGTTGAGGATGTTCTTCAGCAGCTCCAAGGGGATCGCTTCGAGGGCCGCCCTCCGGGTGTCCCGGAGCGTGGTGACCGGATCGGAGCCCGGACGTTCCGGCCCCTGGGAGTCACGCCTGTCCCCTCCGCCGGAGGCGGTGTCGTCGCCGTCCCGCTGGGGGGCGCCGTTACCGTCGTCCGTCCTCGGAGCGGTGCGCGCGCCGTCCCGGTCAGGGCGGGCCGGGCCGCCGTCGGGCCCGGAACCCGGGATGTCCACCCGGTGCTGTACCCCGTCCGGTGCCGTGACGCGGACGTGTCCCTCGGTGACGCGCAGCTCGGGGCCGCCGCCGGAGTCGACACGCACCCCGCCCCGGGCGTCCCTGACCGTGGTTCCGCTGGAGACGTCGGTGACCTCGGCGCGGCCGGAGGCCGACCGGGTGCCCGAGACGTTCCCGCCGGACTCGAACCGGATCTGGTCGGGCGAGACCAACGGGTCACGCAGCCGGGGCCACCGGCCGTTCCCCGTGTGGATCGGATTCTGCACACCGGGCCCACCGGGCCTGGCCGTCACCTCGATGCTCTGTTCACCGTTGCTGCCGCGCGTTCCCTCGGGGCCGGTCGACACCTCCCACGCGTCGGAGTCGCGACCGGTGCCCCGCGCCGTCAGGCCGTCGGAGCCGACCTCCACGGTCCGGTCGCCGGAGCTCACGGTGCCGGGTTCCCGGCCCGGGCGCATCGTCGTGTGGACCCCGTCGCCCCCGGCCCGGACGCTCGTCCCCTCGCTCGTGGAGACGGAGGACTCGTGCGTGGTGCTCTCCCCGAACGGGGGTCGTTGTTCGCTGTCGCTCCTGGTCTCGGCCACCCTCTCGCCCGGGACGGCGCTGCCCTCGTCCGTGCGCGCGGTCGTGGTGGCCTCTCCGTCGGTCACCCGCACCCGGTCGCCGTCGGTGTCGCCCCTGAGCCCCTCGGGCCCGGAGACGCTGAGCCGTCCGCCGCCGTTGTCGGCCCGGTGGCTCCCGTCCCTGGTGTTCACCGCCACGGAGCCGTCACCTCGACGCGTCACCTCCAGGGAGTTCTCCCTTCCCCCGGGTGCCGCCACGCTCACGTCTCCGTCCTGGGAGGCACGCGCCGACCAGCCGTAGGGGTTCTCGACGCGCAACGCGGGGGCCGCTCCAGGGCCGTCGCCGCCGCGTCCCGGTTCGATCGTCACGCTGGTGAGCGTGCGGCCGTCCGGGGAGCCGATCACCAGGGAGGGTGTGCCGGTGGCCGGGTTCAGGGGCAGACTCGGGTACGTCTCGCCTTGGACGGGCCTTCCGTCCATGTCGTAGGTCCGCTGTCGGCCGCCGTCGACCACCCGAATCGCACTCGTTCCCTGGTGGTCCACGATCTGGACCCGGGAGCCGTGGTCGAAGCTGACCTGCCCGGGCTCCGCGGTGACGTTCCCGGACCTGAACACGGGGCGGGTGCCGCCCTGGCCGTCGTCCACCTGCCGGAGGGTGGCGTCGTTCCCCTCCCCGAACGTGGACGACCGGAGGTCGATGCCGCCGTCCGCGCGGATCTCGGCGCTGGAGGGGCCGCCCCTGACGCTGCCGGTGCCGTCCTGGCGTAGCGCGAAGTCCACGGCCCGGTCCGCGTGGGACAGGTGTGCCGAGTCGGGCCGGACCTCGGCGCGGGCTCCACCCGACGTGACGCGGACCGTCCCGTCGGCGCGGTCGAAGCCGTGCGAGCCGCCGCCGGGGACGTCGACCCGGTAGCCGTCGACCCCGACCTCGGCGCTTCTGCCCGTGGTCGGATCCGTCGCGTGGGAACGCGGAGGACGTCCCGTGCTGTCGGCGGCGCCCCGGGTGACGTCGGGTCCGCTGCCGTTGGTTCGCAGGTCAGCGGGGCCGTCGCCGGTGTGGCTGACCCGCAGACCGTCCGCGTCCCGGCGGACGGTGAGGCCGTCCCCGGTGCGGACCTCGCTGCCGTTCGGGTCCCGGGAGACGGAGACGTCCCCGTCGCTCGTGGAGACCGTCAGCTCACCGTCCCGGTAGGAGGCACGCCCCCTGCCGCCGGGGCCGGTCACCTCCAGGTCGCCCACGCGGATCGTGCCGTCCCGTTGGGCACGGACCGACGAGCCGTCCGCCGAGGACATGTCGAACCCGCGCCCGGTGCTCCGCACGCTGGTGCCGTTGACGTCGACACCGTCACGGGTCACGTTCATGGTGAAGTCCGAGCCGCCCTCGCGGGTGGCCGGGTAGCGGTAGGCGGTGTTCTGCTCCCCGTCGGCTCCGCGCGTCGTGGTGAACTCGCCCTGGCCGTTGGTACGGGTGTGGGTGACGACCGGGCCGCCCTGCGGGGAGGCACCGGAACCGTCACCACGTGGGGCGTCGGGGGCCGGAGTGTCCTCACCGCGCTGGCGGGGCTCGGCCTCGCCGGGCGCCCGTTCCGGGGTCCGCTGCTCCGCCGTGTTCGCGTGCTGGTCGCCGTCGCGCGGCGCGGGGTGCGACTCGTGCGACCCCGGGGTCCTCGGGGCGCCTTCGTCGGGGCGCGCCCCTGCCGGAGTGGAGGTGCCGGGTTGACCGTCGCGGTTCCCGGGCGCCAGGTTCACTTCGCCCGGCTCCTCGATCCGGGCCCGAGGGGAGGCGGGCGGCTGGGGCGTGTTCGCGCCGCCACGGGACGGGGGCACCGGAGCGAACTCCTCCCTGGGTTCGCTGCTGGGGCCTCGCCCGGCCTGGCTCTCTCCGGAGTCACGCGGAGCCGGTCCGTCGCTGTCGGCGGGGGTCTCGCTCGCGTCGCCCGTGTTGGACGGCCTTCCGTCCGGACCGTCCGGGACCGCGGAGGCGTTCGTGGAACCGGCTTCCGGCCCCACGGGACCGGGCGCTGTTTCCGGATCATGGGAGCGGGTCGAGGCGGCGCCCACGTCCTCGTTCCCCGACAGGACCGAAGCACCGTCGCCCCCGCCCGCGTTGCTCAGGGGAGCCGGACCGCTCTCCCCCAGGCCACCGTTCACCTCCGGGGCGCGGGACTCCGATACCCCACCCGGAGCGGGACCACCGTCCCCGTTCGGACCGCTCTCCCCCAGGCCACCGTTCACCTCCGGGGCGCGGGACTCCGATACCCCACCCGGAGCGGGACCACCGTCCCCATTCGGGCCGCTGTTGTGGACCGCCGCCGGGTTCTGGGCACCCTCGCCGCCACCACCGCCCACGGCACCGGGAGCGGATACGACGTCCGCCTCCGGCGACGCCTCTCCGGTACGGCCCTCGCCGGTGGCGGGGCCGCTCTCGCCGGTGTCGCCCCCTCCGCCGGAGCCCTGGGTTCCGGCCGGGTCCGCCCCACCGGCCCCTGTCGCCGGGTCGGGCCCCCCGCCGTCGGAGCCCCCGCTCCCGGAACCGCCACCGAGGAAGTTGGGCAGCGAGCCGTTGTCCGCGAGCACCCCGACGGTGGAACCGGCGGCGCTGGTCCCGACAGCGGTCAGGGCCTCATTGGTCCAGTTGATGTCGCTGAGGCTCTTGCCCTCACCCGCGACCTGCACCGTGACCGACGAGGCCATGCTGGCCGCGCTGTCCTTGGTGATACTCGTCGCGATCTTCCCGCCCGTGGTGTTGGCCGCCCGTTTCACCGTGGCGGGAACCGCACGGCTGGCGCCGCTGCGGACCGAGGAGGCGGCCCGGCTCACGCCACCCGCCACACGACCGGGAACGCGGGTGGCCGTCGCACCGGCCACCCTGCTGACCGCGCGTCCACCGCGCAGCAGGGCACCGCCGGGAATCAGGGAGATCGCGTCCATGCCCAGGGTGAACAGCGACTCCCGGTTGAAGCCGAGCTTGCCCTCCTTGTGCAGCGATGCGGCGCTGATCGCGAGGACGGTCAGGGCCAGGGCGATACCGAGTCCGGGAATGAAGATGGCCGCCAGACCCGCGACGACCATGGCCACCGCGTACAGCAGCGGGTTGTCCTCGACCCACGTGACGATCTTGTCCAGCCAGCCCCACAGCTTGCGCGGACTGCCCTGTTTGGCCTCTTCCAGGGCGTCGGCGCACTCCCGGGCGGCCTCGTCCATGTCGTTGAGGACACTCGTGAGCCTGGTGATGAACGCGTCCCGCTCGGGGTCCTCACCGTCGACCTTCTTCTTCCAGGCGTCCGTGTCCTCCAGCGCGTTGTAGGCCGCGGCTGCCTGGCGAACGATGGCCGCGCTGTCCTGGCGGGCCGTTCCGAGGGAGATCTCCCACTTGTCGAGGGCCTTGTAACCCTTCTCGTAGGCCTCCTGGGCCTTGTCGAGGTGTTTGGGCAGCTCGTTGACGAGCTCCTTGAGAGCCGAGACGGTGTCGCCCTCGCCCAGTGAGTCGCCTTCGAGGCGCCGCATGTCGGCCGCGGCCTGTTCGGCCGCGTCCGACAGCTTCTCGTAGAACTTGCTCAGGGAGCTGACATCACTCGTTCGCCACGGAACGGGGTCCTCGGGGCGGTCGAGCAGGTCCCACTGGAGGTACTCACGAGGTTGTTTGGCCACGTCCCGAGGTACTCGCTTTCCAGGTCCGACAGGGCACCGTCGTGTTCACCGCACGGGCAGGGGCAAGAACATCCGGGTGTTCACAGGGCTCGGGGGCGTTGGGCACCGCGCGAGTCCGACATCATAGACTCCCACCCCCATGAGTTAACAGATGCACCGGAAGCCCTCCGAGTTCCCGCGAACCGGGAGGAGACTTTCCGCATCATCTCCTCCGGGCGAACCACCAGTGATGACGGCAACGGGAGAGAGCGAGTGAACCTGACAGCGGCGGCACGACCCCTCGAAGCACGGTCGGCGGCGACGCGGACGGTCCGCACCGCCTCCACCCTCGTCGTCGGTACCTCCCTGGTCGCGGTCCTCCTGTCCGCGCTGGGCGCGGCCCCGGCCGGAGCGGACACCACGGGCACCTACGACATGTGCCCGCAGGTCTACTACTACGTGGTGCCGGAGGGCTCCCCCGGGCTGGAGGCGATCGCCGACCTCATCCTGGACGACCCGGAACGCGCCGACGAGATCCACGAACTCAACGTGGGCCGCACCCAGTCGGACGGCCAGGCCCTGGGCGAGGACCGCGCGGTCCAGACGGACTGGCGACTGGTGGTCCCCTTCGACTCCGGCGGCGACGGCGTCTACGAGGGCCGCGACCCCCTGTGCGTGGTCGCGGTGGACCAGGCCAACGCCCAGGGCGTGGCCCCGCCGAGTCCGCACCCGGCGCCTCCCGCCTACTCCCCGCCGCCCGAGGAGGAACCGTCGGCGCAGGAGGGTGAGGTCACCGACGTCACCCCGCAGGACGACAAGCCCAAGATCGACCCGCGCCTCCTCGCGGCCGGTGCGGCGGGACTCATCCTGCTGACCCTGCTGACGCTGTTCTGGCAGCCGATCGGCCGGGCCGTCGCCTGGCCGTTCCGGAAGATCGCCGCGCTCCCCTGGCGCAGGCCCCGCAAGCCCCGCTCGGCTCGGATCGCCGCCGCGACGCGTCGGCGCCGGGCCGCGACCGAGCGCGTCACGGCCGATCCCGACGCGGTCCACCGCGCGGGAGGCGCCCACGCGGACCTCCTCGGAGCGCCCGCCGAGATCCCCGCCCGGCCCGTGGCGATCCTGACCACGCCCGGGGAGACGACCGCGATCGTCCCCGCCGGGGCGACCCCTCCCGCCACCTCGTGGCGGGTCGTGGACACCACGACCTGGCGCTACGCGCGCGGTGCGGGGTCCTCGGGCCCGCTCAACTTCGCCGCGTCCACCCACACGATGGTCCGCCCCGTGGTCAACGGGGTCCTGGCGTGCCTGGGCACCCTGGAGGACGGGGACGCACTGGTCCACGTCGACCTCACCCGGGTCCGCGGCCTGCTGGCGGTGGGCGGCGATCGCACGGTCGCCGCCGACGCGGTGCGCGTGGTCGCGGACGCGCTCCACGCCAAGGGCCTGACGATGCGGGTCCTGAAGTCGGGTCAGCCGCTGCACACCGTGGTCCCCGCCGCGCTGCCGGACCTGACCGTCCCGGATCCCGTCCAGGGCCTGGAGCACAGCCCCGAGCACCCGCTCGTGGTGGTCGTGCCGCGTCCGCTGGGGACGTCGGACGAACACGTGCTCGCCAACATCCCTCCGAACACCCTCGTGGTGGGGACCGGGGAGTCGGTGCACGCGCGCTGGCAGTGGGAGGCCCACGAGGACGGCACCCTCGACACCGGGGCGCTCGGTCTCCGGGTGGTCCTGCGAATGCCCGAACGCCGCCAGTGAACGGGCCCCGTCAGCCCGGATCCGTGGTGCGCTCCTCGCGCCGGACCTCCCGGACGCGGCCGTAGCGGACGGCCTCGAAGGGGAAGGGGACGCGTGTCGCCCCCGGGTCCATGCCCTCGGCGAGCAGCGCCCGGACGAGTGCGTCGGGGGTGTCGGTGCGGGCGGTGACGTACCGGCCGTCCCGGCAGACGATCTCGACGCCGTCCCCCGCGCGGGCGTTGGTCAGGTTGAACCGGCTCGGGCGCCACACGTGGCGGCCCTCGAGGCGGGCCCAGCCGACGTAGGCGATCTCGTCGGTCCGGAGCCCGACGCCGCGACGGCCCGCGTGGATCTCCAGCACTCCGCTCGCGACCCTCATGCGGACGCTGGAGACGTACACGAGCGCCCCGCCGATGACGGCCGCGAGGAACAGCACCGCGAGGAGGGGCCACCAGAACGGCCCCTCGTCCACGACGAGGACGCCGGTGCCGACCACCGCGATCGCGGGGCCGACCACCATGCCCGCGATCCGCAGCACCGGGTTGGTGACGACGCTCCGCTCGTACCCGGGGCGGGCGTCGGGTGTGCGGTCGTCCACCGGATCAGCTGGCCTCGTCGGACGGGGCGGGTGACTCGGCGTCCTCCGGGTCCTCTGGAGGTTCGGACCCCTCCGCGTCCTCGTCCGCCTCGGGGTCCTCTGGTTCCGGGCCGACGACGAAGCGCTGCCGGTCCTGGACGAGGATGGCGTGGCCGGTGTCGGTGATCGCCTCCACGTAGGCGGAGAGCTCGTCCCCGACCACGTCCATGGTCTGCGCGTCCAGCACCAGCTGGAGGTCGCCGTCCTCGTTGGAGCGTGAGTCCCCGTAGACCAGGCCGCCGTGGGCGAAGGCCGGCGAGATCGAACCGTCGTCCTCCTCCAGGCCCCAGCGGACCTCGCCGCGGACCAGGTCGACCGCGACCATGGTGGCCTCACCGCTGGCCTGCGACAACAGGAGGGTTCCGGTGGCGGAGTCGTACAGGAGCCCGGGGACGCCCGCTTCGTCGAAGTGCTGCGAGACCGGGTTGGTGCCCGCCTCCTCCAGGGTCCACAGCGGCTCGCCGTCCACGGTGTCGTGGGCGGAGAGCACCGAGGGCGCCTCGGGCTGGGCCCAGCGCAGCAGTATCGTCGCCGGGACGTCCTCGTCCGCCCGGTCCTCCTCGTCCTCGTCCTCGTTCTCCGCGCCCTCGTCCTCCGCGCCGTCCTCGGGCTCCGGGGCGGGGAACACCCCGAGGATCTGGGGGAGGGGGACGGGTGCGGTGGCGGGCAGTCCCAGCTCCTCGTCGCTGGCCGCCACCGACCACAGGAGTTCGCCCGCGTCCTCGGGATCGAGCGAGTGGGCGCGCAGGACGGAGTCCCCGGAGTCCAGCAGGACGGTGTCGTCCCAGGCGGCCACCGGGACGCCCAGGCGTTCCGGGTCGTCCGCGCTGGCCTCGGTGTCCTCCGGAGCGGTCTCGTCGTCGTCCTCGTCCGTCTCGGCGTCCTCGGGTTCGGTGTCCTCCGGTTCGGGCTCGAAGGTGTAGGACCACAGTTCCGCGCCCTCGGCGTCCAGCACCGAGAAGTCGCCGTGGGGCTCCTCCGAGCTCCACTCGGCCGGGCGGCGCACCGCGACGCCGTCCAGGTAGAGGTCGCCCTCCTCCGCCGGTTCCCAGAGCCGCTGCCCTTCGGCGTCCAGGACGAAGGGGGTGTCGTCCGTGTCGGTCATGAGCAGGACGGTCTCGCCCCCGGAGTCGGTGTCGAACCCCCGGAAGCGCGCCTCGCCCTCCCAGAGGGTGTCGCCGGTGGCGGCGTCCTGGAGCAGGTGCCGGTCCTCACCGCCGGAGCTGATCAGGAAGGCAGCGCCGACCGGGCTGATCCGCACGCCCAGGGGGTCGTCGAGGATGTCGTGGGAGCCCGCGTCCTCACCGTGCAGGGGGCGCAGGACCTCGCCCTCGATGCCGGGGGGCAGCTCTCCCTCGAACTCCGTGGGGATCGGAGGGGGCTCCTCCTCCGGTGCGGGGGCGGGCGGCTCCGGATCACCGGTGCAACCCGCGACCAGCAGCGCCGCAAGGCCACAGGTCAGCGCCTGAAGCACCCGTGAGCTGCGCATTGACGGTATCTCCCCACGAAACGATGACGTTTACGGCAAATCCTAAGCCGGGGAGCGGCCAGGTGGATACACGGTGCCGACCACTCGTTACGGGCCTGTGAGCGCGCCGCTCCCGGGCTCAGGAGCCGGGTTCGGGCTCCACCTCGATGGTGGTGACACCCCTCACCTCGAACTCGGCCCGGCCTCCGGTCAGCTCCGCGAGGCGGACCTCGAAGCCGGGCAGGTCGGCCTCCGGCAGTGCCACCTGGATCCGGACCCGGTCCTCGTAGGCGACCTCCCGGACGGTGGTCGAGGAGTCGCGCAGGTCGCTCTCCAGCCGCCCGCCGAGGACGTAGTCGGCGAACACGTCCACCACCAGGAGCTGGCGCCGCTCCAGCAGACCGAACTCCTCGACGGCGGCGGACACCGCGTTGCCGTAGGCCCGGATGAGCCCGCCAGCGCCCAGCTTGGTGCCGCCGAAGTACCGGGTGACCACCGCGACGGTGTCGGTGATCCGCCGATGGCGGAGCACCTCCAGCATGGGCACCCCGGCGGTGCCGCCCGGCTCGCCGTCGTCGCTGGACCGCTGGACCCCACCGTCGTCACCCAGGACGTAGGCGGTGCAGTTGTGGTTCGCGCTCCAGTGCTGCTTACGGCGTTCGGCGATGAACGCGCGGGCGGCGTCCTCGTCGTCCACCCTGGCCATGGCGCAGATGAACCGGGACTTCCTGATCTCGATCTCGTGTTCGCCGCCGCGCTTGATCGTTCTCATGTCGCCTGTTCAGAAGGGTTCGTGGTGGGACGCACCAGTCTGCCATCCCCGAAGGGGCCGACCTTCCCCGCCCGCACTGCTGGTACGGTCCCCTCACCGGAGGGGCCCCAGGAGCGCGCCGGGAGCCCCACAGGGGCGTCGGGCGCGCGGTCGCGCCCTCACGGGGGCGGCGCCGACCCTCCGAGCACACCACAGTTGCCGCACTCGGCGTTATCTGACATGCACTTTGGGTAACGTTGCGGACAGCCACAGCACTGATCACCGGGGAGTCCCGACATGCGCACCACGCCACCCTCCGTCGGTCTGGTCCTGACCGCCCTTCTCGTCACCGGGTGCGCCCAGGGCGCCCCCTCCACCAGTGACGGAGCGGCCGCCACGGACAACCCCGCCGCCCAGCCGACCACCTCCCCGAGCGTGACCGCCTCGATCTTCCTCCCGCCGGGCGAGAGCGCCGGGGCGATCACCTACGACGAGACCGCGGTCCCCGAGGGGGCCACCGCGGACGTCCAGGTCCGCGTCCAGGACGGTTCCACGTTCGTGCAGTTCACCGGGACCGGCCTGGAGGCGGACCGGGACTTCGGCGCCCACGTGCACACCCGCCCGTGCGGTGACGAACCCGCCGACGCCGGTCCGCACTACCAGAACGAGGTGGACCCGGCGGCGACCGAGGACGAGCCCTCCACCGACCCCGACTACGCCAACCACGAGAACGAGGTCTGGCTGGACATGACCACCGACGGAAGCGGCAACGCCTTCGTCACCTCGACGGTGGACTGGGAGTTCCGCGAGGGCGAGGCGCACTCCCTGGTGCTGCACGACGAGCACACCTCCACCCACGAGGGGCACGCGGGCACCGCCGGGGACCGCCTCGCCTGCGTGACCGTCGAGTTCTGACGGCCGGGGCGGCCCCGGGGCGGGGATCAGTCCGGCAGCACCCTGCGCAGCACCACCTTCTCCGCGAGCGCCCAGGCCGTGGAGGCGAACAGGTAGATCCCGGCGGCCAGGGGCACGAACGCCGCGATGACCACGGTCGTGAACTGCATGTACGACAGTGCCGCCAACATCGGGGGCTGCCCGGGGTTGTCCCGCATCATCGGCAACACCACGTAGCGGCGGTTGGCCCAGGCCACCAGGGCCAGGAGCACCAGCAGTGCGGCGAAGACCGGGGGGACGAGGACCCCCTCGAGACTGGTGACCAGGGTGGAGCCGAGTTCGATCCCGCCGAAGGTGTGCGCGAGCAGCGGCTCCTCCCCTGGTCCGGCTCCGATGAACAGCCCGTACAGGGCCACGACCAAAGGGATCTGCACGAGGCCGGGCAGGCAGCCCGCCAACGGCGAGGTACCCGCCTCGGTGTAGACCTTGCGCTGTTCCGCGAGCATCCGCTCGGGGTTCTTCCCGTGGCGCTTGGTGATCTCCGCGAGCCGGGGCGCGATCCGGGCGCGCTGCTTCTCCGCGCGTACCTGGGCCACCCCCAGCGGCAGGAGCAGGAGGCGCACGGCGACGGTCAGGCCGACGATCGCCAGTCCGGCGGCCGTGGCCCCGGCGAGCGGGGTGAGTGTGGTGGTGAGGGCGGCGAGGACCGCCGAGAGCATGCTGATGACGGCCGCGATCGGCCCGAAGGTGTACAAGGTCGGGACCCTTCGTCTGGGTGGGAAGTTCAGACGTCAGGCCGCTCGGAGCCGAGCCACGGCGGTACGCGCGCGGGGGCGCGTCCGGGCGTGGGTCAGCGAGCGGCCGGAAGGGCCGCGCCGGGGGCTCGGGGACGCGGTCTGCCCGCCGCGTCGGGGTCGCACAGGGTGAGGACGGGGAGCTTCCTGGCTCTGCGGCGCATCGCGTGCGCCGTCCCGGTGGCGGTGTCGCCCACCGGCCACAGGGCCGTGCCGCGCAGGGCCAGCCAGGTCAGGGCCGCGCCGACCGCCACTACCAGCAGGGTCAGGGCACCGCTCTCCCCACCGGGGAGCGGGAGGTCGACCGGGAGGAAGCCGAGGGCGAGGAACTCGAAGAACGGCAGCAGGTACTGCACGCGCGCCCTCCCTTCCCGTCCGTTGCCCCCATCCTATCCAGCCCTCCACCAGGTCGACAGGGGCCCGTTCACCCTGTGGAGAAATCCGCCGACACTCCGCCGTGGCTCCCCACCTTTCGCGTGATCCTGTAGCTAAATGACACAGAGTAACCATCTCCGCACTCGGCAGCGCCCTTCGGTGCCCGTCCGCGTCTCCAGTACCTGTGCCTCAAGGGCTCGCGCGAGCCCGGTGAAAAGGGGAATCCCGTGCCGATCCGCCCTGCCAACCTCGCCACCATGTCCGCGACCATCGCCGGAGCCATCTCCGGGATGGCCAGCAAGGAGGAGACCGCCCCGGTGCGGGTCACCTTCGAGTCCGGCCACGAGCAGAACGTGGAGAACGGCGGCTGCCGTGTCCTGGAGACCGGCCAGGGCGGGGTGGTCGAGATCGAGGGCGAGTCCCGGTTCGCACTCTTCGCGGGCACCAGCTGCCAGGGCAGCCGCACCCTGGCCTCCGGTCAGGGCTCCGTCCGCTTCGGCACCCCGGTCCTGGCCGGGGCCATCGTGATCGGCTAGCCGTCCGACGCGCGGATGCGGGCGACCTCGTCCGGGACCCGTTCGAGGGTGTCGCCGCGGGAGCGCAGCACCTCCCCCGCCGTGACGTGTCCCAGGCTCAGCCGACGCTCCGGGGGGAGTCCGTCGAGCAGGCCCGACAGGTAACCGGCGGCGAAGGCGTCACCGGCGCCGACCTCCTCCACCACCTCCACGGACGGGGCGGGCACGAACACCGTGTCCGCCCCGTCGAAGCTCGTCGCCCCGTGTTCGGCGTCCTTGACCACCAGGGTCGGCACCTCCGGGAGGACCGCCCGGACGTCCTCCACGGCCGGGGTGCCCCACAGGCGTTCAGCCTCGTCACGGCCGACGAACACCACGTCGGCGCGGCGGGCCAGGTCCAGCAGCACCGGCCCGGCCTCCCGGGCGTCCCAGAGGGCGGGCCGGTGGTTGACGTCGAAGCAGCGCAGCGCGCCGTTGCCGGACCGCCGGTCGAGGAGGTCCCGGACCAGCGCGGCGGCGCGTGAGGACAGCGCGGGGGTGATCCCGGACAGGTGCACCAGCCGGGGCCCCCGGGACCACACCTTCTCCCCGTCCACCACGGACATCATCGACGCGGCCGAACCCCTCCGGTAGTAGAGGACCCCCGCGCCGCCGGGAGCGGTGTCCTTCACGTAGAGGCCGGTGGGCAGGTCCGGGTCCACCTCGACTCCGCGCACGTCCACCCCGCAGCGGGCGACGGCGTCGGTGACCATCCGCCCGAAGGGGTCCGCGCCCACCCGGCTCACCCAGGCGGCGCGGTGGCCGAGCCGGGCCAGCGCCATCGCCACGTTGGACTCGGCGCCGCCGGTGCCCACCGTCAGGCGGGCGTCCTCGGCCAGGGCCTCGGGTGAGGTGAGCACCGCCATGGTCTCCCCCACGCAGACCGCGTCGATCCGGGTCATCGGGCGTTCCTCCGAACGGATCGGCCGGGGAGGCGGTCGGTGCGGCGCCCGTCCCGGACGGTGAACTCTCCGGCGATCAGGACGTGCTCGATGCCCACGGGGGTCTGCCGGGGTTCCTCGTAGGTGGCGGGTGAGTTCACGGTGTCGGGGTCGAACACGGCGAGGTCCGCCAGGGCGCCGACCTGGATGAACCCCCGGTCGGTGAGGCCGAGCCGCTGGGCGGGACGTGAGGTGAGGTGGCGGACGCACTCCTCCAGGCTGAGCAGGCCCAGTTCCCGCACGTAGTGGCCGAGGTAGCGGGGGAAGGTGCCCCAGCCGCGCGGGTGGGGCCGTTCCCCGACGAGGATGCCGTCGCTGCCCGCCGTGTGCGCGCCGTGGCGCATGATCGTGCGGATGTTCTCCTCGTTCCCGACCTGGAGCAGGCACCCGCTGCGCAGCTCGTCCGCGATCAGCAGGTCGACGAAGACCTTCCCCGGAGCCTCGTCGCGGTCCCGGGCGAGGTCCGAGACGGAGGAACCCACCGCCCAGGACAGCGCGGGGTCGGCGGTCCCGGTGACCACGAGGGCGGTCCAGTCCATGGGGACGCCGTGGTTGCCGTCCGTGCCCACCTCCTCCACCTCACGCAGGATCCGGTTCCGGGTGGCGGGGTCGCGCAGGCGGGCGAGCGTGGCGGCGGTCCCGCCCTCCTGTGCCCAGGAGGGCAGCGGCGCCGCGAGGTAGGTGGCGCTGGCCCGGTAGGGGTAGGTGTCGAGGGTGACGTCCAGGCCGTAGCGGACGGTGGCCTCGTCGATGGCGTCGAGCACCTCGGGGGCGCGGCCCCGGTTCTGCGGAAAGTTCACGTGGCAGTGAGCGAGGTGGAGGGGCACGTGGGCGCGGCGGGCCACCTCCAGGCACTCCTGGTAGGACTCCACCACGCGCGACCCGTAGTTGCGGTGGTGGGGGCAGTAGTAGCCGCCCGCCGCGCGGACGGGTTCGAGGAGGGCGACGATCTCGTCGTCGCTGGCGTACATGCCGGGGGTGTAGGTGAGTCCGGCGGAGAGCCCGTGCGCCCCCTGGGCCATGCCCCGGGCCACCATCGCGCGCATGCGGTCGATCTCGGCCTCGGTGGCGGGCCGGTCGTCGTCGCCCACGACCGCCATGCGGACGTTGCCCTGCGGGACCAGGTAGGCGGCGTTGGTCGGGGACCCGCGGTCGATCAGGTCGAGGTACTCACCGACCCCGCGCCAGGAGTGGTCGAGGTCGGGCGTCCCGTTCCAGGCGGCGATCCGCTCGCGGATGGGATCGACGGTGGCGTCGGTGACGGGCGCGTAGCCGAGCCCGTCCTGGCCGAGCACCTCCAGGGTGACGCCCTGGAGGACCTTGGCCTCGTGGGCGGGGTCCGCGAGCAGGGCGAGGTCGGAGTGGGCGTGCATGTCCACGAACCCCGGAGAGACGGCGAGGCCGGACACGTCGACGACCTCACCGGTGGTCCTGGCGCTCCCGGGTGGGACGATGTGGGTGACGCGGCCGTCGCTCAGGACCAGGTCCGCGAGGCGGGAGGGCCCGCCGGAGCCGTCGATCACCCGACCTCCGGCGAGTACGGTCTCGGGCTGCACTGTTCCTCCGTTCGGGGTCCCCGACACCCGTTCGGCGGTTCCGCCGTCGGAGGGTCGGTGTGGCCCAAGATACGCTTCAGGAAAGAGAATTGGTAACTTTGTTGCCAATAAATGTGTTCGCGGGCCGCCCGCGTGACCGCACGATCCCGGGCGCGCACGGGAGCACGCGAGACCCGACCGAAGGAGACGCATGTCCAAGAAGGCGGTCCAGACCGACAAGGCCCCCGTTCCCGCCGGTGCCTACAGCCAGGGCGTCGTGGCGGGCGGTTTCCTGTACACGGCCGGGTTCGGCCCGCAGGACCCCGCGACCGGCCGGGTGGCGCCGACCGTGGGCGAGCAGACCGCGCAGGTGCTCGCCAACGTCGCCGCCGTGCTCGCGGAGCACGGGCTGACGCTGGACGACGTCGTGAAGTCCACGGTCCACCTGGAGAACCTCAAGGCGGACTTCCCGGAGTTCAACGCGGTCTACGAAGAGCACTTCACCGCCCCCTACCCGGTCCGCACCACCGTGGGATCGGACCTGGCCAACATCCTGGTCGAGATCGACGTCGTCGCCAAGCTCCGCGACTGACCGGCCCGGCTCGGGCCGCTTCCCGGTCGTGTCCCGAGCGCGTCCCGGCCCCGCCCGCCGTGGCCCGTGGCCCGGCGGGCACTCCCGGGCACGCACCAGGCCGACCGGCCGCCCCCGACATCGGCTCCCCGGGGGCGGCCGGTCCCCCTCCCGCCCCCGGCCAGCCCGGACCGGCACCGGTCCGCCCCGGGCGGACGAGCTCCGAGCGGCCCTGGGGAGCGGCGTCGTGGACGCTCTCGACGGAAGAGACGGAGCCGCCACCCAGGCGAGCGGCCGTCTCCCCTACTGTGCGCCGCTTCACGGGCTCCGCGGCCTCGCACGGCGCGGCCGGGTTCCGCTGTCCGATCCTCATCGGCGCGGTGAGAGGCGGCCTGGTGTCGCGGGCGCGGGACGATCCAGGAGACACGATCTAGGCCCGGCGGCGCGCCCGCACCACGAGGTCGTGGACGACGTAGATGGTCCCGTCGATGGCCTGTTCCGAGGGACGCGCCTCGTTGACGAGCACGTCCCACTCCCCCTCGGTGAGCGCTGCGGTCACCGCGTCACCCTCGTAGAACAGCTCCGGGTACGGCGGACGCGGCACCCCCGTCTCCAGGTCACTGGGGTGGTGGGCCACCACCAGGAGCTCCCCGCCGGGCGCCACCGCGGCCGCCAGGTCCGCGAACAACAGCGCCCGGGGGTTCGGGTAGAGGTGCATGTACTGGACCGTGACCAGCTCGTACTGGGGGGACGGCGGGGCCCAGCGGGTCACGTCCGCGCGCAGCCAGGTGATCCGCTCCGCCACTCCCGCGCCCGCCTCCGCGGCGTGTGCCGCCGCGCGGTCCAGCGCCACCGACGAGATGTCGACCGCGGTCACCCGCCAGCCACGGGCCGCCAGCCACAGGGCGTCCGCGCCCTCACCGGCCCCGACGTCCAGCGCCCTCCCGGGCCTGGCCCCCTCGATCTCGGTGACCAGGTGCCGGTTGGGCCGCCCGCTCCAGATCCGTTCGCTGGAGCGGTAGCGCTCGTTCCAGAACTCCTCGTCCATCTCCTCGGACAGGGAACCGTACTCGTCGGCCATGTGTCGACCACCTCCGTACCCAACTCTGCTCAGCCGGACGCGGTGAAGCGAGTTGCCTTGCCGAACCGGCAACGGAGTCCTCGAAAGGGGTGGAGAAGCCGGGCCGCAATTTCACATAAACCACAGAACTCGGCCCGCTTCTCATGAATCCCACCGACCGTCCGCCAACCCCCGGTGGTACCCGTGCCACCGGCCAGGACGCGCCCCCGCTCCTCCTCTGCCTGGGAGGACGGGGGCGCCTCGGGGGCGGCGCGACTCGGGGCGAGGGCGGCTTGGAGGCGGGGCGGCGCGGCCCCAACCAATCAGGAGCCCTCGGGCTCCGGTTCGTCGAAGTCCTTCAGGCAGAGCTCCAGCAGGGCCAGGACCCGCTCCTTGAGCTGTTCGCGGTCGTGGGCTCTCAGCGCCGTCGCCCCCTCCACACGGCGCACCCTGCCCACTCCCAGCAGGACGGCCGCGACCAGCGAGGCGTGCACGCGGGCGTCCGGTCCGCCCAAGTAGACCGCGAGCGGGTCGATCAGCGCGCTCTTGAGACGCCCCTGGTAGACGGACTGGAGGTCGGGGTCCCCGGCGGAGTCGTCCAGTGACAGCTGCAACGGGGTGCCCTCACCGTGCAGGCGGCCGACGGAGTGTTCGGCCAGCCGCACCGTCAGGTCCTCCGGGGCGCCCTCCTCGATGAGCCGGGGGAAGACGCCGTCCTCACGCAGGATCTCGGTGAGGAGACCGGCCTTGGAGCCGAAGTAGCGGTTGATGAGTGCGACGTTCACCCCCGCGTGCGAGGCGATCTTGCGCGAGGAGACCGCACCGTACCCCTCACTGGTGAACAGTGTCTTGGCGCTGGCGAGAATGCGCTCCCGGGTCGCCTCACGGCCACGCGTCGGCGCCTCCGCGCCGGTTCCGGTCTCTTCCGGACGCTCCATCTGCACACCCCTTGGTGGCCGCGAATCTGGCTTTCAGTACTCCAGGTTGACACCTGGGTACACCCCACGCATACCGGAAGCATTGGAGAGATACCGATTTGACAGGTCAACAGCGTTTACATATACCTGACGTGGATGCTTGCCCCCGGTGTGCTTGCCGTGGGGCTTTCGTGCGTCCGGAATCGGGGGCCTCATGGAACAGTCAGCACAAGGGACATCCACCGTCCGGGGCTCCTCCCCCGGAACCGCCCCCCAGGACCTCCCGGCCGCCCCCGGACCCCTTCCCGAACCCGCGACCGAGTACCCCCCGCGCCAGGTCGTGCGGCGCATCATGGTCGGCCTGGTCCTGGCGATGCTCACCTCGATGCTCACCAACTCGATCATCGGCACCGCGCTGCCCACGATCATGGGCGAACTCGGCGGGCAGGACCGGCTGGCCTGGGTGGCGACCGCCGCCCTGCTGACCATGACCGCCTCCACCCCCGTGTGGGGCAAGCTCTCGGACATCTGGGGGCGCAAGCTCCTCTTCCAGATCGCCCTCGGCGTCTTCATCGTCGCCTCGCTCGCGGCCGGGTTCGCGCAGGACATCAACTGGCTGATCGCCGCCCGGGCGCTCCAGGGCCTCGGGGTCGGAGGTCTGGCCACGCTGCCCAACATCATCCTCGGCGACGTCGTCTCGCCCCGTGAGCGCGGCCGCTACAGCGGCCTGATCGGCATGGTGTTCGGCGTCTCCACCGTGCTCGGACCGCTGGTCGGCGGCTTCCTGGTGGACAGCCCCCTCGGCTGGCGCTGGTGCTTCCTCATCACCGTCCCGCTCGCCGTGGTGGCCTTCGGCGTCATCCAGTTCATGTTCCGCATGCCCTTCACCCCGCGCCACCGGCCCACCGTGGACTGGTTGGGCGCGGGGCTGATCTTCAGCGCCGCCAGCACGGTGATCGTCCTGCTCAGCCTGGGCGGCACCCAGATCCCCTGGAACTCCGTGCCCGCGTACGCCATGGGCGCCGCCTCGGTGCTGCTGACCGTCGCCGCCGTCCTGGTCGAGCGCCGCGCCAAGGAGCCGATCATCCCCACCCGCCTGTTCCGCGACCGCACGTTCGTGCTGGCCTCGGCGGGCTCCGTCACCGTGGGCATGATGATGTTCGGCCTCATCATCTACATGCCGCAGTTCCTCCAGATGGTGCACGGCATGTCCCCGACCGTCTCCGGGCTGATGACCCTGCCGCTGGTGGGCTCGTTCCTGCTCACCTCGATCGGCTCCGGCTTCGCGATCAGCGGGACCGGCCGGTGGAAGGCCTACACCGTCGTCGGCATGGCGCTGTGCGTGGTCGGGTTCACGGTGCTGAGCCTGAACCAGTTCGACACCGGTCTGACCACGGTGGTCGTGGGGCAGATGCTGGTGGGCCTCGGGTTCGGCCTCAACATGCAGATCCTGCTGCTGGCCACCCAGAGCTCGCTGCCGGTGAAGGACCTGGCCTCCGGGACGGCCTCGGTCACCTTCTTCCGCAACCTGGGCGGAGCCATGGGCGTGGCCGCCTTCGGCGCGGTCATGGTGAGCCGCCTCAACGCGGAACTCGCCTCGGCCGCGACCGCCGCGCAGGAGGCGCTGGCCCTGGACACCGCCAACGGCACCGACTCGGGCGCCCTGGATCTGACGGTGGGTCTGGAGCAGGCGGCCGAGTCCGCGCAGGGCTCACCCGAGCTGGTGCACTCGCTGCCCGGCCCCGTGCGCGACGTGGTCGTGGGCGCCTTCGACCACGCCATGCAGGGCGTGTTCGTGGCCGGTATCCCCATCGCCGCGCTGGGTCTGCTCGCGGTCTCGTTCATGAAGGGCGTGCCGCTGCGCGGCGGCGGGCCGAAGCGGGCCGCCCGGCGCTCGGAGGCCGCCGAAGGGTAGCGAGCCGGGGTCACGGGGCACGGGGTCACGGGCCGGGTTCGGCGCCGGAGCTCAGAGGTAGCGGCGGAAACCCGCGGCGGAGCTGTCGAAGCCCAGGGCGGCGTAGAAGCGGTGCGCTCCCTGGCGGCTCTCGTGCGAGAGCAGCTCGATCTTGTAGCAGCTCGCGTGCGCGGCGCGGTCCACCGCGTCCTCCATGAGCGCCCGGCCGATGCCCTGGAGTCTGGTGTCGGGGTCGACGACGAGGTTGTCCACCACCGCCCAGGGCTGGGCGTCATGGGTCAGGTTGGCCACCACCAACAGGTCCAGGGTCCCGATGATCTGGCCCCGGCGCTCCGCCACCAGCACGGTGCGGTCGGGGTCGTTCTCCATACGGGTCCAGGCGCGTACGGCGGCGGAGGACATGCGAACATGAGCGCTCTGCGTGTGGGTGGTGTCACCGAGTTCGCGCAGGAGACGCAGGATCGCACCGAGGTCGGACCGTATGGCCGCGCGGATAATCATGGCTGTCGGCATCGTAGCCGACAGCCTGCGACAAGGCGGACGTCACCCTACAACTGACCACAAAACACCAAGGGCGGGACTGGCTGGTCCCGCCCTCGTGACGCACCCTCCGAGCACCCGAAGGGAACCCGGTCCGGTGCGGAGTCAGGGCTTGCGGATGACCCGCACGCCCTCGTCGTTCACGGGCGGCTGCTGCGCGCCCTCGGGGCGACGGTACACGCCGGTGATCCCCGGGTCACCCCCGGCGTCGGCGGGGGGAGCCGCCGGAGCCTGCTGTGGACCGCTCGACTGGTGCGGCTGCCCCGGGGCCGGGGCGTCGAAGCGGGCACCCTGCGGGGGCTGCGGAGCGGCCGGCCTGGGCTCACCGCCCTTGCCCTCGTCCTGCTTCGGAGCCTGCTGCGCCTCGGGCCTGGGAGCGTCCTGCTGACCCTGATCGGGCTTCGGGAGCGGCTGGATGCGCACGGTGGCCTGGTCCGGCTCCTGCTGGAGCGGGGGAAGCTTGGTGGTGGCCTCCTCCTTGTGCTCCGGCTGGGCGGCGGGCTTGGGCGCCTCGGGAGCCTTGCCCTCCGCAGCCTTGGCCTCGGGGGCCTTCGCCTCCGCGGCCTTGGCGGCCTCCGGGGCCTTGCCCTCGGGAGCCCGGTTCTCGGGCTTGACGGCCGGCTTCGGCCGCACGGGGTTCTGCTGGCCCGGGTTCTGCTGGCCCTGGGGAGCCTCGGCCGGAGCGGACACCATCTCCTCGCGGGACAGACCGGTCTCCAGGGCACCCGCCTTGTCCTCGGCCGTGACCAGGTCGGCCAGCGTGGAGTGCATGTCCTTCAGTCGGCGCAGCGCCTCGGCGTGCGTGGCCGTCAGCGTGGCCAGGCGGCGGTCGGCCGTGTCGTGGATCTTCTTGGCGCGGGCCTCGGCCTCGCTCAGGCGGCGGTCGCCCTCCTGCTTGGCCTGCTCACGGAGCTGGTCCGCCTCCTTCTTGGCCCCGCCCACCATCTCGTTGGCCTCGGAACGCGCGGCGGAGACGATCCGCTCGGCGTGCTCCTCGGAGTCCTTGCGGTGCTTGGCGACCTCTTCCTGGGCCTTCTTCTGGGCCTCCTTCACCTCGGTCTCGACCCGGGAGCGACGCTCCTTGGCCTCCTCCTCGGCGATGCGGAGGATCTCCGCCATGCGCTCGCTGATCTGCTCGTGCTCAGGCTTGACCTGGGCCTTCTCGCGGGCGATCGCGAGGTCGCGCTTGTACTGCTCCAGCTCGTCGTCCATACGCTGGAGACGTTCGCGGAGGTCCTTGAACTGATTGTCCATTCGGACGTAGTAGTCGTCGACGTGCGCCTTGTCGTAGCCACCCTTGCGCACCGTCGGAAACCGGTCTTGTTGCAGTCCGCCGCCCGGCAACATATCGCTCATGTGCCTTTCATGTCCTTGTACACCGTTGCTGCGCGTCGCAGATGGTGAGAGATGGTGAGAGTCGCCCGTACCCGTGTGACGCCGGAGCACCCGTCGGACCGTTCGGTCTGGCTCGCCCGCGGATGCCCCCGTGGAGCTCCGGCTCGGCCCGATGAGGGGCACCGGCCGAGAGCGGAGCGTGACGCCGTGGGCACCGTCCAAACGACCAAGGTAGGCACGCGCTGCGCCACGGCGTCAAGAGCCGTGACAGGCACATCGCCGTGCGGACCCTGGTCACGTTCTTACTAAGGTATGCGCGATCATCCCCGTACGGGGGCGTAGCGGTCAACTTCCTGCCCTCCGACCCCAGGGGACCCCAGCGAGAGGACCCACGTATGGACAGCGCGACCGACGGACCCGCCATGGAACCGCGCCCGGAGGCCAGGATCGGCAGTGCTCCCTTCGGTGAGCCGGAGATCCATCCCACAGCCTGGATCGCCCCGGGAGCCGTGGTGGTGGGACGTGTTCGGCTGGGTGCCGAGAGCAGTGTCTGGTACGGGTCGGTCCTGCGTGCCGACACCGAGGACATCGTGGTCGGTGAGCGGGTCAACATCCAGGACCAGTGCGGACTCCACTCCGACCCGGGCCAGCCCGCCGTCCTGCACGACGACGTCAGCCTGGGGCACAAGGCGATGGTGCACGGCGCCGTCGTGGAGGAGGGGGCGCTCATCGGCATCGGCGCCATCGTCCTCGGCGGGGCGAGGGTCGGCCGGGGGGCGCTGGTCGCCGCCGGGTCGCTGGTCGCGCCGGGCAAGGTCGTCCCGCCGAACACCCTGTGGGCCGGACTCCCCGGCAAGGTCGTCCGGGAGCTGAACGACGACGACCGCCTCGTGCTGGAGCACACTCCCACCGCCTACGCCGCCTACGCCGTCCAGCACCAGGACGTCATCTGGCGCTGACTCACGACGGGCCCGGAGCGGGACGTGCCGCCTCACCATGGGCCCGGGCGGCGGGAGGTACCGCCTCACCATGGGCCCCGGCAGACGCGGGGCACCGACACCCCAGCGGTCCGCGACGCGTCTCACGGATCGACGGGCCCGGGGCGGGACGTGCCTCCTCGCCATGGGCCCGGGCGGCGGGAGGTGCCACTCACGACGGAGCCTCACGACCCGTGACGGGGCCCGGCACGTGCGAGTGCCGCGTACCGGGCCCCGGTTCCACACGTGAGGAGGCCGCCGGAGCGGCGGTCGGCACCCCGGCCGACCGTGACTCGCATGGGGGAGGCCCCCGCTTCCCCTCCCCCCAAGGGGATGTGGGTCACTGGCTAACCCGGATGAGCCCGCCACTGGCCCACAAGAGTCATGCGCTCCGGGGTCCGACAGCCGTAGCCTGGAACTCCTCTCTCCTTGTGGGATCGGTTCCGTCGCGCCGCGCCCGCATCGCCCCGGCGCGCGGGGCGAACGTCCTGTCCTGCGACCACGGGTGTGCCCGGGAGGTGAGTGGTGGTGAACGGCCTGGGTCTGGAAGACCGGCTCCACGACCACGTCGCGCTGGACGAGATCGAGCTGTACGCGGAGGTCCTCATCGCGGTGGCCGACACCGACCGCCAGCTCAGTCCCGCCGAGATCGACCGCGCGCTGGGCCTGACCCGGACTCCCCTGGCCAGCGGCACCGTGGCCCCGCCACCCGATGGCGACGGCGTCCGTGAGACCGATGACGCCGGGAACCCTCCGGTCTCGACGTCCGAAACCACCTCACCCGACGGGAGCCACCCGCAGGGGGCTCCGAGTCCCCGCGAACCCGCTCCCAGCAGGACGAAACGACCGTGTGGCGGGGACGCCCCGGACACACCGTCCGAAACCAGGTACGCGGGACCGGTACCTCCGGCCCGTGACGGCCATCGCCCGCCCACCTTCGTCCTCCCCGTCCACGGCGCGGTCCCGGACGGCGCGTCGGCCTCGCGTCCGCTGTGCGACGTGGTCCTGCCGCACTTCGTGCCCTGGCGCGCCTGGCACCTCTGAGCTCACACCCGCCCCCGAAGCACCACTCGTCTCCGTTTCGGAAACCGAACCGTCCAGAATCGGCCTGATCTGGCCACGTTCATCCCGCTCCGCGCCGACTCGTACTGGGTACTGCCCCTGTTGGGCCTCAGCCCACAGAACGGCCAGCAGCCCCTCAGGAGCCGAGATGCACGCAGGACCCGACAGGCCGGAACGCGAGGTCGAGCGCTCGGACCCACGCGCCCCCGCGGACCGCCCTCCTCGCCGTGTCGAGCGCGAACCCGACAACGCGCGCCGCGTCACCCTCACCATCGCGCTCGTGGTGACCTTCCTGTTCCTCCTGGTCACGGCCGGAGGCATCGGGTGGTTCCTGTCCGGCGCCGACGGGGACGGCTCGGGAACCCGGGACGACGCCGCCTCCGACGACACCGCCGAGGAGTCGGAACCGACCACCGGATCCGGTCCGCCGCCCGGCGGGGAGGGCTCCGTCACCGACTCCAGGTCGGGACTGGCCTACGTCCTGCCCGGTGAGGGGTGGGCCCGGCTCGGAGACGACCAGGTTCCGGCGGAGTACTCCTCGTACACCGTGTTCGGATCCGAGGACGATCCGGACGCCATGATCGTCACCGGCACCGAGGAGCTCGGCCCGCTGGAACCCATCGCGGCCACCGGGCTGTCCCTGGCCACGGAGATGGCCGGGGAACTGGTCACCGGGGGCGCGGACCTGCGGATCGAGCCCTCCGAGGAGACCACCCTGGACGACCGTCCCGCCTTCGGCGCCACCCTGGGCGATCCCTCCGACGGGAACGGCTACGGCCGGTTCCTGGTGGTCCAGGTGACCGACGACCGGGGCGCGTTCATGCTCGGACTCAACACCAGCGGCGACGAGGAGGCCACGGCGGGGATCGACGCCGCCTTCGACACCCTGGGCACCGTCTGACCCCACGCCCCCCGGACGTTCCGCGGCGCCCCGGTCCAGGGCGCCGCGGGACAGGGGAACCGCGAGAGGAGGCCACTGAGCAGGGGATCCGCGCGGGACCGGTGACCCCGCTGAACCGGGTCACCCAAGCGGGACACGGGACCGGGACCGCGAGACGCGGCGACCCAGGAGGCAGGCGACCGCGAGGCACGGGGATCCGTGCGGACGGTCAGAACGGGATCACGGCGCGGAGCAGGAACCCGCCGTCCCTGGTCCTGGCCCTGGACAGGGTTCCGCCGACCAGGGCGACCCGCTCGGAGAGCCCCGCCAGCCCGCTGCCGTCGCCTCCCCCGGACGTCTCGTCCTTCGCGCTGTCGTTGTGCACCTCCACCACCAGGCCCCGTGACACGTTCGTTCCGTCCCGCGTGAGCCGGAAGCTGATCTGGCACTCCTCCGCGTCGCTGTGCCGCATCACGTTCGTGCCGCCTTCGCGGACCACCCAGGCGGCCAGACCGGCGACCTTCGGCGGCAGCTCCAGCCCTTCCAGGCCGGTGACCACGGTCCGCGTCCCGCCCGAGTCCAGGACCGCGCCGACCGCCGCCACCTCACCCTCCAGGTCCGCCTCCCGGTCACCGCTCACCGCGGAACGCATCTGCTGGAGCGCCTGGACGGCCAGCCCCTGGACCTCGGTCATCTCACTGACGGCGCGGTCCGGGGCCCGGTCCACGAGTCGTCCGGCCAGCTGCGCCTTGACCGCCAGCGCGGAGAGGCTGTGTCCCAGCAGGTCGTGCATGTCCCGGGCGAAGCGGAGCCGCTCCTGGGTGACCGCCAGCTGGGCACTGGCCCGCTGCCCGGCCACCGCCTCGCGGCTGATGTCCCACAGCCAGATGGTGCCGAAGGTGCTCAGGGCGAGGCCGACGGCCACGATGACCGCGACGAACCAGAGCAGCCCGTAGACGAACGGGTTGACTCCGTTCGGCGCGAAGAAGGGGCCGAAGGTCGGGATCAGCAGCAGGGGCGAGAGCAGCAGCAGCGCGCTGACCACCGCGCCGGGCCAACGGGTGGTGAAGAAGATCCCGGTGCCCCACCAGGCTCCGATCATGATCAGCACCACGGGCGGGTTGTTCAGGAACACCGCGCTCAGTAGGAGCAGCCCCACGGAGATCCACCAGAGTCGCGGGCTGGGCCGCCGGTTGCCGTCGACCCGCTCCCGGAGCAGCCGGATGAGCAGGCACGCGACCACCACGGTGAGCAGCCCGCCGACGACCGAGCTCCAGAGCGGCAGGCCGAACTCGGAGCTCAGGCGCAGGTCCATGAGGGCCAGTCCCACGATCATCACGCTGTTGAACCCGATCAGGCCCATGATGATGCGTCGGGAGAACCGGACCCGCCGGTCGTTGGCCATGTCGCTGAGCAGCTCCGGGTCGTCCACCGGGGACGGAGCTCCGTCCGTGCCGGAGGCCTCCGGCACGGACGCCACCGGCACCCGCCCGGCGGCGACCGGTGTGAGCGGGTCCGCGCCGTTCCCACCCGCGCCGTTCCCTCCCGCACCGGTCGCTTCGCGGACCGGTTCCGCGAGGGGCAGAGCCGCGCGGAGCAGGAAACCGCCGTCGTCCGTCCGCGCCGCCGTCAACGTTCCCCCGGCCCCGGCGATCCGTTCGGCGAGTCCGGCCAGCCCGCTGTCGGACCCGACCCCGCCCGGGACGGACTCCCGCGCCCGGTCGTTGGCCAGTTCCACGACCAGTTCCCCGTGGCCCGGCCCGGGCACCACGGTGAAGGTGATCCGGCACCGCTGGGCACGGCTGTGCCGCAGGACGTTGGTGCCGCCCTCCCGCACCACCCACGCGGCCAGGGCGGACGTGTCCGCCGGAAGACGGAGGTCGGCAAGCCCGGAGACCGTCGTGAAGGTGCCGTTGGCCTCCAGGACGGCGCGGACCGAACCCACCTCCGCGTCGAGATCGATGTCCCGGTAGCCGCGGACCACCGAGCGCACCTGTCTCAGCGTGGCCCGCGCCAGCTCGTGGACCTGGCCGATCTCCCGCTTCGCCGTCTCCGGATCGCTCCGGACGTTCCGCACGGCGCCCCCGGCACCGAGCCGCAGGGCGTCGAGCCGGTGCCGGAGCAGCTCCCGGATCTCGTTGGTGAAGCGCAGCCGCTCCCCGTCCACCGCCAGCCGCGCGCGGGCCTGCTGGCCCTCCGTCACCTGCCGGATGCCGTCCCACAACCAGACCGTGTAAAGACAACCGAGCCACAGGAACCCCGCCCAGAGGAGCATGAG
The DNA here is from genome assembly GCF_042745575.1 of Nocardiopsis sp. NPDC058789. NCBI lineage: Bacteria > Bacillati > Actinomycetota > Actinomycetes > Streptosporangiales > Nocardiopsidaceae > Nocardiopsis > Nocardiopsis sp. NPDC058789. Next base: position 306,718 of record NZ_JBHYOW010000005.1, read on the forward strand.
CAGGCCGTGCCCCAGGAGACTGGAGGAGAAGCCCAGGTACCCGGTGAGGCCGTCCGAGCCCGGGAGCAGAGGGGTCCTGATCGGGCTGATCAGAGCGCCCACCGCCGTCACCACGAGGGCCCCCGCCAGGAGGCGCAGCAGGTCCCTCCGCGAGGTCAGGAAGGCGACCAGCACCCCGGCCGAGGCACCCACCGCGAGGGCGCTCGGGGTGTGCCACAGGAAGAGGCACAGGACCAGGAGCAGCGCGACGGTGTTCCGGAACAGGTTCCGGTCGGGCCTTGGTCTGCCGTCCAGTCGGTCCCGGATCATCCGGATCATCGCCAGGGCGCACAGCACCGAGGCGACGAACAGGGCGACGGTCCGGACCACGGCCAGCACCAGGACGTACGTGGGCTGCCCGGAGAGGATGTCGCTGGCGTGGGCGAGGTCCACCACGAGCCCGCTCCCGGCCCAGAAGGGGACCAGGAACGGGAACGCCGCCATGCTCCACAGGCAGTACAGCCGGGCTCTGCGGATCCTCCGGGCGAAACCCGGGCTCATCCCCGACGACCCGGGCGCCTCCGCGCCCCGCACCGGGGACGCCGTGGCGGCTCCGGGCCCCGCCACGGACGCCACGCGCCCGCTCCGTTCCACCACGTCCGCCTCCCCGCGTCTGGCACCGGCTTCCAACGTAAGGCCGACACGACCCCCCGAAGCCGTTGTCCACAGGCCGGATCCCCTCCACTACGGAGGCTGTTCCTCTCCGCCGCCCGACCAGGCCCCGCACGACGCAGCCGGGCCCGTCAGGAGATCCCCCACCCGACCGTCGCCCACACGACGAAGTCGGGCCCGACCACCCAGCCAGGCCCCGCACGACGAAGTCGGGCCCCACCGGGAGATCCGCCGCCCGACCAGCCCCGCACGACGGAGCCGGGAGGTCCCGTCCCGGCCTCCCGGCTCCGTGTCCTCGGCGCTGCCCGGCCCCGGGTCGCGTTTCCGGATCGCTTCCCGGCGCCCGCCACCACCGGCGAAAGCATCACCACACTCCCTAGGGCTGGCGCGGGTCCCACCTGAAGTAGCGGCGGACCAGCAGGGACAGCACCACGATCCAGACCAGCATCACGCCGACCGACGGCAACGCGCTGCCCCACAGGGCGGCGGTGCCCAGCGCCTCCGCTCCCTCGTACCCGCCGAACACGTCGTAGCCGGTGAAGGCGGCCTGGGCCATCTCGGCGGCCGGGGCGACCGGAAGGAACTGCACGACCATGCGGACGGGCTCCGGCAGCAGTTCGAGCGGGAGGAACACCCCGCTGGTGATCAGGAGGCCCATCATGGGCACCACCGAGAACATCTGCGCCGACTCGGCGCTGCGCACCAGCGGCGTGATGAGCAGACCCACGAGGGTCATCGCGACGGAGCTCAGCACCACCGCCGCCACCAGCATCACGGGGTCGGCGGGCAGGTTGCCGCCGAGAGCGGCGACCGCGCCGAGGACCAGGGCCGTCATCGCCAGGGAGAACAGGACGACGACCACCGTCACGCCGCCGAAGATCGCCGTCTGCGGGACACCGCTCACCCGGAGCCGCTTGAGGACCAGCGACTCACGGCGTGCGGCGAACACGTTGGAGGGGTGACCGATCCCCAGCATCAGCCCGATGCCGATGACGGCCGACGCGAGCGTCAGTTCGTGGGTGGTGAAGCCCCCGAAGACCGGTGTGCTGGGCGTCGACAGCAGCGGTACGAAGAGGACCAGCGGCAGCACCAGGTACATCAGCGCGGTCTTGTACCGGACGAAGAGGGTGAACTCGGTGCGTGCCAGGCGCAGGGTCTGCTTCAGCGTGCTGGGCGCGGCCCGTCCGGCCGCCGGGGCCGGGGGCCGGGTGGTGGTCGTGCTCATGGTGTCTCTCCTGGTTCTGGTGCCGGGGTCGCGCCGCGGCGCGGGGTACCGGTGACGGGGTGGGGTGGGAGGGCCTCGGGTGGCCCCGGGCCGCGCTGGACGAGGTCGGCGCACCGTCCGCAGCCCGAAGAGCGCGAAGAGCCTCGGATGCCTCCCGGCCGCGCGGCGTGATCGGGGTCGTGTCCTCAGGTCACGAGGTCGGCGGCACCGTCCGCGACCTGGAGGAAGACGTCCTCCAGGGAGGCTCCGCGCACCTGGAGGTGCTGGAGGACGACCCCCTGTTCGGCCGACCACGCGATCAGCGCGGCGACGGCGCGGTGGGCGCGCTCGGCCACGTCCCCGCCGGTGACCGTGTACGTGGCCCACAGTTCCTGGTCCCGGGTCTCGACCTCGATCGTGGCCCCGGCCACGTCGGGCAGGTCGGAGGTGCGCACTTCGCCGGGGAGCAGGAAGCTCACCCGGTCGCCCCACCCCGCGAGCACCCCGGCCAGGGTGCCCTCCACCCGGATCTCCCCACGGTGCATGATCGCGAGCCGGTCGGCGAGGCGTTCGGCCTCCTCTAGGTAGTGCGTGGTGAGCAGGACCGCCACCCCGCTCTCCTTGAGGTCGTTGATGACCCGCCAGGTCTCGTGCCGCGCCTCGGGGTCCATGCCGGTCGTGGGTTCGTCGAGGTAGAGGACCTCGGGTCGGGTCAGCAGCGCCGAGCCGAGGTCCAGGCGGCGCTTCTGCCCTCCGGAGAGCTGGCGGACGCGGAGGGAGCGCTTGTCCGTGAGGTTGACCAGCTGGAGGATCTCCTCGACGTCGCGGGGGGAGGCGGCGAGGTCGCTGGTGAGCCGGAGGCTCTCGTCGACGCTCAGATCCTCCATGAGCCCGCTGCCCTGGAGGACGGCGTCGACCCGCTCGCGCACCCCGGCGGGCTGGCCGAAGGGGTCCTGCCCGAAGACCCGGACCGTTCCGGAGCTGGGTCGGCGGAAGCCCTCCAGCGTCTCGATGGTGGTGGTCTTCCCCGCGCCGTTGGTGCCGAGCAGGGCGAAGAGCTCGCCGGGGCGGATCTCGAAGGAGACCCCTCTGACCGCCTCGAAGTCGCCGTAGTGCTGGTGAAGGTCGCTGACGACCACCGAGGGTCCCGTGGTCGACGTGGGGTCCTGGGTGGCGGCGGTCGCTCCGGCGTGCTCTGTCGTCGTCATGGATCCAGAGTCCCGCGAGCCGGGCCCCGGCAGACAGACGTCGCTGTCACCCGTCCCTGATGACAGTTCATCCGCCCCCGTCGCTGACAAATGTCATCCCGGGGCCCGTCCGCGTTCCGTCCCCTTGGTCCGGCCCCCTCCGCCGGGCCACGGGAACACGGCCGCACCCGTACGTGCCCTTCGTGAACCCACCTACGGGCGCGGCCAACGCCGCCGGACGAAGCCGCGCCCGTCCCCTCACAACACGATGTCGGGCGCGACCCCTCGGCGGTCCACCAACGTTCTACACGACTCCGATCGGGCGCGTCCGTGGAATGCGGCAATTTCCAACGGGGATTCCGAACTCCCGGAGATTGGTTACCTTCTTCTTGGGAAACATCGTCCCGAGGGTCCCATCTCCGGGGCGGGCGCGGGACGAACGTCGGTGCGAATGGCAGCTCCGCCAGGGCACCACGAATGCCGCACTGATCAGGGAGGACGGAAATCGTCGCCGCCGCCGTGGAATGGAGACCACCGCGTGTCCACCCGATCCGGAAAACGTTTTACCGACATCTGCGGGAAATTCCGTCACTTCGACGAAGGCGCTGGTCAGGGCCGCCCAGGGAAGGGACGAAGCCGCCCGCGACCTCCTTCCGGGACCTAGGGCACCAATCGTTCCCCGTCCGTTGCCCGCCCCGGCCAGAACACCCGTCCACGCCCCGGCCCCGTGTCCGCGGCAGCGCGAGGGACGCCCGGTTCAGCCGGTGACCAGACGGACCGCCGACTCGATCGCCGCACGCTGCCGGGAGAGGTCGGCGCCCTCCGGGAGGCGTGCGCAGGTGAGCCACAGGCCGTCCAGGATGACCATCAGCAGCTCCGCCGCGGCCTCCGGGTCCTGCCCCGACGCGAGCTCGCCCTGGTCCCGCGCGTACTCCAGGGCGGCGCGGAGGTTCGTCCGGGCCTGGGCGTCCAGTTCGGCCAGGACTCCGGCGAAGACCGGATCCACGGCCGCGCGGGCGTAGAAGGCGGCCCAGATCCGCGTCTGGGCCCAGCGCCGCTCGTCGGTGGGCAGCAGGTCCAGGAGCACCAGCCGCAGCCCCTCGGCGACGGTCAGCTTCTCCGGGCCGACCCGGAACCGGCCGAAGCGCGCGGACACCTCCTCGACGGAGGCGCGCAGCGCGAAGTGCAGGAGCTCGTCCTTGGTGGCGAACTCCCGCTGTACCGCCCCCGCGGAGAGTCCGGCCTCGGCGGCGACCACCCGGACGCTGACGCCCTCCAGGCCGTCCCGGGCGGCGATGCGGTGGATCGCCTCGGCGACCCGAGCCCGCCGGGTTTCCCTGTCTACGACCTTAGGCACGGGCTCATTCTGGCACAGGCCCGCCACATCCGATCCCACGTATCGGTACGGCCGTATCGACACGCGCCACCCCCGCCCCCGCACACGCGGGAGGGGGTGCGCTCCCACCCAGGGATTCATGACCGCTCCCGTCCCCGGACACCCGCGAGGGTGTGCGCTCCGCTCCGGAACTCATGTCCGCCATCTCCGGCCCCCGCTCCCCCGCCCCCCACACACGCGGGAGGGGGCGGGGTGCACGTGGCACCCCGCCCCCTCGGCGACGCGGTTCGCGGCCCCGCCCCGGGCTTCACCCCGGCGCGGCACGGCTACGCGGTACGGCTACGGGGCGTCGGCGGTCTCCTTCTCCTCGCCGCCCGCGGCCGGGTTCTCACCCTTGACCGAACGGAGCAGCAGCTGGGAGACGTCGACGACCTCCAGCGACTCCTTGGCCTCGCCCGCCGACTTCTTCTCGTTGATCGCGTCACCGAGCATGACCTGGCAGAACGGGCAGGCGGTGGAGACGGTGTCCGGGTTGGTGGTCAGCGCCTCGTCGACCCGCTCGGTGTTGATGCGCTTGCCGATCCGCTCTTCCATCCACATGCGGGCACCACCGGCGCCACAGCAGAAGCCCCGCTCCTTGTGGCGGTGCATCTCCTGCGTCTTGACGCCGGGCACCTGCGCCATGATGTCGCGGGGCGGCGTGTACACCTTGTTGTGGCGGCCCAGGAAGCACGGGTCGTGGTAGGTGATGTTCTCGTCGATCGAGTTCACCGGGGTGAGCTGCCCCTCCTCGACCAGCTTGGCCAGCAGCTGGCTGTGGTGGATGACCTCGTAGGTCCCACCGAGCTGCGGGTACTCCTTGGCCAGCGTGTTGAAGCAGTGCGGGCAGCTGGCCACGATCTTCGTGACCCCCGCCTCGTTGAGCGTCTCCACGTTCTGCTGGGCCAGCATCTGGAAGACGTACTCCATGCCGAGGCGGCGCGCCGGGTCACCGGTGCAGGCCTCCATGCCGCCCAGGACCGCGAACTTCACGCCCGCGATGTCCAGCAGCTCCGCGATGGCCTTCGTGGTCTTCTTCGCGCGGTCCTCCAGGGCACCGGCGCAGCCGACCCAGAACAGGTACTCCGTGCCCTCGGGGAGCTTGTCCTCGACGACCGGGACCTCGACCGGGTTCTCCTGGGAGGCGAGCTCCTCGATCCAGTCCATGCGCCGGTCCTCGGCCATGCCCCACGGGTTGCCCTTGTTCTCCAGGTTCTTGAGCAGGGTGTTGGCCTCGGACGGGAAGTTGGACTCGACCATGACCTGGTACCGGCGCATGTCCAGGATGTGGTCGATGTGCTCGATGTCGACCGGGCACTGCTCCACGCACGCACCGCAGTTGGTGCAGGACCACAGCTCGTCGGGGTGGATGACGCCACCCTCCTCCTCGGTGCCGACCAGCGGCTTGTTGAGGAGGGCGAGGACGTCGACGCCCGCGTGGCTCTCGTCGGGGGCTTCGGCGAGGGTCTCCTCGGTGATGCCCTTGAGGAGGTACGGGGCCTTCTCGTAGGTGTGCTTCTGGAGGTCGAGGATGACCTTCTTCGGGGAGAGGGGCTTGCCGGTGTTCCAGGCGGGGCACTGGGACTGGCAGCGGCCGCACTCGGTGCAGCTGGTGAAGTCGAGGAGGCCCTTCCAGGTGAAGTCCTCGAGCTTGCCCGCGCCGAACGGGTCCTCGTCCGGGTCGGCCTCCTCGAAGTCGAGGGGCTTGGTGCCGGACTTGTCCATCATCTGCTTGGCGGCGCCGAGGGTCGGGGTGCCGTCGGCGTTGCGCTTGAAGTAGATGTTGAACGGCGCGATGAAGCGGTGCCAACCGATGCCCATGGTGAGCTTGAAGTACAGCACCGCGAAGAACAGGTAGCTGATGATCAGCTTGAACGCGGCGACGAGGGCGATCGCGGGTTCGGCCACGGCGGCGCCGGTCGGCATGACCGCGCCGACGGCGTGGGAGATCGGGGTGGCCCAGACCGGGAAGGGGAAGTCACCGATGGCGACCTTGAGACCGCGGATCACGAAGATCGAGATCAGCAGGGCCCAGAGGTAGGACTCGACGTAGTACGCGGTCCACGTCCTGGAGTTGTAGAAGCGGGAGTCCCGGCCCTTGCGCTTCGGCCCGTTGAACAGGCGGTAGATCGTCAGGCCGATGATGCTGACGAGGCTGGCCCCGGCGATGATCTCGATGGCCAGACCGTAGAGGGTCCAGTCGTGGATCAGCGGCAGCTTGAAGTGCGGGTCGAAGACCTCGCCCTGCGCCTCGATCACCGTGAAGACCAGCAGCGGGAAGGAGACCATCACGAACCAGTGGGCCACGCCGACCCACGGCCGCTTGAGCATCCTCGTGTGTCCGAGGATCTCGATGAGCGTCATCGTGAACCGTTGTCCGAACGGTCCCTTCCGCTCCGGCTCCACCGTTCGGCCGACACCCACGGTTCGCACGATCTGGCGAAGGGCCAGACCGAACAAGGTGAACGCGACCACGGCGAAGACCGAGGTGATGACGCCCAGTGTCAAGTACAGAGGATGCATCGTCCGTGGCCTCCCATCCTGCTTCTGTCACCGGTGCGCCACACACCGGTGGTCCCTGTTGATGTTACTAGCGAGTAATAGCACGGCGGCCACCGGCCCCGGGTCCGGCCACGCGGCGGCGGGTGCCACCGTAGCCACTCGCGACGCGACTTCCGCCACGCGGGTGCGCCCGAGCCTCCCGAACACACCGCGCACCCCCCATCAAAGCGGACCGGGAGCAGGGCCCGGGCCACCCGACCCCGGAACTCCGCCCCGACCGCGTCGCGACACCCGCAATCGGGCCGCGTCCGCGCCACGGCCCCGAATCCGACACCGGCCGTGTCGCGACACCCGAAACCGGACCGCAGTCGCACCAAGCCCCCGGAACTCCGCCCCGGCCACGTCGCGACACCCGAAACCGGACCGCGACCCCGCCGCGACCCCCGACTCCCCGCGCCGCCCCGGAGGGCGACCCTGAGACGCCCCCGGGGTCCCTGGTTTCCAGGTCAAGGATGTCCCCGAGTTGTCCCGGGGTTCACCCATTCCCCTCGTGAAATCACCCCTGGTCGGGAACATCCCCGCCGGGCCGCCCGTTGTCAGGGCGTAGGAAGTAACTTGAGTGGGGTCGACTCAACTGACTTGACAGCCCCAACCCGACGAAGCAAACTTACGCCTGAACGACTCAACTTTGACGGAGGAAACAACCATGGCACGTGCGGTCGGAATCGACCTCGGTACGACGAACTCGTGTGTCGCGGTCCTTGAGGGTGGCGAGCCGACGGTCATCACCAACGCCGAGGGCTCCCGCACCACCCCTTCGGTCGTGGCCTTCGCCAAGAACGGTGAGGTGCTCGTCGGCGAGGTGGCCAAGCGTCAGGCCGTCACCAACGTCGACCGGACCATCCGCTCGGTGAAGCGTCACATCGGCACCGACTGGTCGGTGCAGATCGACGACAAGACGTTCAACCCGCAGCAGATCAGCGCCTTCATCCTCCAGAAGCTCAAGCGCGACGCCGAGGCCTACCTGGGCGAGGACGTGACCGACGCGGTCATCACCGTCCCGGCCTACTTCAGCGACTCGCAGCGCCAGGCCACCAAGGAGGCCGGCACGATCGCGGGCCTCAACGTCCTGCGCATCATCAACGAGCCCACCTCGGCCGCGCTCGCCTACCACCTGGAGAAGGAGGACGAGGCGACGATCCTCGTCTACGACCTCGGTGGCGGCACCTTCGACGTCTCCCTCCTGGAGGTCGGTGACGGCGTCGTGGAGGTCAAGGCGACCAACGGCGACAACCACCTCGGTGGCGACGACTGGGACCAGGCGATCGTCGACTGGCTGGTGGAGAAGTTCAAGAACTCCAACGGCGTCGACCTCGCCAAGGACAAGATGGCGCTCCAGCGCCTGCGCGAGGCCGCGGAGAAGGCCAAGATCGAGCTCTCCAGCTCCAGCGAGACGCAGATCAACCTGCCCTACATCACGGCCTCCGCCGAGGGCCCGCTGCACCTGGACGAGAAGCTCACCCGCGCCGAGTTCCAGCGGCTGACCTCCGACCTGGTCGAGCGGACCAAGACCCCGTTCCAGCAGGTCATCAAGGACGCCGGGATCAACCTGGACCAGATCGACCACGTCGTTCTGGTCGGTGGCTCGACCCGTATGCCCGCCATCGCGGAGCTGGTCAAGGAGATGACCGGCGGCCAGGACCCCAACAAGGGCGTCAACCCGGACGAGGTCGTGGCCATCGGTGCCGCGCTCCAGGCCGGTGTGCTCAAGGGCGAGGTCAAGGACGTCCTGCTGCTGGACGTCACCCCGCTCTCCCTGGGCATCGAGACCAAGGGCGGCGTCTTCACCAAGCTCATCGAGCGCAACACGACCATCCCGACCAAGCGCTCCGAGATCTTCACGACGGCCGACGACAACCAGCCGTCCGTGCAGATCCAGGTGTACCAGGGCGAGCGTGACATCGCCCAGTACAACAAGAAGCTGGGCGTCTTCGACCTGACCGGTCTGCCCCCGGCGCCGCGCGGCGTCCCGCAGATCGAGGTCGCCTTCGACATCGACGCCAACGGCATCGTCAGCGTCACCGCGAAGGACCTGGGCACCGGCAAGGAGCAGTCCGTCACCATCTCCGGTGGTTCGGCCATGTCCAAGGACGACATCGACCAGATGGTCCGCGACGCCGAGCAGTACGCCGAGGAGGACCGCAAGCGCCGCGAGGAGGCCGAGGTCCGCAACAACGCCGAGTCCCTCGTCTACCAGACCGAGAAGGTCATCAAGGACAACGAGGACAAGGTCCCGGCGGACGTCCGCTCCGAGACCGAGGCCGCCGTCGCCGAGCTGAAGACCGCTCTGGAGGGCACCGACACCGAGGCCATCCGCTCCGCGAGCGAGAAGGTCGCGCTGGCCAGCCAGAAGATCGGTTCCGCGATCTACAGCCAGGGCCAGCAGGGTGAGGGCGCCGCCCAGCCCGGTTCCGAGAACGCCGACTCCTCCACCGAGGACGCCGACGTGGTCGACGCCGAGATCGTCGACGAGGACAACGGCAAGGGCAACCAGGGTTCCTGAACCGCGACGTGCCGGTGACGGCTGAGGAAGGAGGGAGCGTCGGACATGGCTCCGTCGGACAAGAACAACCCGGAGACGGGTGACGAGGACCAGGGTCCGGTGATCCGCGACAACCGCAGGATCGACCCCGAGACCGGCGAGGTCCGCACGCCCGAGGGCGGGTCGGCCGAGGAGGCCGCGGCCTCCGAGGAGGAGCCCGAGGTCGTGGAGGTCGAGATCGACGACGTCCCCGAGGTTCCGGACACCCCGGAGTCCGTGGTGACCGAGGCGATCAACGCGGACGAGCGGGTCATCGAGCTCACCAACGACATCAAGCGGGTGCAGGCGGAGTACGCCAACTACCGCAAGCGTGTCGAGCGCGACCGCGTGGCCGTCCGCGAGACGGCCACCGCCCAGGTCGTCGGTGAACTCCTGCCGATCCTGGACGACATCGGTCGGGCCCGTGAGCACGAGGAGCTCAACGGCGGGTTCAAGGCGGTGGGTGAGGCCCTGGAGGCCACGGCCACCAAGCTGGGCCTGGAGCGCTACGCCGAGCAGGGCGACGAGTTCGACCCGAACGTCCACGAGGCGCTCACCCTGGTTCCGGTTCCGAACATCTCCGTCCAGACGGTGATCGAGGTGTTCCAGCCTGGGTACCGCATGGGTGAGCGGGTTCTGCGCCCCGCCCGCGTGGTGGTCGGTGAGCCGATGGAGGGCGCGGGGGACGACGAGTCCGCCGACACGTCCTCGGACGCCGACGACTCCACCGCCGAGAAGGGCGAGGACAAGCAGTAGCCCGACCCGGGCCGACGCGACAGCGCAAGGCCCGGGGCGGACGTGACCCGGCCGTGGCCGACGTGAGAACGTCGGTCACGGCTCCGGGTCGCCCCCGGCACCCCAGCGGTACGGGGCCACGTGGAAACATCGGACGCAACCGGCACCAGCGGGAGAAGGCACCAGTCGATGAGCACCAAGGACTACCTGGAGAAGGACTACTACAAGGTCCTGGGAGTCTCAAAGACGGCCTCCAAGGACGAGATCAAGTCGTCCTACCGCAAGCTGGCCCGGGAGAACCACCCGGACGCGAACACCGACGACCCCCGGGCCGAGGACCGCTTCAAGGAGATCTCCGAGGCGTACAACGTCCTCTCGGACGAGAAGCGCCGTAAGGAGTACGACGAGGCGCGCTCCATGTTCGGCGGGTCGTACCGGCCGGGCGGCGCCGGTCCCGGCGGGTTCGACATGAGCGACATCTTCGGTCAGAGCACCGGCGGAGGCGGGGCCGCGGGCGGGGAACGCCTGAGCGACCTCTTCGGCGGACTGTTCGGCAACCGCGGGCGGGGCGGCACCGCCACCCGCAGCAGGCGCGGATCCGACATCGAGACCGAGACCACACTGAGCTTCCGCGAGGCCGCGGACGGGGTGACCCGTTCGTTCCAGCTGAGCAGCGAGGCCCCGTGCCCCACCTGCAAGGGCACGGGAGCGCGCGCCGGCACGGCCCCGCGTATGTGCCCCAAGTGCAGCGGCACCGGGCACGACAGCACCAACCTGGGCGGCTTCTCGCTGTCCGAGCCGTGCAGCGAGTGCAAGGGACGCGGCCTGGTGGTCGACGACCCCTGCCCGACCTGCACCGGCAGCGGACGCGGCAAGAGCACCCGCACCATCCAGACCCGCATTCCGGCCGGGGTCAGCGACGGCCAGCGCATTCGTATCAAGGGCAAGGGCGCTCCCGGCGAGCACGGCGGCCCCAACGGTGACCTCTACGTCGTCGTCCACGTGAAGGGACACCCGGTGTTCGGCAGGAGCGGCGACAACGTCACCATCACGGTTCCGGTGACCTTCCCCGAGGCGGCGCTGGGCGCCGAGGTCCGGGTGCCCACGCTCAGCGGCTTCCCGGTGACCGTGAAGGTGCCGCCGGGTACCCAGAACGGGCACACGCTGCGGGTCCGCGGCAAGGGCGCCACCCGTAAGGACGGCACCGCGGGCAACATGCTCGTCACCTTCGAGGTGGACGTGCCCAGGACGCTCAACGGCGACGCCCGCGAGGCCCTGGAGAAGTTCCGCGCGGCCACCTCCGACTACGACCCGCGCGACGGGCTCGAAGCGCGGGCGAAGGGCGCGTGAACAACGTGAACGATCCTGCCTTCGGCGCCGACGCACCGGTCTACGTGATCTCGGTGGCCGCTGAGCTGGCCGGGATGCATCCGCAGACGCTGCGGCAGTACGACCGGCTCGGGATCGTCTCTCCGGGCCGCACGTCCGGTCGGGGCCGTCGCTACTCCATGCGCGACGTGCGGACGCTGCGCGAGGTGCAGCGCCTGTCGCAGGAGGAGGGCATCAACCTCGCCGGGATCAAGCGGATCCTGGAGTTGCAGCACGAGGTGGAGCAGCTGCGCGAGCAGGCGTTCCACCTGGCCAACGAGCTTGAGGCGGCCCGCCGGGCGGTGTCCCGGCGGGGCCGTCCGGCCCGTCCCGAGGGCGGGCCGGTGCGCGGGGAGCTGGTGCGCCGCACCCGCGTCACGATCTTCAACACCGCCGAGCCCGAGGACCCCGACCAGGGCCGTCAGGGCGGCGGCCAGCCCGGCCCCGGTGGACAGGGGCCGGGGGGCCAGGGCGGTTCCGGTGGTCAGGGGCAGGGCGGCCCGACGGGCGGCCAGGGCTCCGGGGGGCCGGGTGGCCAGGGTGGTCAGGCCGGCGGGCCGGGTGGTCCCGGCGGTCGGACCGGTCGGGACGAGCCCGGCCGGGGCGGTCCGGGCCGGGGCTGACGGACCCGGGGGCCACCGTTCGGGGAACGGTCTCAGGCGCCCTCGCATGATCACTCTGAGTAACAGATTCTGTGGAAGGGGTAACCGGACATGAACTACAAGCTCACGCGGAAGAGCCAGGAGGCCCTGGCCGCCGCGATCCGCGAGGCCACCGCCGACGGCAGCCCGCAGACCGAACCGCTGCACCTGCTGAACGCCCTGCTCGACCAGGCGGAGGGCATCACCCGTCCGCTGCTCAAGGAGGTCGGCGCCAACCCCGACCAGCTCAAGGACAAGGTCGAGGCCGCGATCAGCGCCCTGCCCAAGGCGGCCGGATCGACGGTCAGTTCGCCGTCCTCCTCGCGCCAGCTCATCGTCTCCATCAACACCGCCGCCCAGCGCGCGCAGCAGATGGAGGACGAGTACGTCTCCACGGAGCACCTGCTGGTCGGCCTGGCCACCGACGGCGGTGAGGCGGCCCGGCTGCTCAACGAGGCCGGTGCCGCCCCGGAGACGCTGCTGGAGGCCTTCGAGCGGGTGCGCGGCACCGGGAAGGTCACCTCGGAGAACCCGGAGGACACCTACCAGTCGCTGGAGAAGTTCGGTGTGGACCTCACCGAGCGCGCCCGCGAGGGCAAGGTGGACCCGGTCATCGGCCGGGACGGCGAGATCCGCCGGGTGATCCAGGTCCTGAGCCGACGCACCAAGAACAACCCGGTGCTCATCGGTGAGCCCGGCGTGGGCAAGACCGCCGTGGTCGAGGGGCTGGCCCAGCGCATCGTGGCGGGTGACGTGCCGCAGTCGCTGCTCGGCAAGCGCCTGATCAGCCTCGACCTGTCCGCGATGGTGGCGGGCGCCAAGTACCGGGGCGAGTTCGAGGAGCGGCTGAAGGCGGTGCTCTCGGAGATCAAGGAGTCCGAGGGCCAGGTCATCACGTTCATCGACGAGCTCCACACCATGGTGGGGGCGGGCGCGGCCGAGGGCGCCATGGACGCGGGCAACATGCTCAAGCCGATGCTGGCCCGGGGCGAGCTGCGCATGGTGGGCGCGACCACCCTGGACGAGTACCGGGAGAAGATCGAGAAGGACCCCGCGCTGGAGCGCCGCTTCCAGCAGGTGATGGTGGGCGAGCCGTCTGCCGCGGACACCATCGCGATCCTGCGCGGCCTCAAGGGACGCTACGAGGCGCACCACAAGGTGCAGATCTCGGACTCCGCGCTGGTGGCCGCCGCGACGCTGTCCGACCGCTACATCACCGCGCGGTTCCTGCCCGACAAGGCGATCGACCTCATCGACGAGGCGGCGTCCCGGCTGCGCATGGAGATCGACTCCAGCCCGGTGGAGATCGACGAGCTGCGCCGCACGGTGGACCGCCTCAAGATGGAGGAGATGGCGCTCGACAAGGAGTCCGACCCCGCGAGTCAGCAGCGGCTGGAGCGGCTGCGCGCCGACCTCGCGGACCGCCAGGAGCACCTCAACGGCCTGGTGGCGCGCTGGGAGCAGGAGAAGGCGGGGCTGAACCGGGTCGGTGACCTCAAGGGCCAGCTGGACGAGATGCGTACGAAGGCGGAGCTGGCCGAGCGCGAGGGCCGCTTCGAGGAGGCGTCCCGGCTGATGTACGGGGAGATCCCGCAGCTGGAGAAGCAGGTCGAGGAGGCGTCCAAGGCCGAGGAGAGGGCCGAGGAGACCGCCGGGGACACCATGGTCAAGGACGAGGTGGGCGCCGACGAGATCGCGGACGTCGTCTCCTCCTGGACCGGCATCCCCGTGGGTCGGCTCATGGAGGGGGAGACCTCCAAGCTGCTGCGCATGGAGGACGAGCTGGGACAGCGGCTGATCGGGCAGAGGGACGCCGTCCAGGCGGTGTCCGACGCGGTGCGCCGCGCCCGCGCGGGGATCTCGGACCCGGACCGTCCCACGGGGTCGTTCCTGTTCCTCGGTCCGACCGGTGTGGGCAAGACCGAGCTGGCCAAGGCGCTGGCCGAGTTCCTGTTCGACGACGAGCGCGCGATCGTGCGCATCGACATGAGCGAGTACTCGGAGAAGCACTCGGTGTCGCGGCTGGTGGGCGCGCCTCCCGGGTACGTGGGTTACGAGGAGGGCGGCCAGCTCACCGAGGCGGTGCGGCGTCGCCCGTACACGGTGGTGCTGCTGGACGAGGTGGAGAAGGCGCACCTGGAGGTGTTCGACACCCTGCTCCAGGTGCTGGACGACGGAAGGCTCACGGACGGCCAGGGACGCCAGGTGGACTTCCGCAACACCATCCTCATCCTCACCTCCAACCTCGGTTCCCCGTTCCTGGTGGACCAGTCGTTGGAGGAGGCCACGCGCAGGGAACGCGTGATGGACGTCGTGCGGGCCACGTTCAAGCCGGAGTTCCTCAACCGGCTGGACGACGTGATCATGTTCGACGCGCTCTCCACCGAGGACCTGACCCGGATCGTCGACCTCCAGGTGGACAAGCTGGCTCGGCGTCTGGCCGACCGTCAGCTGACCCTGAGCGTCACCCCGGCGGCCCGCGAGTGGTTGGCCCTGACCGGTTACGACCCGAACTACGGTGCCCGGCCACTGCGCCGTCTGGTGCAGTCCAGCATCGGTGACCCGCTCGCCCGTGAGCTGCTCTCGGGTGAGTTGACCGAGGGGGACACCATCCGGGTGGACGTGGACGACTCCCTGGACCGGCTGTCCGTGACGACCGGCGGGGCGGACCAACCGGCCTGAGCGACGGCGAGGGGCCGTACCGGCACCGGTACGGCCCCTCGCCGTGTGTACGGGTTGTCGCCGTGCCGGTTCAGAGGATCAGGAGGATGCCCAGCCCGCTCAGCACGAGGCCGATGACGATCGCCGTCCAGGCGTAGCCGGTGAAGCGGGCCCGCTCCTCCTCGTCCTCCTTGCCCATGGCCACCGCCGCGAAGGCGATACCGACGACGCCGCCGATCAGGTTGCAGCACACGAGCGTGAGGATGGCGACGGCGAGGGCGGTTCCGGGACTGCTCTCGCCGGAGGACGTGTAGGCCATGGGGGCTCCAGGGTCGGGGGGATGTCACCCCGTGGGATGCCCTCCGGGGCTCGGTGGTTTGCGCGGTTCGACCACCTCCTCGCGAGAATCGGACACGGACAACATCGGCCCCTTCGTTCGAGCGCTGTCCCCGAAACACATCACCCATCAGGCCGAATACGGCATGGCCGGTATTCACTCCTGCCCGCCCCGATCAGGGCCGAGCACGAGAACTCAGCGCAGTGGTTTCAGAAGTCTGAACTCGTTTCCCGAAGGGTCGGCCAGCAGGTGCCAGGGGGCCTCGTCCTCGGTTTCCACACGAACCGCGCCCGCGTGCACCAACAGTTCCAGGGCGTCGGTCTCGCGTTCGTGCTCTTCGAGACGCAGGGCCGGGCCCATGAGGTTCGGTTCGTTCGCGGGCTTGGGTCCGAGCTCGTCGCAGAACGCCAGGCGGATGCCGGGGCCGTGCGGGGGCCGCAGCTCCGGGTGGCCCTTCTCGGTGGGTGTCCAGCCGGTGATCCGCGCCCAGAAGTCCCGGTCGGCCCGAGGGCGCGCGGAGTCCACGGGCAGTGATCCCAGTCCGGGTCCGGCCTCCTCGTAGCGATCGCCGGGCATCACACAGAAGAGGTTTCCCTCGACGTCGGCCAGCACCTCCCACGGCACGTCGCCCTGCCCCACGTCGCGGGGGGAGGCGCCCAGTGAGCACAGGGTTCGGGCCCAGGAGCGGTGGTCGCTCCCGCCGCTGAGGTCGAGGTGCAGCCGCGTGATGGCCGGTTCCGACCGAGAGGTGGAGGGGGCCGGGATGAGGCGTAGCGGCACGCCCGGAGTCGCGAGCAGCAGCCCGGCGGGCTCTCCCCGCACGATCGGCACCCTCAGGGCCTCCGACCAGAAGCGGGCCAGGGTGGGGGGATCGTCGGCTTGGAGGGTGATCGAGTCCACGAGCATGGCGTGGAGGGTAGCGCGGGGGTACGACGCTCGGAGATGGCTTCCTTCTCCGTGTGCCTTCCGGCTGTGTCCAGGGTGGCTGACGAGGTTCGGGCCGTGGCCTTCCTCGCCGGGTGGAAGCCACGGCCCGCGCTACCTGCTGCGGACTCTCGTGGAAACGGGACTCCGTCGCCTGACGCCCTTCGGGGCGTCGACCGCCCCATGGGCGAAGTCCACGGACCGGGTTGGTCCGATCCGCCTTCCTCGTGGCGGGTGGAAGGGCCTAGGAGCGCGGCAGCACGCCCAGGAGCATCGAGGTGAAGGCGACGCGTAGAGCATCACGCAGTTCCATGTGGAGCGCACCGAGGGCAGGTTCGTCCGCATAGGCGGCGAGGAGGCTGGGCGACGGTGGGGTGTAGGACGCTAGGGCGCCAGCCGAGATGAGGCTCGTCAGGCAGAACAGTTGAGCGTCGTCGCCGAGCTCGGGCACGTGGCGGCGCACGAGCTCGGACATGGTCGCGAGCCTGGCGAGGGAGGATCGCTTGTGCCGCTTGACCACCTCGACCGAGACGTTGTGCTCCAGGACGCCGCCCTGCGCACCGAAGAGGTCGCACAGCACCCCCCGGTTCGCCAGCGACCGGCTGAGGACCTCGGCCAGCTGGGCCGCCCGCAGTTCTGGTGCCGCGTGTGCCTCGATGCCCGCGGCCAGCTCCTCCGCCAGCTCGGCGAGCCAGTCACCCAGGAAATCGTCCAGCAGTTCGAGCAGCACGGCCTCACGCGAGTCGAAGTACCGCAGGACGTTCGACTTGGCCAGACCCACCCGTCGGCTGAGCTCGTTGAGGCTCACCTCGGCCACGGGCATCTCGTCGAGCATCGCCGCCGCCGTGTCCAGGATCGCTCGGCGGCGGATCTGGCGTTGCTCCTCGCTTCGCGCCCGCTGGAATGTCATGCCCCCAACCTAGCTTGAAGACCGCCGGTCTCTTGACATCAGACCACCGGTTCTTTAGGTTGGTCTCAATAATAGACCACCAGTCTTTTAGGAGCGCGCCATGAGCGGCGACTGGACCGAGGAACACGTCCCCGATCAGCACGGCCGGGTGGCGATCGTGACCGGAGCCAACACCGGGCTGGGTTTCGAGACCGCTCGGATGCTCGCCGAGCACGGGGCGGCTGTGGTCCTGGCCGTCCGAGACGTCGAGAAGGGCAGACAGGCAGCCTCTCGCATCACCGGCGACGTCACCGTCCAGGCCCTCGACCTGGCCTCCCTGGACTCGATCCGCTCCGCCGCGGTCGACCTACGTGCCAACCATCCGCGTATCGACCTTCTGATCAACAACGCCGGCGTGATGTACACCCCGAAGCAGACCACCGCCGACGGCTTCGAGCTGCAGTTCGGCACCAACCACCTCGGCCACTTCGCCCTCACCGGCCTGCTGCTGGACCGGCTCCTGCCTGTTCCCGGGTCCCGCGTCGTGACGGTCAGCAGCACCGGCCACCGCATCCGCGCCGCCATCCACTTCGACGACCTGCAGTGGGAGAACTCGTACAGCCGGGTCGGCGCCTATGGCCAGGCCAAACTCGCCAACCTGATGTTCACGTACGAGTTGCAGCGCCGGATCGAACGGCACGGCACCACGATCGCGGTGGCCGCCCACCCCGGCATGTCCAACACCGAGCTCCTGCGCAACACACCCGCCGCACTTCGGCTGCCCGTCACCTGGTTGGCGCCGGTGCTCACCCAGAGGCCAGAGATGGGCGCCCTGCCCACACTGCGGGCCGCCACCGACCCGGACGTGCTCGGCGGGCAGTACTACGGTCCCGGCAACCGGGGCGAGATCCGGGGGTACCCCAAGCTGGTCACCTCCAGCCCCGACTCCCACGACCAGGCCACCCAGCAGCGTCTGTGGACCGTCTCGGAGGAGCTCACCGGAGTGACGTTCCCCGCTGGGTGAAACGGTGGTTCCACACGGGAGGGGTCTCAACCCTTCGTAGCGCCAGATATGAAGGGTTGGCTGCGCCCCTCATCCGCGCCCCACGGGGATGGTCTCCCCCGTGTCACCGGCGGGGCGGGTCCAGTTCCTCCAGGAGCTCCTCCACCAGGACGCGGACGCGGTCACGGATCGGCCGCACCGCCTCCACGCCCCGCCCGGCGGGGTCGGGCAGGCTCCAGTCCAGGTAGCGCTTGCCCGGGAAGAACGGACACGCGTCTCCGCAGCCCATGGTGATCACCACGTCCGAAGCGCGGACCGCGTCCGTGGTGAGGACCTTCGGCACGTTGGCGGCGATGTCGACGCCGACCTCGGCCATGGCCCGCACCACGGCGGGGTTGACGGTGTCGGCGGGGGCCGAACCGGCCGACCGCACCCGCACCCTCCCCGCGCCCAGGTGCTGGAGGAAGGCGGCGGCCATCTGGGAGCGTCCGGCGTTGTGCACGCACACGAACAGCACCTGCGGGATCTCAGCGCCGGACACCGCGCACCTCCTCGTGGGGGAAGAACCGTCGCGACCACAGCGCGACGTGGACCAGGGCGATCAGGACGGGAACCTCGATGAGGGGCCCCACCACCCCCGCCAGGGCCTGCCCCGAGGCGGCCCCGAAGGAGGCGATGGCCACGGCGATCGCCAGCTCGAAGTTGTTGCCCGCCGCCGTGAAGGCCAGCGTGACCGATCGGGGGTGGGTGAAGCCCAGCAGGCGCCCCAGGATCAGGGTCCCGGCCCACATGAGCACGAAGTACACGAGCAGCGGGGCCGCGATACGGACCACGTCCCAGGGCTGGGAGGTGATCGCCTCGCCTTGGAGGGCGAACAGCGCCACGATGGTGAACAGGAGCCCGTACAGCCCCCACGGGCCCAGCTTCGGGAGCAGCCGGTTCTCGTACCAGTCGCGGCCGCGCGCCCGCTCGCCCAGGCGGCGGGTGAGGTATCCGGCGAGGAGCGGAACGCCGAGGAAGACCAGGACGGAGACGGAGATGTCGACGAAGGACACCTCCAGCGCGGCCTGTTCCCAGCCCAGCCACCCCGGCAGGGCCACCAGGTAGAACCAGCCCAGCGCGCCGAAGGCGACCACCTGGAACACGGAGTTGAGCGCGACCAGGACGGCGGCGGCCTCGCGGTCGCCGCAGGCGAGGTCGTTCCAGATGATGACCATCGCGATGCAGCGGGCGAGTCCGACGATGATCAGGCCGGTGCGGTACTCGGGGAGGTCGGCCAGGAACAGCCAGGCCAGGGCGAACATCACCGCCGGACCGACGATCCAGTTCACCGCCAGCGAGGTGACGAGCAGGCGCCGGTCGCCGGTGACCGTTCCCAGGCGGTCGTAGCGGACCTTGGCCAGCGGCGGGTACATCATCACCAGCAGTCCGAGGGCGATGGGCACCGACACCCCGGCCACGCCCATCCCGGCCAGGGCCTGCCCCAGACCGGGGACCGTTCTGCCCAGGGCCAGGCCCGCGGCCATGGCGATCAGGATCCACACCGTCAGGAAGCGGTCCAGGACCGGAAGGCGCACCACACCCGTCTCGGTACTCGGCTGGACGGAGGCGCTCACGCTCCGGCCGCCGTCGCGGTGCGGCGGGTGAGGACCGCGGCCAGGCGGTCCGTGGCGGCGGGCACGAGCCGGTAGTAGACCCAGGTGCCGCGCCGCTCGGCGGTGATGAGTCCGGCCTCGCGCAGCAGTTTGAGGTGGTGGGAGATGGTGGGCTGGGAGAGGTCGAAGGCGGGCGTCAGGTCGCACACGCACACCTCGCCGCCGTCCGGGGTGGCGATCATCGACAGCAGTCGGAGCCGCACGGGGTCACCGAGGGCCTTGAAGACCCTGGCGAGTTCCGAAGCCTCGCCCTCCTCCAGCGGGGTGGTCAGCAGACCGGGGCAGCAGTCCGCGACCGTGCCGGGGACCGAAGCGGGAGCATCGGCCGTGCGCTCTTGATTCGACATGCGTCTATGTTGACAAACTTCGAAACAACCCGCAACCTTGCATCGACGGATTTCGATACAAGGCCTGTGGAGGTCCCCCGTGTCCCGTGTGCAGCTCGCCCTCAACGTCGCCGACCTCGAAGCATCGGTGGTCTTCTACACGCAGCTCTTCGGCGTCGAACCCGCCAAGCGCCGCCCCGGGTACGCCAACTTCGCCGTCGCCGAGCCCCCGCTCAAGCTGGTCCTCATCGAGGGCGAGCCCGGACAGGAGACCCGACTGGACCACCTGGGGGTGGAGGTCGAGGACTCAGCGCGGGTCGACGCCGCCACCGACCGCCTCAAGGAAGCGGGCCTGGCCACGTTCGAGGAGAACGACACGTCGTGCTGCTACGCGGTCCAGGACAAGGTCTGGGTGCACGGCCCCGGCAGGGAGCCGTGGGAGGTGTACGTGGTGAAGGCCGACAGTGACCAGCGCGGCAGGGCCGAGGACGTCCCGAACCCGGCCCAGTCCGCCCAGGGCCCGGTTCCGAGCCCGGCGTCGGCATCGGGGTGCTGCGGCGGCTGAGCACTGGCGTTGGTTCACGCCCGTTCGTGATCACGCTGACGCGTGAGAGGGAGAGGGTCCGCGCGCCCAGCGGAGCGGACCCCTCTCCCCGGAGAGCGCGAATTCATGGAGCTCACCGGCTGCGGGATGGGTGGGGCCCGGCGACTTCGCCGCCGGGCCCCGGTCCTGTGTCGGCTAGGTCAGGAAGCTGATCTGGTGGGTGAGGTTCTGGCCCACGATGTCCAGGGCGTTGAGGCCCAGGAGCAGGGTGGAGCTGATGGCTGTGGCGGGCCATGCCCACCAGGGGCGGGGCGCGCGGTGGCGGCCCCGGGGCAGAGCGGGTTCCGGCTCTGCGTGGGAAGCGGCCTCCGCCAGTTGGGCCTGCCTCGCCTTCTCTTCGCGGTGGTGGCGGGCCACCGTGACCCAGTGCGGGAGGGGCCCGTGTTGCAGCATGTACGCCACCCGGGGGTTGTCGCCCATCTGACGGAGCAGGCGTTCCTGCCGGTCTTGGTGGGTTTCGGTCCAGGCCGACGCTGATTCCAGGGCCGGGACACCTGGCCGAAGTGAGCGTGTGTTGGTCCGGGGGAAGCGGTGGCCTCGGGGTGCGGTCAGGACCGACCTGATCTCCTCCCTGACCTGGGGCCGGTTCATCGGACACCACCACAGGTGACCCCACCAGAGACCAGGGTGGGGTGGGTGAACTCGGCCCAGATCACGGTGCCCAGCCCGGCACAGAACGGGAAGTCCAGCACCGGCCGGAACCCCCACCGCGTAGCGAGGTGGTCGAGGATGAGCAGGCCGCGTCCGCGCTCAGCCTCGTCCCAGTCCTTGCGCGTTCGCCTGCGCGGGACCTTCGGAACGGTGTCCGTGGTGGAGCTGGTGCGGGTGCCGTCATCGATGATCGAGACCCGCACCGCGCCCGGCCGGGGCAGGTCCAGGGTGCGGACCACCCTGCCGTCGGGGTCTTCTCCGGAGCAGGAGTGCTCGCAGGCGTTGGCGAACATCTCGCTCAGACACAACACCACCTCCTCCCGAGCCTCGACCGGAAGGTTGGTCATGCGGTCGAGGTCCACGGCGAGGTCCGCGCGGACCCGGCTGATCTGGGAGAGCTGTCCGGGGTAAACGCGGCACTCCCACCGGGGCGCGTTCTCGGGAGGGCTGTTCGTGTGGTCGAGGGCAGGGGTGTGCGGCACAATGGCCATGTCGGCAATCGCTTTCTCTAAGCAGGTGGTTGTTGTCGGCCTGCTCTGGGGGTGTTGTCGCACCCGCCAGAGCTTTTTCATGGACTGGCTTCGGGGCCTCTCAAGCAGCGGGCGGAGGTTCCGGGTCACTCCTGTGAACACCCAGGTGCCGGTGGGCGAGCAACCTCAGGAGTTCGGTGCGGTCAGGTGCGGTGATGCGCTCGTAGGGGTCGCCGTCACCGGACCATCCGAGGGGGCGGCGGGCCACGAAGGTCTCGTTGGGGACCTGGCCCTCCACGGTCATGTTCCAGTGCTTGTGCAGCAGCGCGCAGAGCACGTGCTCAGGGATCGGCAGCGACTCCGGTCGGGGGTTCTTCTGCTTCGGAACCTTGCCCACTACTGGCCGGTTGCCGGGTACCCGGGTGGGTGCGGGGTGGTCGTGGATGGCCTGGTCGATCAACCGGACCGCCAGTTCCCCATCGCTCTCCTCCCGCGCGATCCGCAGAGCCTCCAGGACCAAGGGGAGGCGGTTGCGCAGAGTGTGGTTGTGCCACACATCCACCTGCGCCGGAGTCAGATGAGTCGGGGCGGTCAGGGCCTCCTCGGCCACAGCCAGCAGGTCCCGGGTGTCCACGTCCAACATCACTGCTCTCCCTCGATCCGGGACCACGGGTTATTGGTGAGGTCGTAGGAGAGGTGGAACCAGACCTGCCGGAACTTCGGGTTCCCGTTGTCCCCCCACCGATCCGCCAACGCGTTGACCAACCCCAACCCGATCCCCTGACCTTTCCCTTGGTCAGTAGTGGAGTCGAGGGTGTCCAGTTCGGTGGCGGTGAGGGGCCCGGGGTTCATGGGGTGCCGGGTGCCCTGGTCCTGGCAGGTCAGGGTCATGCCGTTCGCGCCTCGGTCGACGGTGAGTGAGTAGGTCTGGCCGTGCTCACTCGACAGCGAGTGGGCGATGGCGTTGTTGGCCAGCTCCGAGCCGAGCAGGGTGAACAGGAACCGGTAGTCCGTGCTGCGTTCGGCGGCGCTGGTGTCCAGGAACGCGCGGACCAGGGGCATGAGGCTGGGGAGTCCGGCGAAGGCGTACTTGCGTTTGCGGAATGGGGTGCCCACGGTCCGGGAGAAGTAGTGGGCGTGGAAGGGCTTGATGAAGCTGGCCAGAGGGACTGTGGCCTCGCGGGAGGTCAGTTCGGGGGAGAACACGCTCACGTGGCCACCGCCAACCGTCGAAGCCCGGCCAGGACGACCTCCAGGACCTGCAAGGGGACGGAATCGATCGGCCTCCTGGGCGCAGGGATCAACGGACGACGAGAGCAAGACGTGGTGGTGCGGCGGGGAGGGTTGGCGGCGAAGGCACGCACACGCGCAGCCTGCCGGGGACGACGGCGATGGAACGCCACGGACGCGAGATGGCACACACATGCCAGCGCGGAGAGTGTCAGGGAACGGGGCGCCACGGCGCACACCTCCGGTACGGGATGCCGGATGGGAGGTCCAGCGACTGTTCAGGTAGTCACATGCTGCCTGAGTGCAGTCGAAAATGCAATATTCACTATGAAGCAAGTGACACAATCTCTAGGGGATACATCAGACGACTGTGAATGGTGCGAAGAATGTCGCATAAAATACCTCGGCGCGTAGAATCTCGATCCCAAAGGACCTCTCCATCGAGGAGCGACGACTTGGCCGCCAGTCCCACGCTTCGCCGCCGACGTCTTGCGCGCCAGCTGCTCACCCTGCGCGCGAACCGGGGCATGACCGTCGACGCAGTCGCGAAGGAAGCAAAGAAGCGCAGGCCAGAACGCCCTTGGTCTGCCGCAAAGATCACGCGCATCGAGAACCGGAAGGTCCAACGGGTTCGAGAGGTAGACCTACTGACCCTGCTCGATGTCTACGGGGTCACCGACACTGAGCAACGGTCCGCCTTCGTCACACTGGCCGCCGAAGCATCACAGACTGGATGGTGGTTCGGTTACAAGGCCGAGTTCGGGACCGCTGCTTACATCGACCTTGAAACCGAGGCCAACGAGATGCGGAGCTTCCAACTCGGCGTCATCCCTGGCCTACTCCAGACCCCCGGGTACGCGGAAGCCGTCATCCGGGGGAGTGGGGTCACTGATGCCGGAGAGGTTGCCCGGCGAGTGGACGCTCGAATGATGAGAAGGTCCATCTTGGATCGATCGGATGCCCCTAGGCTGACCGTCCTCGTCGATGAGGCAGCGTTCCACAAGGTCACCGGCGAGGTCTTGAAGGAGCAGATCCGCCATCTCTTGGCCCCGAAGCCGCCGGTACAGGTTCAGATCATTACGGATGACGCTGGCCCACACCCGGCTCTGTCTGGTTCGTTCGTAGTGATGGTCTTCCCTAACGACCCCTCGATCGTGTACTTGGAACAGTCTCTGAGCGGGCTATTCCTTGAGGACGAGGAGGAGGTTGACCATTATGAGCGCCTGTTCACGGCTGCCCAAGCAGTAGCACTTACCACCGAGGAGACGGTGGCATTCTTGGAGAACAAGCTGAGCACCCAGTAGAAGAGGCAAGATGCCTGAGCGTTCCCACCTCATCTTCCGCAAGTCGTCCTACAGCACCGGCCGAGGACAAGACTGCGTGGAGGTCGCTGACCTCCCCACCGGCGCGGCAGTGCGCGACACTCAGAATCGTGAGCTAGGTCACCTGACGTTCGCAAGTCCGGAGTGGGTGGCTCTACTCAACGGAGTTCGTACTAATTCATAGAAGAAGATGATGAAGGCCCCCGGCTCTGCCGGGGGCCTTCATCTGCTGTACCTGAACAGCGTTCCCGGAATGACTGTACCCCGCTGCTCTGCGGGCGCGAAGCACGCTCATGTGTCCGCTGCTGGTCAGCGATTCTGAACGATTCCTCCGCCACGAGGTGTATCAGCGAGCAGAACCGTGCATGAGTCAGTCACTGCCCCCACCCCCCAGCGGAGGTTCCGACGATGCACCCCGACACCACCGAACTCACCTTCCACAAGTCCAGCTATAGCAACCCTCAGAACTGCGTCGAGGTCGCCCGCTACCGCAAGTCCTCACACAGTGCGAACGCCAGCGACTGCGTCGAGGTCGCGGACCTCCCCACCGGCGCCGCCGTCCGCGACACCCAGAACAGGGAACGCGGCCACCTGGCGTTCGCGTCGCCGGAGTGGCACGCGTTCCTCGCCGGAGTTCGAATCGGCTGACCCGGGGCTTCCCGCAGGACCCCGGATCTCACCTGGGGTCCTGCCTGAACTCCTCCATGCCACGCCAACCCGAGGGCCAGCTTCGAGGAACCTCACAACCCCGGAACCCGGGCCTCGACCTCGGGGTCCAGGCCCACCCGGGGACGGGCTCGCAGCCACCGCCGACGACGGCACGCTCGTGCTCCCGTGGCCTGGTGCGGTCCAGCATCGACGCCCCGCTCACCCGCGAGTTTCCGTCCGGTGAGCCGACCGAGGGGGCTTCCCTCCGGGCGGACGTGGACGACAACCGGAGCGGCTCACCGTGACCACCCGTCACGCGGACGAACCGGACCCGGAGGCCTGACCGGATCCGGCCAGGGGGAACCGAAGAGGAGAACATCACCGCAGGTGGGGGCCGTGTCCGAGGGGACACGGCCCCCACTCGTACGCCATCCGAAGCCGGAGGAAAGCGGGTTCGAAGTCGGCTCGAAGCCGCGGCTGCCACCATCCCTCCCGAGCCCGTTCGTCGCGGGCTCGGGAACACAAGGAGCGAACACCCACATGATCAAGAACCTCCGGTCGGTCATGCTGCTCTCGGCGGCCCTCACGCTGGGGTCCGCGGCCATGGCGACGCCAGCCACCGCCGCAGACTCCCCCATCGTGGCCTACAACGGCGTCTGCGGCAGCGGCTACAACGTTGTCAACCACGCCAACATCGGAAACAAGGGCACCGTCTTCCTGACCTACAACTCCTCCAACGGCAACAACTGCGCCGTCACCGTACGCAAGGGAACGGGCTCGGCCATTCAGATGGTCGTCGGACTGAAGCGGACCAGCGACTCCCCGAGCCAGGCCGTCCAGGACGAGGGCAACTACACCAGCTACGCCGGACCGGTCTACCGCCAGGCAGCCGGGCAGTGCGTCGACTGGTACGGGAACATCACCGGCACCAACGTGAACCGCAACGGCACCAACTGCGGCTGATCCACGCCCCGCGCCGCGACGGGCGGCGCACGGACGCACGACGGGAAGAGCCATAATGCACGTTCTGAAGAAGGCCGCCGCGGTCGCCGCCGCTGCCTGCATCGCCGCCGCGAGCATGGTCGCCACCGCGACCCCCGCATCCGCCGCCACCTACGGCGCCCAGTGCGGCAGTGGCTACACGGTCATCAACAAGATCGAGTTCCCGAACAACCGCGGGACGACGTTCCTCACCTACAACTCCTCCAACGGCAACAACTGCGTCGTGACCGTGCGCACCACACCGGGCGCCGCCGCTCCCATGGACGCGTTCATCAAACTGTCCTCCTCCTCCACGTGGAAGCGGGACAAGGGCAACTACACCACCTACGCGGGACCCGTCTACGTGTCGGCTCCCGCCACGTGCATCGACTGGGGCGGCACCATCGGCACGGCGACGATCGAGAGCCCGGACCACCACTGCGGCTGAACCTCGATCCTCCTCACCTTTCCCGTACTCACCGAGACACCAGGGGAGATCCATGAAGAACGCCCTCAGGAAGACCGCAGCTGTCGCACTGGCGTTGGGAATCAGCGTCAGCGGAGTTTTCGCCACCGCCGCCCCGGCCTCCGCCGCCTCCGCCATCGCCACCTACGGAAACGAGTGCGGCAGCGGCTACAAGGTCGTCAACCACAGGAACATCGGCAGCAAGGGCACGGTCTTTCTGACCTACAACTCCTCCAACGGCAACAACTGCGTCGTGACGAAGCGGGTCAGCACCGGCGCCGCCGTCCTCATGGAGGCGGGCCTGAAGATCGGCTCGTCGGGCAACCACTACGACAAGTACGAGGGCGGGCACTTCACCAGCTACGCCGGACCGATCTACCTGAGCGCGGCCGGCAAGTGCGTGAGCTGGATGGGGCGCATCTCGGGCACCGAAGGCAAGGCCACGGACACCAACTGCGGCTGATCCACACGGGGGCGGGCGGCACGGGGAACGTTCACCGCGCCGCCCTTTTCCTGGGCTGACTCGTACATATCATCTGAAATAGATGCCAAAGTTTCAGAATGTGATTCACGCGCCCTGGCCAATCTCGGACAATACCCTTCTTCATCCGAATATCCCTGGACTCGTTGATTCGCCTGACCTAAGCTCCGCTGTGACCGAAGGCAGAAATCTGCGGTCAAGGGAGGCAATCGGTTGGAAAGCAACCTTTCCAGTATCCGGTATCGGCTGCTGGGCCCGGTAGAGGTCCTCATCGGGGAAGGAAACGTGGACATCGGCGGGCGAAAGCGCCGTACGGTGCTCGCGGCCCTGCTACTCCAGCCGAACACCGTGGTGCCCGACGAACGGCTCATCGACCTGGTCTGGGGCGAGGATCCGCCGCGCAGCGCGCGTTCCCAGATCCACGGCCACGTGCACGAGCTACGCAAACGCCTGGGAGCGGACACCATCGTCCGCGAGAGCTTCGGATACCGCATCCTCGTCGGGGCGGAGACGGTCGACGTGGCTCTGTTCGAACGCCTCCTCGACCAGGCCAGGGCGAGCCACGCCTCGGGACGACTCGACGACGCGGCCCGGGTCCTGCGCGCGGCGGTCTCACTCTGGACCGCGCCCGCGCTCAGCGGTGTCGAGCCCGCGCTGGTCACCCACGCGCGACCCGCGTTGGAGGAGGAACGCCTGAACGCGATCGAGGAGCTGTACGAGGTGGAGGTCGAGCGGGGCCGCACCCTCGACGCCCTACCCAAACTGCGCGGTCTGTGCGCGGAACACCCGACCAGGGAACGTTTCGCGGGGCTGCTCATGTCCGCTCTGCACTCCTGCGGCCGCGTGGGAGAGGCCCTGGAGGTCTACGCGGACCTACGCGACCTGCTCCGAGTCCGCATGGGGATCGAACCCGGCGCGCCGATCCAACGCCTCCACAGGGAACTCACCGCGACCAGAGGCGCGGTGACCAGTCGCGCGGAGGACCCCCCGGGCCAACGCACCGGGACCCCGACCCGAGTACGACCCGCCGAACTGCCCCGCTGCGCCCACGGCATCGTGGGCCGGGCCTCGGAACTCGGCGCGCTCAACGCCGAACTGAACGGAGGCCCCTCCCCCCTCCTCCTCGTCACCGGGGTCGCCGGGGTCGGAAAGACCACGCTCGCCGCCCACTGGGGCCACGAGACCCGGGACCAGTTCCCCGACGGACAGCTGTACGTGGACCTGGACGGATCCGGCCGCCGCGGAGGGCCGGTCGACCCCGACGACGCGCTCCGTCAGCTCCTGCGCAGCCTGGGTACCGACCCCCACCATCTGCCCGGCGGCTCTCCTGACCTCGCCAACCTCTTCCGCTCGATCACCGCGGACCTGCGCCTGTTGGTCCTCCTCGACGACGCCGCCTCCGCCGAACAGGTCTCGCCGTTACTACCGGGCGGCCGGAGCAGCACCGTCCTCGTGACCAGCCGACACGAACTGGTGTCGATGGTCGCGCTGTTCGACGCCCGCCGTGTCCACCTCAACGTGCTGTCGGAGAAGTCGTCCATCGAGCTGCTCCGGCTCGTCGCGGGCCCGGAGAGACTGGCCGCGGAACGCGAGTCGAACGAAGGCATCGTCGACCACTGCGGGCGGCTGCCCCTCGCCCTACGCATGGCGGCCGCCCGCATGGGCTCCGCCTGAGGGGTCGGGTCAGCGGCTGAGGACGCGGGCCTCGACCTCCGGGTCCAGGCCCACCCGGGGACGGTCCGGGCGCTGCTCCGCCTTCCCGCCCACGGACTCCAGCCACGCCCACGTGTCCGCGACGGTCTCCTCCACCGGCCGACAGCGCAGCCCCGTCGCGAGCGCGCGATCGACGTTCCCCTGGTGCAGGAACCCGTGCAGCTCCCCCGGCGGCAGCCACATCGGCAACTCCCGCCACGGGGCGATCCCCGCGTCCGCGATGACCTCGGGCGAGGTCCACCGGAACTCCGCGTCCGACCCCGTCACCTCCCTGCACGCCGACAGGAAACGCTCCATGGTCGTGTGACCGATCGGGCTGACCATGTTGTACGGCCCGTTCAGCCCCTTCTCCGCCGCGTCCAGGGTCCAGGCGGCCAGGTCACGCGCGTCCACGTACTGGAGCGAAAGATCCCTCGGCCCGGGAGCCAGCACCGGCCCGCCCCGGGCGACCCGGTTCAACCACCACGGCAGCCGACCGATGTTCTCGTACGGCCCCAGGATCAGCCCCGCGCGGACGAACAGCGACCGGTCACCGAACACCGCCTCCGCCGCCAGCTCACCGCCGCGCTTGGCCCGCGCGTAGTCGGTCCCGTCGTCGTCGACGGAGGCCTCCACCACGGGAGCGGTCTCATCGGCCCCGGGCTCAGCGGGCGAGACGTACACGGAACGGCTGGAGACGTAGGAGTGGTGTCCGACCCTGCCGTGCAGCAGGCGGGCCGCCTCGGCCACCGCCACGGGAGCCTTGGCCCAGGTGTCGACCACCAGGTCCCACTCCCCCTCCGCCAGCGCGGCGAGCCCGCCCTCCTCCGTGCGGTCACCGTGCCGCACCTCGGCCCCGGCGGGGGACGCGCGCGTCCCCCGGTGGAAGACGGTGACCTCCCACCCCCGCGCGATCGCCTCCTCCGCGACCGCACGCCCCACGAACTCCGTACCGCCCAGAACCAGAAGTCTCGTCATGCCGCCAGTCTTCCGGGGACGCACCGCCCGCGCCAGACCCTCCTGCCCACGGCAGAAGGCTCACTTTCGCGCGCGTTCCAACAGAAGGTCGCGTTCGCGTGCGTTGCGGGTGAGCCCGGCCGCCCGCGCGAACTCCGCGCGGGCCTCCTCCGCGCGGCCCAGGCGTTCCAGCAGGTCGCCCCGGACGGCGGGCAGCAGGTGGTAGCCGTCCAAGGCCCCAGACGCACGGAGCGCGTCGACGATCCCGAGCGCCTCCTCCGGCCCCAGCGCCATGGACACGGCCACGGCGCGATTGAGTTCCACGACGGGAGAGCCGGTCCGCCGGACCAGCTCCTCGTACAGGACGGCGATCCCGTTCCAGTCAGTGTCCTCCGGCCGAACGGCGACCGCGTGCAGTGCGGCGATCCCCGCCTGGAGCGAGTAGACGCCCCGGGGCTCGGCGGGGTCCGGGGGCACCGAACGCCCCAGGGCCCGCACCCCCCGGCCGATGAGCAACCGGTCCCAACGGGAACGGTCCTGCTCCGCGAGCGGCACCGCCTCCCCTCCGGGGCCGCCCCGGGCCCGGAACCGGGAGGCCTGGAGCTCCATGAGGGCCAGCAACCCGTGCACCTCGGGCTCCCGGGGTAACAACTCAGCGAGGACCCGGCCCAGGCGCATGGCCTCCTCACACAGCTCGGGGCGCAGCCAGCGCTCCCCCGAGGTCGCCGTGTAGCCCTCGTTGAACACCAGGTAGAGGACTTCGAGTACGTCCGAGAGCCGGGCGTCGCGGTCCGGCCCGCTCGGCACCTCGAACCGGACCCTCCTCCGGGCGAGCGTGCGCTTGGCGCGCACCACGCGCTGCGCGACGGTGGCCTCGGGAACCAGGAAGGCGCGGGCGATCTCGTCGGTGGTGAGGCCGCCGAGCAGCCTCAGGGTGAGGGCGATCCGCGCGGGTGTGGGCAGCACCGGATGACAACAGACGAACATCAGGCGGAGCAGGTCGTCGCCGTAGTCCTCCTCCAGGACGGCGTCGAAGTCGGACTGCCCGTCGTGCTCGGTGAACTCCCGGCCCAGCTCCACCATGTGCGACCGGAAACGCTCGTCCCGCCGCCAACGGTCGACCACGCGACGCCGCGCGACGGTCGTCAACCAGGCCCCCGGTTTGCGGGGCACCCCCTCCTCCGGCCACTTCTCCAGGGCGGAGACCAGGGCGTCCTGGGCGAACTCCTCCGCGAGCCCGACCTCCCCGACCATCCCGGTGAGCGTGGCGACGAGGCGGGCCGACTCGATGCGCCAGACCGCCTCCACCTCGCGTTCGACGCCGGTGTGGCCCATGGGTCCATCACAGCACCACGGGCCACACCGGTGCAACGGGTCACGAGCCCGCTCACGACACCTCGAAGGGCGGGGCTCAGCCCTGCTGGCCCTCCTCGGCACGACGCTCGCGCTCGTGCTCCTTGACCTCCTCGGGCATGTCCTCCAGATCCTCCAGCTCAGCGATCCGGCGGAGCTGGAGCTTGAGCTCGCCCGGCTCGCCCTTGGCGGGGTGCGGGCACCTCCTGGCCCACTCCAGCGCCTCGGCGTGCGAGGACACCTGGAGCACCCAGTACCCCGCGATGAACTCCTTCGCCTCGGTGAAGGGACCGTCCAGCACGGTGGCCTCACCGTCGCGGAAGATGACCTCGGCCCCGGCGGAGGTGGGCGCCAGCCCCTCGCCGGTGAGCATGACCCCGGCCCGGAGCATCTCCTCGTTGTACTTGCCCATCTCCTCGTAGACCTCGGGACCGACCTCGTAGTCGGCGGCCTCGGACTCGGGGGTGCTCATGATCGACATCAGGTAGCGCATGGTGCTCTCCGCTCTTCGGGTGCGGAACGGGGTCCGTTCCCCGCTCTCACCAGTACGTCGAACGGGCCGGGCCGGAATCGACACCCTCCTCGGAATTCTCCCTACTTTTTCTCCTGCCCGGCTTCCTGCTCATGTTCACCCAGGTCAGCCGCTTTTCCCGAGGCTTCGGCCCCTGATGCTTCGGCCCCTGACGCTTCGGCCACCGCGGCAGTCTCGTGTTCGTCCGCCTGGGCGGTGACCCGGCGCAGCGCGGACGCGGACAGGAGCAGTCCGGCGAAGACCACCACGCCCGCCGCGACCGGCACGTAGGAGAGCTCGACCCGGCCGAGCGCCCCGCCCAGCAGGGCGCCGATGGGGGAGAAGCCCGCACCGGACACCTGGACGCAGGACATCACCCGCCCCATCTGGGCACCGGGGACGATGAGCTGGATGGCGCTGATCATCACGATGTTGGAGGAGGTCATGGCGAACCCGATCACCGTCCACGCCACGGCGGCCGCGTAGGCGTTGGGGGCGAGGCCGAAGGCGACACAGGACAGGGACGCCAGGGTGAAGAGCGCCATCTCCGTGCGGAACCGGCCGAGACGGCCCACGATCCGGCTCACCGTGGTCGCGCCCAGCAGCGCGCCCACCGCGGAGGCGCCCAGGAAGACCCCGTACAGGGCGGCGGGCACCCCGAAGTGGTCCCGGACCAGGAGCACCATCACCGCGGACTGGCCGACGAAGGCCATGTTCATGACCACGTTGAACGCCAGGATCGGCCCCAGGGAGCTGCCACGGAAGACGAAGGCCAGCCCCTCACCGATGTCGTCGAGGACCGAACGCACCGCTCCCTTCCCGCTTCTCTCCCCGGTACCGCCCTCCGGCCGGCGGGGGCGGCGCACCGCCAACGGCAGGCCGAGCAGCACCAGCGCGCCCAGGACGTAGGCCCCGGCGTTGACGGCCAGCGGCAGGAACGCCGCCACGGCGAACAGGAACCCGGCCAGAGGCCCGCCCGCGAACTGCTGGGTGACCGTCTGACCCCCCACCAGTCGGCTGTTGGCCCGGTCCAGCGCACCGGCCGGAGCGATGTCCGGCAGCATCGCCTGCCCGGCGAGGTCGTAGAAGACCTCGCAGACCATCACCGTGAACATGACCGCGTACAGCACCCAGATCGAGGCGTGACCGGTGACGATCAGCAGGGACAGGGCCACGAGCGCACCGCCCCGGCCGAGGTTGGTCAGGACCATCAGGCGCACCCGGTCGACCCGGTCCACCACCACGCCCGCGAACAGGCCGACCAGCAGCCAGGGCAGGAAGCGGACCGCCGTCAGCCCGGCCACCAGCAGAGGGTCGTTGGTCAGCATGGCCGCCACCAGCGGCAACGCGACGAGCATCATCCCGTCGCCGAGGTTGCTGGACAGGCTTCCCGCCCAGAAGCGGTGGAAGTCCCGGCCCATCGGTGGTTTCGTCTTCGTCCCGGGGAGGTCCCGGGCGGGGGATGCGCTGTTCACTGGGGGACGCCTTTCAGGGGGTGTGGGCCGGGTGCGGCCGGGTCCAGACTTCCCGGCAGCGGTCAACTCCCGGTCACGGCGACCCGTCGTTCACGTCCCACCGAGGCGCCCGACCGCGCCCGGACACCGCTCCGCCCTGTTCACGCGTGCTCCCACGGAGTGAGCGACCACCCCGTGGCCGGATCAGGACAGGGCCCGAACGTGACCACAAGCGGTCAGGAACGGCCCCTGAGGCCGTCCTGAACTGGGGCGTTCGGTAGAGTTCCGGGACGGTTCGAACGGTGGGGGCGGGGGCACGGGTGGGCGTTTTCCTGAGTGCCGCGTTCGGATTCCCCACCGTCCTGTTCACACCGATGCTCGTCGTCGTGCTGGGCTACTGGATCCTCGTGATCGTCGGCGCCTCCGACACCGAACTGCTCGACAGCGTGGACTCCGAGGGCGACGCCGTCGGCCTGAGCGCGTTCCTCCGCAGGGCGGGCCTCGGCCGGGTTCCGGTGACGGTGGCCCTGAGCCTGCTGATCTGTGTCGCCTGGTTCGTGAGCATGATGGGAAGCATCTTGACCACCCTCATCGAGACCACCTCCACCCCCTTGGTGTACGCCCTCGGCGCCGTGGTGCTGCTCATCGCACTGGTCGCCGCCTGGGCGGTCACCAGCGGCGTGGTCATGGGCCTCCAACGCTTCCTGCCCCAGCGCCGCCGCGACTCCAAGCACGAGCTGGTCGGCCGCACCTGTGTGATCCGGATCGGTGAGGCCCGCGAGGACTTCGGCCAGGCCGAGATCACCACGGCGGGCGGCGCCGCCATCTCCATCCCCGTACGCACCACCAGCGGTGAGGTCCTGTCCCTGGGCAGCACCGCGCTGATCTTCGACCACAGCCCGGACGACGACGTCTTCCTGGTGACCGCCTTCGACGCCGCCCTGGACCCCGGGCAGTCCTGACCGCCCGACCGGGCACCACCCACCGCGCCGCCGTGCTCCCGGCTCGCCCGTGAGCAGGGACGATCTTCCCCGACCGTGGAACCGTTCGCGCCACGGTCGCGTCCCACACCATGACGAACGCTTCTCACCCCAGGTCGCCGCACCGCCAGCCCCGCGTCGCTCCCCCGGTGCCGGACCGACCACCTTCACCTCGCAGAAAGAGACCCCCACGTGTTGCTGAGCGCATCCTCCACCGGCGGCCAGGAGGCGGCTGACGCGGCCTTCCTGACCTTCGGAGTGGCCCTGGCCATCGGCCTCGTCGTCCTCATCGCCCTCCTGATCATGGTCACGCGCCTCTTCCGGAAGGTCGAGCAGGGCAAGGCCCTGATCATCTCCAAGGTCAGGGACGTCCACGTCACCTTCACCGGCTCCATCGTCCTCCCGGTCCTGCACAAGGCCGAGATCATGGACATCTCCCTCAAGAGCCTGACCCTGGAGCGCGGCGGCCGTGACGGCCTGACCTGCAAGGACAACATCCGCGCGGACATCAAGGTCTTCTTCTACGTCCGCGTGAACGAGACCGCCGAGGACGTCAAGAAGGTCGCGAAGGCGATCGGCACCGCGCGCGCCAGCGACCAGGACACCCTCCAGGAGCTCTTCAACTCCAAGTTCTCCGAGGCGCTCAAGACCGTCGGCAAGCAGTTCGACTTCGAGGAGCTCTTCACCCACCGCGAGCAGTTCCGCCACGCGATCGTGTCGCTGATCGGCACCGACCTCAACGGCTACATCCTGGAGGACGTGGCCATCGACGAGCTGGAGCAGACCCCGCTGCACCAGCACGACGCCAACAACATCCTCGACGCGCAGGGCATCTCGAAGATCACGGAGCGCACCGCCAAGGAGCACAAGCGCACCAACGAGTTCGAGAACGACCGCAAGAAGGAGATCGACCGCCAGAACACGGAGACCGCCGAGACCCTCGCCGAGCTGGAGAAGCGTCGCGAGGAGGCGGCGGCCAAGGCCAAGCGCGAGATCGAGATCATCCGCGCGCAGGAGGAGGCCGAGACCGCCCGGGTCCAGGCCGAGGAGCGGCTCAAGTCCGAGACCGCCAACCTGCGCACCTCCGAGTCGCTGGGCGTCCAGCACCAGAACCAGCAGCGTGAGATCGCGGTCGCGGAGAAGAACCGCGAGCGCGTCATCGCCATCGAGACCGAGCGGATCGAGAAGGACCGCCTCCTGGAGGTCATCGGCCGCGAGCGCGAGACCGAGCTGAGCCGCATCGCGAAGGAGAAGGAGGTCGAGGCCGAGAAGCGCGAGGTCGCCGACGTCGTCCGCGAGCGCGTGGCCGTCGACCGCACCGTCGCGGAGCAGGAGGAGGCGATCAAGAAGCTCCGGGCCGTGGAGGAGGCCGAGCGCGAGCGCCAGGCCATCATCATCCACGCCGAGGCCGAGGCCCAGGAGAACCTGGTCAAGGACATCAAGGCCGCCGAGGCCGCGGAGGCCGCCGCCAAGCACCGGGCCCAGGAGGAGCTCACGCTCGCGGAGGCCCGCCAGCAGGCCGCCGAGCTGGACACCCGCGCCAAGATCCGCCTGGCCGAGGGCATCCAGGCCGAGGCCGCCGCCGCTGGCCTGGCCGACGTCCAGGTGCGCGAGCAGGACGCCGCCGCCGTCGAGAAGCTCGGCCGCGCCGAGGCCGTCGTCGCCCGCGAGAAGGCCGACGTCGAGGCCGACGCGGTGGAGAAGAAGCTGCGCGCCGAGGCCGCCGGTCTGACCGACAAGGCCGCCGCCATGGCCGCCCTGGACCAGGTCAGCCGCGAGCACGAGGAGTACCGCCTGCGCCTGGACGCCGAGAAGGAGGTCCGTCTGGCCGGGATCGACGTGCACCGTCAGGTCGCGGAGGCCCAGGCCGCGGCGATGGCCGCCGGTCTGGAGAGCGCCGACATCAACATCGTCGGCGGCGACGGCGCCTTCTTCGACCGCATGGTCAACTCCATCGGCATGGGCAAGGCCGTGGACGGCTTCGTGGGCAGCTCCGACACCTTGCAGGCGCTGGGCAGCGGCTGGCTGAGCGGCGAGGGCAACTTCGCCGAGGACGTCAGGCGGGTCCTGGCTCAGGCCGACACGGAGGACGTCAAGAACCTGACCGTCTCCGCCCTGCTGCTGAAGCTGATCGCCTCGGGCGGCCCCGAGTCGGGCAAGCTGGACAACCTGCTGAGCACGGCCCGCTCCCTGGGCCTCGACCAGCTCCCCGTGAACGCCCTCGCCCCCGTGAAGCAGTGAGGTAGTCCTCCGTGACCGAGGCCCACTCCCAGGAGACCGAAGGCCCCGGACCCGACACCGAGGACGCGCGGACGCTGGACGCGGGCACCTACGAGGTGCTCCGCGCCCGGCTCCGCGAACAGACCGGTGAGCTGGCCCGGCGGACCGAGGAACTCAACGACCGCCGCCTTGGGGTGTTCGGCGGCACCGAGCTCTCCCTGCGCGGTACCGAGCGCATCCGCACCGAACACAACTGCGTGCCGCGCGACATCGTCAGCGTGGGGCGCTCCGTCGGGGACGACGCCGACGGGGACCTGATCCTCTTCGGCTACAACGTCTACATCGGCATGCAGAGCCAGACGCACGTCTCCGACGTGTTCTCCCTGCACCGGTACGAGCACGACGGTGACTCCTTCGAGTTCACCGACACCGCCGAGGACGCCGTTCCCGGCCTCCTCGCGGACGAGCGGTTCCGCCAGGAGTTCACCCAGCTCTACCGCTACTACCGCGACGCCCGCCTGCTCCAGCTGCGCCGGGTCGAGGACCGGCTGCTCGCCGTCTTCCAGACCGGCCCGCGCACCGAGGACGTGCGGGTGCTGCGGTGGTCGGTCTCGCCCACCGGCGAGCTCTCCTACCTCGACGACCGGGGCGAACGCGACCACGTGTTCCCGCCCTCGCACGACTTCACGTGGACGGAGGCCACCCGCGAGGACCACGTGCAGGGGCGGCACCCGCACATCTCGATCCGCGACGAGCTGTTCGTGGAGACGGTCGGCGGCGACCTCACCATCAAGGTGGAGAACAACACCGAGGTCGGGGAGGGCGTCTACAGCGAGCCCGTGGACGAGCCGTTGCAGAGCCTGGCCGACGCGTCGGTGTTCCACGCGCAGGTCGGCGCGCTGGTCCTGCTGAAGGTCCAGCCGTACAACGAGACGGTCTGGCGCCACCTGGTCTTCAACACGCGCACCAAGGGGGTCGAACGCCTCGACGGGATCGGCCAGTCCTGCCAGCGTCTGCCCGACGACCAGGGGCTCATCTTCCCCGGCGGCTACTACCTGTCCACCGGGGTCGCCCGAACCTTCGACACCGACGTCACGGACCTGGAGTTCGAGCGGGTGGTGCGCTCGCCCAACGGTGAGGACGTGCTGTACGTCTTCCACTCGCGGGCGGACGGCCGCAGCCTGCTGCTGTCGTACAACACCATCCGCAAGGAGGTCGCCAACCCGATCGTCTGCCACGGCTACTCGCTGTTCGACGACGGGACCATGACGGTCTTCCGCGACACCTCCGGTGAACCCACGCGGGTGCACCCCATGCAGGTGTGGCAGACCCCGTACGTGTCCGACGTGTACGCGGCCGCGCAGCCGGTCGGCACCGGGCCGCTGGAGCGGATCGGCAACGCCGAACTGGTCCAGGGCGTGTCCGAGTGCCTGTCGGTGGCGCGGATCTCCGAGGACATGCGGCCCTCCTCCGAGGTGTTCGAGGCGCTCATCGCGTCCTGCCGCCGGGTCTTGGACCGGTTCCACTGGCTGGGCGACGAGGCGCTGGGCGACCTCGCCACTCCGCTCAGCGAGGTGCGGTCCACGGCGGAGCGGGTCCTGGACGAGTTCGAGACCGTCCAGGAACTCACCCGGCAGGCAGACCAGAGCCTCACCGAGACCGAGGAGAGGGTCACCGCGCTCATCCGCCGGTCGCGGGGCGAGACCCCGCGCTCGGCCGAGGGCTGGGTCACCCGGCTGACCGACCTGCGCCGCGCCCAGGGGCAGGCCGCCACGCTGCGCGAGACGCGCTACGCGGACACCAGCCGGATCGACGCGGTGGAGGAGGCCCTGGGCGAGGAGATCGCCTCCGCCGGGCGCCGCACCGTCGCCTTCCTCGAACAGGACGACGCCTTCGACGGCTACCACTCCGAGGTGGAGCGGCTCGTCGGGGAGGCCGAGGCGCTGGAGGCGGTCAGCGCCGCCACCGCCGTGGGCGAGCGCATCGCGGAACAGACCGAGGGCCTCCAGGTCGTCACCGAGGTGATCGGCTCCCTCGACATCGGCGACGCCCAGGTGCGCACGCGCATCCTGGAGCGGATCAGCGAGGTGATGGCCGGGGTCAACCGGGCCCGCGCCACGCTGGAGTCGCGCCGGAGGGAACTGCTCGCCCTGGAGGGCCGGGCCGAGTTCGCCGCCGAGTTCGCCCTGCTGGGACAGGCCATCACCGGGGCGATCGCCGCGGCGGACACCCCGGACCGCTGCGACGAGCAGCTGGGCCGGATCATGCTCCAACTGGAGAACCTGGAGTCCCGCTTCGCGGAGTTCGACGACTTCCTCCAGGAGTTGGCGGACAAGCGCGAGGACGTCTACGAGGCGTTCTCCACCCGCAAGCAGGCGCTGGTGGACGAGCGCTCCCGCCGGGCCGACCGGTTGGCGTCCTCCGCCGCCCGGGTCCTGGAGGGCGTGCACCGGCGGGTCGCGGCCCTGACCACGCTGGAGGACATCAACACCTACTTCGCCTCGGACGCGATGGTGACGCGGCTGCGCCGCACCGCCGAGGAGATGCGCGCGCTCGGGGACACCGTGCGCGCCGAGGAGCTGGAGGGCCGGATCCTGGCCGCCCGCCAGGAGGCGGGGCGGGCGCTCCAGGACCGCACCGACCTGTTCGAGGGCGGCGCCGGCGGGGAGACCATCCGGCTGGGCAGGCACCGCTTCGCGGTCAACACCCAGCCCGTCGACCTCACCCTCACGCCGCACGACGGTCACATGTCGGTGGCGGTCACCGGCACCGACTTCCGGTCGCCGGTCCGGGACGAGGCCTTCCAGGAGACCAGCCACCTGTGGGACCGGCTGCTGGTCTCGGAGAGCCCCGAGGTGTACCGGGCCGAGTACCTGGCCACGTCGATCCTGAGCGCGGCCGAGGAGGGGACCGGCGGGTTCACGCTGGAGGCCCTCAGCGAGGCCGACCTCCACCCCGAGAACGGGGACTCCCTGGAGTCCCTGGTGCGCGGGGCGGCGGAGTCCCGCTACGACGAGGGCTACGAGCGGGGCGTGCACGACCACGACGCCACCCGGATCCTCTCCGCGCTGCTGCGGCTCCGCGCCGGAGCAGGTCTCCTGCGCTATCCGGGTCAGGTCAGAGCCGTGGCCCAGCTGTTCTGGGCGTACGGCGCGGACCAGGAGCGGCGCGGTGCCTGGCGGACGCGGGCGACCTCGCTCGCGCGGGCCCGGAGCGTGTTCGGGGCGCGCGGGTCGGCCGCGATCGACGCGTTGCGCGCCGAACTGGCCGGGGGCGTGGACGCCTTCCTCACCGACACCGGCCTGTACCAGGACGCCGACCTGGAGCTGGTGGGCGACTACCTCTTCGAGGAGCTGGCCCTGGACGGTCCCGCCGAGCGCGGGTTCGTCTCGGGTGCGGGCGCCCGTCAGCTGCTGGACCGGTTCCACCGGGCGCTGGGCAGCACCCGGGAGACCACCCGCAAGGCCTTCGAGGAGGACCTGCGGGGGCTCGGCGACGACCTGGCCGCCCGGCACCAGCTGGTGACGGCGTGGCTGGAGGCGTACGCGACCACCCTGGAGGAGCCGCCCGCCCCGGGCGACCTGCCCGAGGCCGCCGCGATCGCGCTGTCCGAGGTGGACCGGTACGAGTCGTCGGCGGCGGTCGGTGAACGCGTCACCGGGCTGCTGGGGTCGCACCCGAGGATCAGCGAGCGGTCGCTGGAGGTGCGGCTGGACGAGATCCTGCCGCGCACCCGGCGGTACCGCACGGTGGAGGTGCCCGCCTACCGGGACTTCCAGCGGCGCCGGAACGCGCTGGTGGCGACCGAGCGCGAGCGCCTGCGGCTGGAGGAGTACAAGCCGAAGGTGATGAGCGGGTTCGTGCGCAACCGGCTGCTGGACGAGTCGTACCTGCCGCTGATCGGCGACAACCTCGCCAAGCAGCTGGGCGCGGCCGGGGACGACAAGCGCACGGACCAGAGCGGTCTGCTGCTGCTCATCTCCCCGCCCGGGTACGGCAAGACCACGCTGATGGAGTACGTGGCGAGCCGTCTCGGGCTGGTGTTCGTCAAGGTCAACGGCCCCGCCCTGGGGCACGCGGTCACCTCGTTGGACCCGGCCGAGGCCCCGGACGCCACCTCCCGGCAGGAGATCGAGAAGATCTCCCTGGCGCTGGAGATGGGCAGCAACACGATGCTGTACCTGGACGACATCCAGCACACCAACCCGGAGCTCCTCCAGAAGTTCATCTCGCTCTGCGACGGCCAGCGCCGGATGGAGGGCGTGTGGGAGGGGCGGACGCGCACCTACGACCTGCGCGGGAAGCGGTTCGCCGTCTGCATGGCCGGTAATCCGTACACCGAGCAGGGCAAGCGGTTCCGCGTCCCGGACATGCTGGCCAACCGCGCCGACGTGTACAACCTGGGTGACGTGCTCTCGGGCAAGGAGGAGCTGTTCGCGCTCAGCTACATCGAGAACGCGCTCACCTCCAACCCGACGCTGGCGCCGCTGTCCACCCGGGACCGCGAGGACGTGTACACGTTCGTGCGGATGGCCCAGGGCGACGACTCGGTCGGCACGGACCGGTTGAAGCACCCGTACTCGGCGGCGGAGGTGGACCGGATCGTCTCCGTGCTCCAGAAGATGCTCCGGGTGCAGGAGGTGGTGCTGGCCAACAACCAGGCCTACATCGCCTCGGCCGCGCAGTCGGAGGACGCCCGCACGGAGCCGCCGTTCCAGCTCCAGGGCTCGTACCGGAACATGAACCGGCTGTCGGAGAAGATCGTGCCGGTCATGAACGAGGCCGAGGTGGAGGCCGTCATCGACGACCACTACCTGGGCGAGGCGCAGACCCTCACGTCCGGCGCGGAGGCCAACCTGCTCAAGCTGGCCGAACTGCGCGGGGTGATGACCCCCGAGCAGGAGGAGCGCTGGCGCGAGGTCAAGGCGGGCTTCCGTCGCGGCCGCGCGCTGGGCGGGTCCGACGACGACCCGATGACCAGGGCCATCGGCGCGATGGGCCTGCTGGCCGACCGCGTGGGTGAGATCGGCACCGCCCTCGGACGCACCCCCGAGGGGTAGCCGCCCACCCGAAGGCCGAGGAGGGGCCGCCGACCCGCGAGGTCGGCGGCCCCTCTCGCTCAGGCGATGGGGAAGTGCTCGTCCCCGATCACCATCTCGACCCGCAGGTTCCCTCCCAGGGCCTCGACGTACCTCCTCAGAGTGTCGACCTGCGTGTGGCCGATCTCCCCACGTTCGATGCTGGAGACCCGGTTCTGGCTGACGTTCAGCTGCTGGGAGAGCTGCACCTGCGTCAGGTCGGCCGCCTCCCTCAGCTCGCGCAGTCGGTAGGACCGAACCTCTTCCAGCAACCGATGCTTGTGCCGATCCACCGCTTCCCGGTCGACCGGACGCTTGGCCAGCATGTCTCGAAGGTTCGTCATCGGTGTCCTCTCCCTAGTCCCGCGACGTGTTCGTCGAAACGCTGGTCGGCGAGTGGGATGTTGACCCGATACCGCTTCCGCCAGTTCCCCGACTTGTCCCCGCCCACCAGCATGATCGCCCTGCGCACCGGATCGAAGGCGAACAGGACCCGCAGTTCGGATCTCCCCCTGGATCCTGGGCGCAGCTCCTTCACCCACTCAGCCTGTGGAGTCTGGGAGGCGACGTTCGAGTTCGGGGGCCAGGGTGCGCATGTAGGTGGCGGTGATGTGGCTGGAGTCCCAGTACACGAGGACGTTGCCGACCACCGGGACGCACAGGTCGGGCTCGCACAGCAGGTCGGTCAGGTCCAGCGGCGTCACGTTGGCGGGGAGCCCCGCCCCTTCCAGGGGCGACTCCTCAGCCAGGGAGTCCGCGGGGCTGACCGCGCACCCCTCGGGGTCGGACTCCGCGAGGCACTCGGGGGCGTCGAAGGGCAGGCGCGGGGTGTCGCGGACCGCGACGACGTCGATGCCCAGGTCCTCCAGCTCCCGCCACCGGTCCACGTAGCCGTCCACCAGCACCTCCTCCCCGAAGCCCGCGCTGATGTCCCGGCTCGTGGTGGTGCCCGTGGTGAACACCGCGTCCGGGCGCAGCGACCGGAGTTCGTCCATGACGTTGGCGTTCCACTCGGCGCACGCGGTGTAGGGCTCCCCCTTGTACAGCTGGGGCGCGTCGGTGAACAGACAGGCGCCCTTGGTGATGTTGACCAGCCGCCAGTCGCGGCGCTGCGCGATCTCCGCCAGGGCGGGGAACCAGTGGGCGGCGTGCGAACCGCCGACCAGGGCGACCGTACGGTCGGGGTCCGGAGGTCCGTAGGCGCAGGTGAGGGCCTCGGTTCCGGACGTGGGCTGGTTGCAGCCGTCGTCGTAGGTGACCGGGAGGTCCAGGGCGGCGGAGGCCGGGGGCGGGTGGACCGGGTCGGGGTACGCTCCCGGGTCGTCGTGGGGCAGCGCCACCGCCCCGGGGTAGCGGGCCGGGTCCGCGAGCAGTTCCTCCAGACGGCGCTGGTCGGCGTCCATGCGGGCCGTCCACGCGCCCGTGGCCAGCAGGACGGGGACCAGGCAGGCGGCGGCGACCACCGGAGGACGCCACCGGGCCCCCGCCCGGCCGAACGCGACGATCCGGTCGGCCAGCGGAGTCGTCACCGCCGCAAGGGCGACCGACAGGGCGAGGACGAGGAAGCCGTCGAGCGGACCGGCGAGGTTCCGGCCGGTGGTCTCCAGGTGGAGGACCAGGATCGGCCAGTGCCACAGGTACAGGGCGTAGGAGAGCGAGCCCAGGTACAGCACCGGGCGGAGGGTGAGCCAGCGGTCCGCGCCCCAGGGGGAGCCGGTGGCCCCGGCCACGATGACCGCCGCGGCGGCGAGGGTCGGCCACAGGGCCGCGTGGCCGGGGAAGACCGTGGACACCTGGAGGAGCACGCCGCACAGGACGAGCGCGGCCAGACCGAGCCAACCGAGGAGGATCCGCAGGGCTCGGGGCGGGTTCAGGTGCGGCAGGAGGAGGGCGAGCAGCCCCCCGAGCGCGAACTCCCACAGCCGCGCGCCGGTGTCGAAGTAGGCCCACGGCTGGTCTGCGCGGGTCATCAGCACCGAGTAGGCCAGGGAGAGCGCGAACACCGCGCCCAGGACGGCGAGGAGCGTTCGGCGGGCGGACCGGCCGCGAAGGGTCGCCCACCACGCGGCCACGCTGATCACCACCGGCCACACCAGGTAGAACTGGCCCTGGATCGACAGCGACCAGAAGTGCTGGAAGACGCTCGTGGTGTCGTCGCGGGCCAGGTAGTCGACGGAACCGAGCGCCAGGTGCCAGTTCATGTGGTGGAACGCGGCGGCCACGGCCTCCGCGACGGTGCCCCGCCAGCGGACCTCGGGCAGCAGCAGCCGGGCTCCCAGCAGGGACACCGCGATCACCAGGGCCGCAGTGGGCACCAGCCGCACGGCGAGCCTCCCGAGGAAGGCGCCGTAGCGGAACCCGCCGCGTTCGGCCGCGCGCACCAGGGAACCGGTGACGAGGAAACCCGTGAGCAGCAGGAAGACGTCCACGCCGCCGGAGACCCGGCCGAACCACACGTGGTACGAGGCCACGAGCAGGACGGCGACGGCGCGCAGGCCGTCGATCTCCGGCCGGTGTCCGGGCTGCGGGGGGAGGCGGGGCGTGTTCACGGGAACCCCAGGCTCGCGAGCCGGGGTGACCGCGCGGGGTACGCGGGTCGACCCCCACGGGAACCCGTGGGGAAGGGCGTTCTAGAGGCGGATGGTCTCGCGGGCGGGGTCGGTGATCATCTTCGGGTCGCGGTCGCGGAGCAGCGCCATGATCGGGGCGATCGTGTCGGCCTCCTGGGCGTACGCGCCCTCGTCGGCCTTGAGCCCCACGACCTGGAAGAACAGCACCAGGCCGTTGTCGGTGTCCAGGATGCGCATGTCGGCGTCGGGCACGATCGCGAGCGAGGTCATGTCGCCGTTGGCGCTCTCGCCGCCGAGCGGGGAGCGGGTGATGATCCAGTGACCCACGTCGAGCTGTGCCCCGGCGACGTACTGGTCGGCCAGCGCGTGCAGGACCCGGAGAATCCACGCGGGCACGGTCTCGTCGCCGTCCGCGCGCGGGATGCGGCAGGTGAACTCGAACCCGGCGCCGGAGACCCGCTTCTCCTCGCTGGTCTTCTCCCCCAGCTCGGTGAGGCCGAAGGTGACCAGCAGCCAGTGGCCCTCCATGGGGTAGGCGAGCACCCCGTCGATCCCCTGCTCGGACTCGCGGGCGGGGAACTGGATGGTCAGCGGGTGCACGTCCGGGTAGTGCTGCGCCCACCCCTCGTAGATCTGGGTGAGTCCGGGCAGCAGTTCCAGCATCGTGTGCTCTCCAGGTTCGTGATCGGTGCACCTCAGAGAATATGCGGCCGGGGATCGGCACCGTCCGGGGGCGAGGCGGGGGCGGCGGCGTGGTGGCGCCGCCCCCGCCCTGAGGTCAGACCCCCGCCAGCGCCCGACCGGTGTCGCGCGCGGCGTCGAGGGCCCTGGCTCGCTCCCGCTCCGCGAGGTCCCTCAGCCCCTCCATCCCGGGAGTGGTGGCTGCGAGGGTGAGCTCGCACTTGATCAGGGTGAGGTCGGCCTGCCAGAGGTCGCCGACGACCCGCTCCAGGTAGGGAGTGGAGTGGTCCCAGCCCTCGCGGGGGGTGCCGGGACCGTATCCGCCTCCGGCGGTGGTGACCAGTGCGGTGGGGGTTCCCTTCAGTACCGGGTTGGTGGGCCCGGCACCAGCGATGACCAGGTCGACCCAGGTCTTGAAGTGCTGGGAGACGCCGTAGTTGTACA
The DNA here is from genome assembly GCF_042745575.1 of Nocardiopsis sp. NPDC058789. Taxonomy (NCBI): domain Bacteria; kingdom Bacillati; phylum Actinomycetota; class Actinomycetes; order Streptosporangiales; family Nocardiopsidaceae; genus Nocardiopsis; species Nocardiopsis sp. NPDC058789. The sequence continues at coordinate 351,550 of NZ_JBHYOW010000005.1, forward strand.
TCGGGACGGCCAGGATCACGGCGTCCGCGCTCTCCAGTTCCCCGGAGAGTCGGGCGGCCAGGGCCAGTGCCTCGATCTGGGCCGGGGTGCGCTCGGGCTCGGGGGTGGCGGAGCCCACGGTGGCCTGGACCCAGGCGTCGGCGGGCAGGGGGTCGGTCCCCAGGTGGCGGCGGTTCACGACGCCGCCCGGGTGCGCCGTCGCCCACTCGGTCTCGGCGCGGTCCGCGATCTCGGCGCTGGAGGACACGGACGGGAAGATGCTGGCGTCCAGTCGGAACAGGTGCATGATTCCTACTTCTCCCATGGGTTCGGTGTGCCGCTGGCCGGACGTGTGCCCGGGTCTCGCGGTGTGACGACAGCTTAAACGGACTATCCCCCGCTTAGTATTCCCGGGGTAGATTGACTCCGTGGATGTGCCAGTGGTCCCCTTCGGAAAGCCGCGCCCCGAACGGGCCGACGCGGCCCGCAACCGCGAGCACCTGCTGCGGACGGTCCGCGCGATGATCGACGAACTGGGGCCGGAGAACGTGACCATGGACGGCCTCGCGGAGCGCGCCGGGCTGGGCAAGGGGACGGTCTTCCGACGCTTCGGCACCCGAGCGGGCATCTTCCAGGCCGTGATGCACGACGACGAGCTGCGGTTCCAGGAGTCGGTGCTGTTCGGCCCGCCGCCGCTGGGGCCCGGCGCCGAGCCCGGGGAACGCCTGATCGCCTACGGCCTGGCCCGCTTCGAGATGCTCAGGACCAACCACGCCGTCATCCGCGAGGGCCTGGACCGATCCGCGCCGACCCCCGCCACCGTGAGCATGACCCCTCCGCACTTCCGGATGCTGCTCCGCCAGGTCAGGCCGTCACTCCCCCACCCGGAGGGCCTGGCACTCCAGCTCTCCGCCGCCCTGGAGGGACCGTTCCTGCTGTACCTGGGCACGGACGACCTCACCGGCCCGGCCGGGGAGGAGGGCTGCGAGCACCTGGCCGACAGCTGGCGGACCCTTGTCGAGCGGGTCCTCGGCGGCTGAGACCGCCCGCCCCGGGGCCGACCGACCGGGGCGTTCCGCCGTGCACACCCCCCTTGCCCCGATGCGGCCGGAGAAAGTGATCCGTCTTTACGCGGAGCGTCGCCCCCGGCGCCTAACGTTCTGTTCCACCCTTCTCAAAGGGACCGTGAACAGGAGCAACGAGTGAACGCCAATCTCGCCCTCGCGGCGGCCGAACCCACGGACGGATTCGTCGGGTGGGTCGTCGGACTGATGGAGGTCCTCGGCGGACCGGGAGTCGGTCTGGCCATCGCGCTGGAGAACCTCTTCCCGCCCATTCCGAGCGAGGCGATCCTGCCGACCGCCGGTTTCGCCGCGTCCCGGGGCGAGTTGGGCCTCGTGGAGGTCCTGGTCTGGGCCACCGTCGGCTCCGTGGTCGGCGCGCTCGCGCTGTACGGCCTCGGCGCCTGGCTGGGCCGGGAACGCTTCAGGGCGGTGGCGAGCCGCGTCCCCCTCGTCAAGCTCAGTGACATCGACCGGACCGAGGCCTGGTTCGAACGGCACGGGCCGAAGGCGGTCCTCATCGGCCGACTCATCCCCGTGTTCCGCAGCTTCATCTCCGTCCCGGCCGGGATCGAGCGCATGTCCCTGCCGCTCTTCCTGGGGCTCACCACCCTGGGCAGCGCCGTGTGGAACACCATCTTCGTCCTGGTCGGATACCACCTGGGCGAGCAGTGGCACGTGGTGGAGGAGTACGTCAGCGCGGGGTCCAAGGTGGTCCTGGCCGTGGTCGCGGTGGCCTGCGTGTGGTTCGTCGTCGCCCGGGTCCGGGAGCGCCGACGGGCCCGCAGGACGACCGGGACGGCCAGCCCGGACGACGAGGAGGACTCCTACTCCCGGCGCTGAACGTCCGGAGCGGTCGGGGAGGGGCCCTTGTCCGAACCGGGGCCGGGAGGTAACTTTCCTCCGAGTCAGACATCCACGTTGGAAACCACCGACAGTGACCCGGCCGGTGAGCCCCCTCCCCTCGAACCCGCTCCAGAGGTGGACACGTGAAGACCCCCCGACCGCCGTTCCGACGGCGTGCCCTGACCACCCTCACCGCCCTCGCCGCCGCCGCGCTGCTCTGCACCCCGCAGACGGCCCTGGCCGCGCCCGACGACCCCGTGGCGTTCGTCCCCACACCGGCCGACACCCCCGCCGAACGCGCCGAGGCGGACCGGGAGGCGGTGGAGGAGAAGCTCGCCAACGCCGCGATCCCGCCCGGACCGCTGAGCTTCGGCGCCGAACCCCTCGCCGCCGCCCGGAACGCCGCCGAGGGCGCGGCCGCCGGGGCCTCCTGCGCGATCACGGCGGAGTCCGCCACCGCGCTGGCCCTGGCCCCCGTCTGGCCAGAGGTCTCCGCGAGCTCGTCCCTGCCCCCGTCACCGATGACCCTGTCGAGGTACGACAACCAGTCCGGCCTGTACGACCCGGCCGGACGCGACGGCCTGTTCTTCAACCCGGGCGTCGGCCTGTGGCAGATGGACTCCGCCGGACTCGGGACCAACAACACGGCGGGCGAGGCGATCGACTCCGTCTGGGTCTCCGACTTCGTGGTGCCCTACATCGTGGACAAGTACTGCGCGGCCATCGAGCGAGGCTCCGCGGCGCCCGCCGCGCGCGCCACCGCGTGGGCCGACTGGAACGCCTGCGCCGGCGGCGACTGTGACACCGTGTACTGGCGGGCGATGAACACCGGGATCGGATCGGACCCGAGCGTGGGCCGCCACGGCGGAGCGCAGCCGCGCACCTGCGAGTTCGAGGGCGCCTCGTACGACTGCCTGTTCGTGGACGTCGCGGACGCCCAGGGAGCCGACTGGTGGACCCGACCGGAGAGCGGCCGCTCCCCGGTGCCGTCACCGTTCTACGTGCTCAGAGCCGGTTCGGGCGACGGCGTCCGGGAGGTGCGCGTGTGGCTCGCCGCCGACTCCGGGCACGGGGTCGACGTGACCGTCACCCGTCCGTTCGGCGGCAACGCGCGGGACTCGCTCTCCTGGACCGACGGTCTGGGACTGTGCGACACCACCACCGGGCGCGGCTCCTGCTGATCACGTTGAGTGTCGAATGAATTCGGGCTCTGGTTCCTCATGGGACCAGAGTCCGTTTCCTTTTCCGGTGTTCCCGCCGTGAAGCACAGAAGAACCAGCGGCCACACCAGGGAAAAGGATCAATACAACCTCTATCTACCCGCCGAAACGCATGTTACTTTCTTACCCGCCCGGGGGATCCGCTAGGAAGATTCAAACGAAGAGGCCACAATGCCCCATTCGACGGCACCCGAGATCGACCTGCCCGAGCTGGACTTCGACGACATGGAGGTGATGAGCGTCCGCGAGGCGGTCGCCGTCCCGGAGACCGGCGCCACCAGTGGATCCAGCTCCTGCACCTCCACCTCGTGCTGCGGCTCCAGCAGCTGCTGCTCCGGTGGCTCCTGCGGCTGACGGAGTACTCCGGGAAGGCCCCCGCCACCGGAACGCGTGACCGCAGGAACAATGCGTGAATTCGGCAGGGGCGAGCTCCAACGTTTCACGTCAACATCCCCCTCACATCCAGAAGAAGGTGTCCGATGGCGTCGCAGGAAACCCCCACGATCGACCTGCCCGACCTCAACTTCGACGACATGGAGGTGATGAGCGTCCGCGAGGCGGTCGCCGTCCCGGAGACCGGCGCCACCAGTGGCTCCAGCTCCTGCACCTCCACCTCGTGCTGCGGCTCCAGCAGCTGCTGCTCCTCGGGTTCGTGCGGCTGACCCGCTGAACCGGGGCGGCCTCTCGCGGGGTCGCCCCTCCCTCCGCCCCCGAACCCCCCAGAAGAAGCACGACGAGGGCCGCACGTGTACGCGATCGACGCCACGGACATCACCAAGGACTACGGGAAGGGAGAGGTGCTCCACGGCATCTCCTACCAAGTGCCCACCGGACAGATCGCCGCACTGCTCGGCCCCAACGGGGCGGGCAAGACGACGCTGATCGAGATCCTGGAGGGGCACCGGGGACGCACCTCGGGCCGGGTGGAGGTGCTCGGCCTCGACCCCGGGAACCGCCGTGACTTCGCCCAGCTCCGCACGCGCATGAGCGTGGTGCTGCAACAGACCATGCTGGAACCGGGGCTGTCGGTCCGCGACATCCTGCGCCGCCACGCCTCCTACTACCCGGACCCGCTCGACGTGGACGACGCCCTCGCCCAGGTGGAGCTCACCGAGAAGCGGTCCGCCCTGGTCAAGTCCCTCTCCGACGGCCAGCGCCGCCGTCTCGACCTCGCCCTGGCACTGACCGGCCGCCCGGAACTGCTCTTCCTCGACGAACCCACCACGGGGCTGGACCCCGTCTCGCGCCGCCGCATCCGCGGCCTGGTCGCGGGGCTGCGCGAGAGCGGCACGACCGTGGTTCTGACCTCCCACGACCTCACCGAGGTCCAGGAGCTCGCGGACCGCGTGGACGTCATCCGCGACGGCTCCTTCATCGCCTCCGGGAGCCCCGACGACCTCGTCCGGGGCTCGGCGGCGTACACGGTGGTGGAGTTCGCCCGCCCCGAGGGGACGGACGACCGCCTGCCCGAGGGCGCCGAACTGGTCAACGGCAGGGTGCGCATCCTCACCGACGACCAGGACGCGGTGGTGGAGCGCGTGCAGGCCTGGGCCCGGGACGAGGGGACGCGGATCAGCGGCCTCACGATCGTGCCGCCCAGCCTGGACGACGCGTACGTGGCGATGTTGGACAACGGCGTGCTGGAAGCGGAGAAGAGCGAATGAGCGTCACGGGAACCGAACGCGCGCGGAGCACCCGCCGCCCCTCCTCCTTCTGGCTGCACGTGGACGGTGAGCTCAAGGAGTTCTGGCGCTCCCCCATCACCCTGGCGTTCATCGTACTCATGCCGGTGATGTTCTACGTGGGCTTCGGGCTGGCCTTCCGCTCCCAGGCGGACGAGATCCGCCTCGTGGGCGAACACGAGGTCACCCAGGCCAACCTGAGCTTCGGCGGCATCCTCGGGTTCGCGCTGATGTCGGTGGCCTTCGCCAACGTCGCCATCGGACTGGCGATCCGCCGTCACCACGGCCTGTTCAAGCGCTTCCGCACCACCCCGGTCAGCCCGGCCACGGTGATGGGCGCCTACCTGGTGAACACACTGCTCACCGCCGTGATCGTGCTGGGCGTGGTGACCGCGATCGGCCTGCTCGGCATGGGCGTGACCATCGATCCGGCACGCCTGCCCCAGCTGCTGGCCGCCCTGGTGCTCGGCTTCCTGTGCATGGCCCCGCTGGGCGCCGCCGCGTCACTCCTGCCGCCGAACGCCGACGCCGCCGTGCCCATGGTGAACGGCATCTTCTTCCCGACCGCCTTCCTCGCGGGCGGGTTCGTCATCCTCCCGCTGGGCGACGCCGTGGGCGCCGTCGTCGACCTCCTCCCCGGGCGACCGCTGACACTCCTCGTCCAGGGGGCCCTGTCCGAGTCCGGTCCCGTGTGGGACTGGTCCGCGGTGGCGCTGCTGCTGGCGTGGTCGCTGCTGGGCACCGTGGCCGCGCTGCGCTGGTTCCGGTGGGCCTCCGAGCGGGAGCCGCGCGGGTTCGGCTCGTCCCGGCGCAAGGGCGAGGACGAGGCCCCGAAGCCCGAGGAGACCGGGGCTTGAACACTTCCGACGAACCCTCACGGTCCTTCGAGGTCGTGGAGGGTCCCTACCTGGTCTCCCGGGTCAACCCCCACCCCCATCGGCAGCTGCGCGGCACGACGCCGACCGCGCCCCTGCTGCGCTCCCTCGCCCGGCTCGAACTCCAGCGCGAGGACCTGCGTGAAGGACTGCTGGACGCCCTGCACCGGGCCGCGCCCGAGCTGGGCGCCCACCGGAACGCGGCGCTGGCCGCCAAGCGCGCCGTGTTCAACCGCCGCCCTCCCCGGGAGGACCTGTACGACCACCCGGTCACCCGGGAGATCCCCCTGCTCGGCGCCTGGGCGGACCTCTGGCGGGAGTCGCGTGCCACGGCGGCGCTGGTGGACGCCGAACACGAGCCCGCGCTCCGGGCCGAGCGCGCGGCACTGACGGCGTGGGCCCGCGACCCCGGGGTGGACCGGGCCACCGCGCTGTCCAGCCCGGACCTGCACCGGGCGGTCGCCGCCCGCGCGGCCACGGACCGGGACCCCGACAAGCGGATGCGCAAGGCCGAGGCCGCCCTGGTCCGGTACTTCTCGCGCTCCACGGTGAAGGTCAGCCCGTACTCGCTCTACACCGCCGTGCACTTCTCGCCCCTGGAGGCCGAGGTGGCGGAGGACGCCGAGCGCCCCCTGGAGCTCACCTCCCACGCCGCGCTCCGCCGTCTGCTCCCCCGGCAGGCGGCGCGGGCACTGGCCGCCGACCCCGAGGCGCGCCTGGGCCTGGAGTGGGTGCTCACCGGCGGGGCCCGACGCGAGGTGACCGACCAGGGGGAACGCCTGGTCGTGCGCCGTCGCGTGTGGGCGCCCCCCTCCCCCGGTCTGCGCGCGGAGGCCTTCGGTGAGGAGGAGGTCCGCCTGCCCATGACCGGGAGCTGGGACCGCCTCGTCACGGTGCTGGAGAAGCGCGCGAGCACACCCGTGCGGCTGGCCGCCCTGCGCGACGCCGTCGCGGCCGACCTCGGCTGCGGCGCGGACCGGGCGCTGGGCGTGCTGGACCAGCTCATCGGGGTGGGTGTCCTGGTGCCGTGGTCGCCCGTGCCCGAGCAGTCCCCCGACTTCACCCGGCACTGGCACCGGCTGGCGCGCGCCCTGCCCGGCGAGGCGGCGGCCCGGGTGGCGACGGCCTTCGCGGAGACCGAGACGGTGCTGGCCGGGTTCGCCGACGCCGACGGGGCCGGTCGCTCCGGTGACGTGCTGCGGCTGCAACACCTGTGGTCGGCGGCGGTCGGCGTGGAGGGTTCGGCCACCTCGCCCGTGGTGGAGGACTGCCTGGTCTCCCGGGGCGTCCCCGTGGATCGGGCCCGCACCCGCGCGTGGTCGGCCGACCTCGGACGGCTCATGCCGCTGCTGTTCGCCCTGGACGACCAGCGGGTGCTCTCGGGCGCCCTGGAGCAGGTGTTCGTGTCCCGCTACGGCCGGGGCGGGCGCTGCTCCGACCTGGAGGGGTTCGCCCAGCACGCGCGGGCCGCCTTCCCCCTGACCCAGGAACTCATGGGCGGCGCACCCGCCGCCCTGGCCGGGGCCGACCCGGAACTCACCCGGGTGCTGTCCGCGCGTCGGCGCGCGGTGGACCACCTGGTGGAGCTCGGCCGCTCCGGCGGGGACCGGGTGGAGGTCGACCCGGCGGTGGTGGACGAGGTCGCGGCGATGCTGCCGGACCGGGAGTTCGCGGCCCGCCGCTCCTTCGCGGTGTTCGGGCAGGCCGTCCCGGACGGCCTGGTGGTGAACCACCTCTACGGCGGCCGGGCCCGCTACTTCAGCCGGTTCCTCGGCCACCTGCCGGAGGAGGTCCGGGAGCGGGTCGCCGCGCACGTGCGGCGGCTGGGCCCGGCGGAGGCCGACACCGTGCACATGCGGTCGGCGCTGGGGTTCAACGCGAACCTGTCACCGGCGCTGGCCGACGAGGAACTGGCCCTGCGCGACGAACCCACCCTGGAGCCGGGGCCCTCCACCCTGGACCTCACCCTGGTGCACACTCCGCACGGGCTGCGGCTGGTCCGGGACGACGGCCGCGAGATCGACCCCGTCTACACCGGCTTCCTCGTGCCGCACGCGCTGCCCTACGACGAGATGCTCGTGGCGATGGTCGCGGACTCGCCGTTCTTCTCCTTCGCGGACCTCACCATCGACCTCCACGAACGCTGGACCCGGCACGGGTTCCAGGGCGGGACGCCCCGGATCGGGTTCGGCGGCCTCACCCTGTTCCGCCGCAGGTGGGGCATGGACACCGCCGACCTCTCCCTCCGTCCGGAGGAGTCCGCCGCCCAGCTGCACCGGCGGCTGAACGTGGACCGCGAGCTCCGTGGCATCCCCGAGCAGGTGTTCGTCCGCCCTCTCCAGGGCGGCAGGCTCGGTCCGCTGGAGCGCGCCATGGCGCCCAAGCCCCAGCACGTGGACTTCCTGAGCAGGCTGCACACCGGCACCGCCGCCAAGCGCCTGGCCCACCTCGGCCCGGCGCTCCTGGTGGAGGAGATGCTCCCCGGCCCGGACCACCACCGGGTGCGCGGCCCGGACGGCGCGCACGCCAGCGAGCTGTTCCTCGAACTCTCCACGGTGCCGCGCGCCGCGGGCACCGTCCCCGCTCCCCCTTCCCATCCCCCAGGCGAAGCGAGGCTGACCCCTTGACCGTCGGACTCAGAGTCAACTACCACGACAGCGACAAGAGCGCCCTGCTCGGAGACTGCCTCGTCCCAGCGGCCCGCACGGCCGCCGACCGCGAGGGCGTCACCGCCGCGTGGCTGCACCTGCACTGGCGGCTCGGCCCGCACTGCGTGCTCTACGCGGACGGCGACCCCACCGCGGTGGAGGCCGCCGTGGCCGAGGCCGAGGTGCGGGTCCGCGCCTTCCTGGGCCGTCACCCCTCGCGGCGCGGGCTGGACCCCGTCCAGTACGAGGCGTTCTCCCAGCGCATGGGACGCCTGGAGCTGGTGGAGGGCCCCTACGCCCCGATCGAGCCGGACAACAGCACGCGGCGGCTGGCGGGCGACCCGGTGGACACGTTCCTGCGCGGCCCCGAGGCGGTCGCGCTCAAGGGGCGGGTCCTCACCGACGGCCTGTCCCGGGTGGCCGACCAGGCGGGCGGGCGCGGCGGCGAGCGGGCGGTCTCAGCGAACGTCTTCGCCGGAATGAGCGCGATCGCCACGCGCTACCCCGAGTGGGGTCTGCGCTCCGGCTACCAGGCCTTCCTGTCGCACTGGAAGGAGTACTTCCACTGGTCCGACCCGCAGGGGGCGGCGCAGGAACGGCTGGCGACCGCCTACCGGGCGCAGCGCGAGGGGCTCGTGGAGTCGCTGCGCGCGGTGCACGAGGGAGCCGGAACGGAACCGTACGCCCTGGCCTGGGGCGCGTGGGCCGACCGGTGGCTGCCCGAGGCGATCGCCCTGGCCCGCCAGGAGCACATCCTGCCGTTCCCGCATCCGGAGCGGCAGGAGCAGGCGGCGAAGTTCGGTGACGACGTGCGGGTGCGCTGGAGCGGCTCCGACGACCGCTCGTACAGCGACTTCCACCGCGAGTTCCGCAAGCTCGACTTCACCCGGCTCGGTGACGGGTACGGGTTCGCGGCGTTCCGGTTCCTCATCAACTGCTTCTTCGACCTGCTGCCGCTGATGGGGGTCGCCCCCGTCCAGCGGTACTCGGTGGCGTACCTGTTCACCGAGGCCGCGCAGGAGGTGGTGGGCGAGGGCTGGGAGGAGACCGTCCGCCGGGTCGTCGACCACCAGAGCGCGGACCCGGAGCTGCGGCCGACCCTTCCGTGGGTGGGCGATGCCTGACACCACCGCGACCACCCCGGCGGTGCGGCTCAAGAGCGCCGTCCGCGCCCGATCGCTCGCGTCGGAGGGGGTGGCGCTCAGCATGGGCGCCACCGCCGTCGTCGTCCGGGGTTCCCGGGCCGACACCGTCTGGCGGGCCCTGGAACCGGCCCTGCGCGCCGGGTTCCACCGCAGCGAACTACTGGGACGCTTCCCCGAGGCGGGGCGTCCGTTCCTGGCGGGGATCCTCGACCAGCTGGAGGAGCACCGGTTCCTCCGCGACCTCGAACCCGAGCCCGCGTCCCTCACGGAGGCCGAACGGGCCGCCTACCCGCACCTGGAGTCGGTGACCCACCGCCCCTACGCCGCGCTGGCCGCGCTGCGCACGAGCGTGGTCCGGGTCCGGTCCTCGTGCCCGCTGCTGGAGGCACGGGTGCGGCGAGCGCTGGCCCGGGCGGGGTTCGGGGAGGTGCACGCGGACACCGGGCCCGTGCCCGAGGCCCCGGTCCTGCTGACCGCCCGGCTGTCCCCCTCCGGCGACGCGGTCGGTGCCGAGGTGCACGCGGACACCGGGCCCGTGCCCGAGGCCCCGGTCCCGCTGACCGCCCGGCCGTCCCTCCCCGGGGACGCGGCCAATGCCGGGTCCGAACACGTCGTCGCCGCTGGCGACGGCCTCTGGCTGACCGGGCCGCGCGACCGTCCGGGCACCCCGGACCTGTCGGGGCGGTTGCGCGCCTGGTTCGCCGGGAGGGAGGAATCCGGCCCGGACCGCCCGGAGCCGGACGCCGAGGCGCTGGGGGTCACCCGCAGCCTGGTCGCCGCCCAGCTCACCCTGGCCCTGGTGGCCCAGGTGGCGCGCGGTGTGTCCGCGCCCGGGTCGGCTCCGGTGCCGGGGCCGGGCCCCGAGTTCATGGTGACCACGGACGAGTTGGTGAGCGAACCCCACACCCTGCTCGTCGCGGACCCCTTGGACCCGCGCGCGACCCGGCCGCTGCCCAGGACCGCACCGGAGGAGTTCGCCCCGGCGGAGCCGCTGGAGGTCCCCGACCGCCTGGACGCCGTCACCCACCTGTGGGACCGCGTGTTCGGCCCGGTCGGCGAGCCAGCACCGGGGGACCTGTCGCAGCTGCCCGTGGGACTGGCTCGGTCGGGACGACTCGCCGGGTACGGGCTGACCACCGCGCTCGCCCGCGAGAACGCCCTGGTCAACGCCCTGAACGCGGTCGTGTGGGACACCCACGAAACCACTGGCCCCGCTGACGGTGGAACCGACCCCGAGACTCCGGGAACGACCGACGGAACGACCACGACGGGCACCGCCACGGGCGGTTGGGGACACCGTGCCGACGGGGTCGATCTCCGGGCCGGACACGGGTCGACCACCGTGCCCGCCCGCGAGGACGACCGGCACGAGGTCGTGTGGGCGGGGTCGGGCTCGGGTGGTCCCGACGCGGGACGCTCCCCGAGCGGTTCAGCATCCACCCCCGGCCTCGGGATCGGACTGACCCAGGCCGCCGCGATCGGCGCGGCCGTGGGCGACCTCGTCCTGCGCGCACCCGACACCCGGTGGAAGGACGTGGACCCCCCGTCCCCCTCCCCCACCGCCCGCCGTCTGTGGGCCGCGCTCACCCTGCGGTTCGGGGTGTCGGCCGAGCTCACCCTCCAGGAGCTCGACGGCACCGGTGTGTGGCGGGCCCGCGTGACCTCGGAGGGACGGCCGCTCGGCACGGGCGCCGCACCCGACCCCGTCACCTGCGTGGAGACGGCCCTTCTCCAGGCGGTCGCGCGCGTGCGCCTCGCGGAGGAGGCACCCGACGCGGTCCTTCCGCCCTTCGCCACCGGAGCACCGGGACTGGCGCGATGGGCCCTGGACACGGGTGCCGTGCGGGTGGGGGCGCCCGGCGGGGCCGACAGCTGGCGCGCCCTCGGGGTGCACTCGGCGGTGGCCGCGTGGACCTGATCCCCGACCTCGACGCCCCCTCCCCCGCTGGTGCGACCCTCGACCGGCCGCACACCGTGCGCGTCGCGGGCGGGCTCCTGCACTCCGCGATGAGCGGCGCCCTGGCGGTCCTCGGCCCGTGGACCCCGGACGGCGCCACGGGCTGCGCGCGGTGCGCCGGGCTCTGGCGCTCGGACGTGGAGGGCGAGACGGCCGACGCACCCTCGCCCTCGGACGGCCTCCTCGCCCTGTGGGCCGACGCGTTCGCCGCGCTGGCCGCCACCACCGACCCGGCCGACCTGCGCCTGCGCGTGGTCGCGCTGGACTGCCGCACCGGGGAGGTGACCCGGCACGGCCTGGTCCCCCACCCCTCCTGCGGCCACTGCTTCCCGGACGGCCGGGGCCTCGGGGTCACGGAACCCGGCGACACCCTCGACCTCGCCGACCCGCTGCCCGTCGTAGGCGACGCCCTGCGCACCCGCGCCATGGACCGCACCGCCCTCCGCGACCGGCTGCTGGACTTCCGGTTCGGACCGGTCGCGCACGTCTACCGGGACGAGGAGTCGCCCCTGGCCCTCATGACCTGCGAGACCGTCGCCCCCGGGCACGCGTCCCGCGAGGGCGGATACGGCCGCTCCACCCGCTTCACCGCCAGCGAGGTGCCCGCCTTCCTCGAAGGGGTGGAACGGGTGACCGGCGGGCGGCGGCTGAACGGCGCCGCCACCGTCCACGGGTCCTACGCGGACGTCGCCGACGACGCCGTCGACCCCGCGCGCCTCGGCCTGCACGAACCCGAGTGGTACGGGCACCCCGCGTTCGAGCCGGTCCCGTACACCCCCGACACCCCCACCACCTGGGTGTGGGGCTGGTCCACCCGGGAACGGCGCCGGGTCCTGGTCCCCGAACACGTGGCGTACTGGCACGCGGGCCGCGCCGAGGAACGGTTCCTGTACGAGTCGTCCAACGGCTGCGCCGTGGGCGGGACGTTCGCGGAGGCCGTCCTGTACGGGTTGTTCGAGGTGGTGGAGCGGGACGCGTTCCTGCTCGCCTGGTACTCGCGCACCCGGCTGCGGCTGATCGAGGGCGCCGACGACCCCGACCTCGCGCACCTCACGGACCTGCTCACCGAGCGCGGCCTCACCCCGCGCCTGTTCGACCTCACCTCCGACCTGGGGATACCGACCGTCCTGGCGACGGTCACCGCCCCGGAGGAGGCGGTCCGCGAAGGCCGGGCTCCCGCGCTCAGCCTGGCCACCGGCACCCACCTCGACCCGCGCCGCGCGCTCATGGCGGCGGTGGAGGAGACCGCGACCAACGCGCTGATGTACCCGAAGTGGGTGCGGATGCGCCCGTCCGTCTCGGTGGAGCGGTGTCGGCCCATGCTCGACGACCCGACGCTCGTCCGCACCCTGGAGGACCACACCGGCCTGCACGGGCTGTGGGAGGCCCGACCGATGTGGGAGTTCCTGGAACACCCCAGCGGCGGCGTGCCCCTGGACCGGCTCACCGCCGGGCGGCCCCCCTCGTTCGCCGGAACCGACCTCGCCTCGGTGCTGCGGGACCGGCTCGCGGCCGTGCACGGACTAGGCCTGGACGTGGTGGTCGTGGACCAGAGCAGCGCCCCGTACGCGGCGGCGTCCGGAACCCGGGCGGTCAAGGTGATCGTGCCCGGGGCCCTGCCGATGACCTTCGGCCACACACACCGCCGGACCCGCTCCCTGGAGCGGCTGGCCCGAGCGTCGACGCTGTTCGAGGGAGGGGTTCCATGGGAAGCGCCCGGAAGGACGTACCCGGTTCCGCACCCGTTCCCCTGAGGACCGGGTTCGAGGACGCGCTCGCGCACTTCCACGCGCAGTCCCATGAGAAGGACGTGTCCCAGGTGGCGACGCTGTTCTTCGGCGCCGAGCCCTCGAACGGCCTGGCCCGGCCGGTCCCGGGGCAGGTGCGGACTCCGTTGCCCGCGCTGGGGCCGCTGCGCGACCTCGACGCCGCGACGCCCGCGCTGGGCGGCGGCTGGTCGCCGGTGGAGCGTCTGCTCGCCGCGTGCGTGGAGGCCGTGCGGGTCCGCCGGATCTCGGCGGCCGACCGGTATCCGGTGCACCGCGCCTATCCCTCTCCCCGGGGCCTGTTCGGGGCGGACCTCTTCCTCGTGGCTCCCGGGGACCCCACACCCGGCGGGGGTCCCACATCTCCCTTGGAGACCACCACGCCCGGAGACCCCACACCCCCCGACAGCCCCACGTGGTGCCTGCGGGTCGACCCGCAGTCGCACGCCCTGCAACCGGTCGGGGGTCCGGCGGCCCCCTCGAACCTGGAGGGGGCCCGCCTGGTCGTGGCGGTGGACCAGCACCGGTACCCGCCCGAGTACGGTCGGCTCCGCCCCTCCCTGGCCCGCTTGGAAGCCGGGCACCTCCTGGCCACCCTCGGCCTGACCCTCACCCGGGCCGGTCTACGACCCCGCACCCACCCCGACCCGGCGCACCCGGCCTGCACTGCGGCGGCCCCGCTCCTCCCTCCGGGCATGACCCCCATCGCCGCCGTGACCCTGGACGTGGGCGACCCGGGCACCACCGAGACCACTGCCCACCCGGGCACCTGCGCTCCCTCCGTCACCAGCGGAACCAGCCTCCCCGGCGGCTCCGATGTCACCCACAACCCCGGTGGCACCGCCACCCACTCGGGCACCGATGTCTCCTCCGGCGCTGCCGCCACACGCTCCCCGCACCTCACGCCCGGCTCCGAGAACGGGGACGGGAGCGCGAACGGAGACGGCCCTGGCGATGGGGTGACCCTCTCCCCCGAGGCCACCGCCCGCGTCGCGGCCTCCGTCGCCCCGGCGGCCCGCACCCTGCGGCGCTGGCTGGACGAGCGGACCAGCGGGGTCTCCACGGCCAACCTGGTGACCAGCGCGTACGTCAGCCCGAAGCAGGGAGCCACGATCACCTCCGGCCTGGTGCACGCGCTCGCCGCCGTCCACGAGGTCCTCCCCCGCAGCCAGTCCCTACGGCTCTACCAGCACACGCTGGAGGACGACCGGGTGGACGACCGCGTCGTGCGCGAACTTCCCCCGGACGGACCCCCGGGACCCGCGCGCCCCGTCCCCCGCACCGGCGAGACCAACTTCTCCGCCACCCTCGGCCACACCCTCGCCGTGGACTTCCCCGCCTGGGCGCGTGCCCTGGGCCCGGACCACGCGGAGACGGTCCTGCACACCCTCCTCGGGTGGATCGCCCAGTGGGGGTGCCTCGGCGCCGCCGCCACCGACCTGTGCGTCCGCCCCATGCGCAACTACGCGGAGGCCGACTGGGCCGCCGCCCTCGGCCTGGACCCCGACCAGACCCCCGCCTACCAGCTGTGGGTGCGCGCGGAACGCGGCACCTACCTGGACACCCCCGTCGACGCCGCCCCGGAGACCCCATGACCCGCACCTGGTCCGCCGTGTACGTGTACCTGCACCGCAGCCGCGCCGACATCGACACCTTCCTCCTGGACCACCTGGCCCCCGAGGCGGAGCGGCTGGTCTCCTCGGGGCGCGCCGCCGCCTGGTTCTTCCTCCGCTACTGGGACGGCGGTCCGCACCTTCGGGTCCGGTTCCTGGACGCCGACCCGGACGCCGTGGCGGAGTTCGCCGAGCGTGTGCGGGCGCTGGCCAAGGAGACCTCGGCGGCCGCCCTGGACCTGGACAGCGAGGCCTACTACGCCGACCTCCCCCAGGCCGACCACGCCCGCTGGTACGCCGACGGCGACGTCACGGAGGCGGTGTACGAGCCCGAGACCGAGCGGTACGGCGGCCCGCGCGCCCTGGAGGCGTGCGAGGACTTCTTCGTCGTGAGCACGCGCATCGCCCTGGCCGTGCTGCGGTCGGCGCCCCACCAGCACCAGCGGCAGGTCGTGGCGGTCGACCTCACCTCCCTGGCCTTCGGGGTGCTGGGCTTCGACGACGTGACGGCGGTCCGGCAGGCGCGCGGGTACTACGCCACCTGGGACTACTCGGCCGAGGTCGCGCGCGGCGGCACCCAGGCGCGGGCCGAGGCGGAGCGGCTGTTCCACTCGGCGCCCGCCCGGTGGTTGCAGCGGCGTCCGCAGGTGGCGCGGCTGGTGTCCGGTGACGGGTCCTCCACCCACCACCTGTGGCACCGGGGGCTGCGGGAGACCGTCGCGCGTCTGCGCCGGATCGACGCCGAGGAGGGGCTGGCGAACGGGCTGGACCGGATCGTCTGGTCGCTGCTGCACATGACGCACAACCGGCTCGGGCTGGACATCGACGACGAGCGCCGGATCGCCTGGCTGCTCTCCCTGGCCTACCCGCGTTGGGAGCCGCCGGGCGACTACTTCGACCCGGGTGTGGGCTCCCCGGACCGCACCTACCTGGAGGCCAGCAAGTACCTCCCGGACACCATGGCCGGGGACCACCTCCCCCGCGAGGTGCCGCCGGAGGGGGTACGCGAGGGGGCCTCGTTGGCGCCCACGGTCCCGCTCCCCGCGCCCGCCCCGCTCAGCGCGTCCCTCGGTCGGGTGCTGGCAGAGCGCAACAGCGACCACGGTGACTACGGCTCCCACCTGGAGCTGGCCGCCCTCTCCGCGCTCCTCGGGCACGGAGCCGGGATCAGCCGCGTCCGCGCGGACCAGCCGGGCCGCCACGCGCCGCCGCGGACCCACCCCTCACCGGGGGCGGCCTACGCCACGGAGGTCTGGGTCGTGGCGCGGCACGTGGCCGACCTCGAACCGGGGGTCTACCGCTACCAGCCCGAGGGCCACCGGCTGCTGAGGGCGGACGGGGTCCCGGAGACGGACCGGCTGACCGAGCTCTCCCCGTTCCTCCGCGAGCACGCCGACGGCCGTCCCGGGGTCGAGGCGTCCACGACGGGCGCGCTGGTGTTCCTGGTGGGCGACCTGGGCCGGCTCCGCGAGGGGTACGGACAGCGTGCGCTGCGGCTGCTGCTCCAGGAGTGCGGCCACGTGGCGCAGAACCTGTCCCTGTGCGCCGCCGCCCTGGGTCTGCGCTCGCTCGTGGTCTCGGGGTTCGCCGACGACGCGGCCAACGCGCTGCTGCACCTGGACGGGGTGGATCGGGCGGTGCTGACCCTGCTCCCGGTGGGCACCTGAGTCACTCGAACCACTCGCGAACTGCGCGGACGTTCGCTTTACCTGACCGTGGGGTGACAAGTGCCCACCCTCACTGGCATCTTGTTCTACTGGGTAGTAACATTGACTTGTTACTAGTCGGTAGATCCGCGTGTACAGACACCGCGGCCAGGGACACAGCGGAGCTGTCCATGACGCATTACAAGAGCAACCTGCGCGACATCGAGTTCAACCTCTTCGAGCTGTTCCGACGCCAGGACGTACTGGGCGACGGCCCCTTCGAGGAGCTGGACGAGGAGACCGCGCGCACCATCCTGGACGAGATCAACCGTCTCGCCACCGGTGTCATCGCGGAGTCCTTCGAGGACGCCGACCGCAACCCGCCGGTCTTCGACCCCAAGACCAACAGCGTCGCCCTCCCCGAGAGCCTGAAGAAGTCCTACCAGGCCTACATGGACGCCGGCTGGTACAACCTCGACCTCCCCCAGGAACTCGGCGGCCTCGGCGCCCCCCGCTCCCTGGTGTGGTCGGCCGCCGAGCTGATCCTGGGCTCGAACCCGTCCGTCCACATGTACTCCGCCGGTCCCGGCTTCGCCAGCATCCTGCACTCCGAGGGCAACGAGGCGCAGAAGAAGTTCGCGGAGCAGGCCATCGAGAACGGCTGGGGCGCCACCATGGTGCTCACCGAGCCGGACGCCGGTTCGGACGTCGGCGCGGGCCGCACCAAGGCCACGGACCAGGGTGACGGCACCTGGCACATCGAGGGCGTGAAGCGCTTCATCACCTCGGCCGAGCAGGACATGACCGAGAACATCTTCCACCTGGTGCTGGCCCGCCCCGAGGGCGCCGGCCCCGGCACCAAGGGCCTCTCGCTCTACCTCGTGCCCAAGTTCCTGGTGAACGAGGACGGTTCGCTCGGTGAGCGCAACGGCGCCTACGTCACCAACGTCGAGCACAAGATGGGCCTCAAGGCCTCCACCACCTGTGAACTGACCTTCGGCGACAAGCACCCCGCCATCGGTTACCTCGTCGGTGACAAGCACGACGGCATCCGCCAGATGTTCCTCGTCATCGAGTACGCGCGCATGATGGTCGGCACGAAGGCCATCGCCACCCTGTCCACGGGTTACCTGAACGCCCTGGAGTACGCGAAGAACCGCGTGCAGGGCAACGACCTCGCCGGGTCCAAGGACTCCCCGAAGGTCACCATCACGCACCACCCGGACGTGCGCCGCAGCCTCATGACGCAGAAGGCGTACGTGGAGGCCATGCGTTCGCTGGTCATCTTCACCGCCACCCAGCAGGACTCCATCCAGATCGCCCACTCCAAGGGCGAGGACGCCTCCCAGCTGGAGGCCATGAACGACCTCCTGCTGCCCATCGTCAAGGGTGTGGGATCGGAGCGCTCCTACGCGCTGCTCGCGGAGTCCCTCCAGACCCTCGGCGGCTCCGGGTTCCTCCAGGAGTACCCGATCGAGCAGTACATCCGTGACGCGAAGATCGACACGCTGTACGAGGGCACCACGGCCATCCAGGCCCAGGACTTCTTCTTCCGCAAGATCGTGAAGAACGGCGGCCAGGCCATCGGCACGCTGTCCGCCGAGATCAGGGCGTTCGCGGAGAGCGACGCGGGCAACGGTCAGCTCAAGGAGGAGCGCAGGCTCCTGCTGTCCGCCCTGGGCCAGGTCGAGAAGATCGTCGAGCTCATGGTCGGCCACGCGATGGGCTCCGCCGAGGACAGCCGCGAGCTGTACAAGGTCGGCCTCAACTCCGTGCGTCTGCTCTTCGCCTTCGGTGACGTGGTCCTCGCCTGGCTGCTGCTCCGCCAGGCCGAGATCGCGCTCGCCAGCATCGACGGCGCCAGCGACGACGACCGGAACTTCTACACCGGCAAGATCGCCGCCGCGCGCTTCTTCGCCGAGCAGTTCCTGCCGCGCGTGGAGTCCGAGCTGAAGATCGCCCAGACCGTGAACCTGGGCGTCATGGAGGTCCCCGAGGAGGCCTTCTAGCCTTCCGGAGGGTCATCAGCGCCTGAGGGGCGGGACGAGCGATCGTCCCGCCCCTTCGCCGTATCCCAGGCCCTGTTCCCCGGAGGTGACTGCCGCTGTTGCGGTGAAATGCGCGACCGGCCTCGACACGAAGACCGGTCAGCGAAGGCCTGGAGGAGGCAGGGCCCTTGCCCCTAGGCTCACTCGTGTCAGCAACGACGAAGGCGGATGCCGGTTTTGTCTGTTTGTCGAAAATTGGAAAAACGGCCACTTGCCACTGGTAAGTTCGCAGGTGAAAGAGTCTGCTCCCCGCGCACGCGGGGATGGCCCCCACCTCGCGGGCATCGCTCCCGCTGCGGCTGACCGCTGCCGCTGCTCCCCGCGCACGCGGGGATGGCCCCTTGCCCTTGACCGTGTAGCCGGTCTTCCACACCTGCTCCCCGCGCACGCGGGGATGGCCCCATCGGGACAGTCTGCCCTGCCCCGCCTGCTGGCTGCTCCCCGCGCACGCGGGGATGGCCCCTGATCAACCTGCGCGAGGGCGGAGATCGAGTGCTGCTCCCCGCGCACGCGGGGATGGCCCCCGGTACCAGCCGCGCTGGTCGGCCTGCACGATCTGCTCCCCGCGCACGCGGGGATGGCCCCTCGGCCGACCTGACCAGTGAGCGGCTGATCCGCTGCTCCCCGAGCACGCGGGGATGGCCCCCCGTTCGCGCGCAGGTGCTCGACCTCGTTCGGCTGCTCCCCGCGCACGCGGGGATGGTCCCAGCGCCGGGTTGGAACGTGGTTTCCAGCGTGCCTGCTCCCCGCGCACGCGGGGCTTCCCCCTACTGGGAGGTGGCCGCACGGGCCCGACGGCGGACGAACACGACCAGCACGCAGGTGGCGAGGAAGGTGGCGACGGCCATCGGGGTGAAGGCCCACTGGTAGGCGGTCGGCCCCTCCGGCAGGGCCTGGAGGATGGCCCCCGCCGCGACAGTGCAGATCACGGCCGTGGTGAAGCCGCTCATGTTGACCAGACCGGAGGCGACGCCGGTACGGCTGGCGGGGATGCCGTCGCGGGCGAAGTCGAAGGAGACCGTGGGTGCCATGACCTGCCCGAGGGCGCTCACGGCCAGCACGGCGACGCCCACGGCCACGGGAGCGCCGCCGGGCCACGCCACCAGGAGCAGCCAGCCCAGTGTCAGGGTGCCGCTCAGGGCCAGGGCGAAGTACACCCGCACGCCCGGCCAGCGGCCGACGAGCGCGCCCGCGAGCGGGGCCAGCCACAGCGCCCCGGCGGCCAGACCGGTGAGGGTGAGGGCCGCGGTGCCCTCGGACAGCCCCAGGCCTCCCACGAGGAACGGGTAGCCCCACAGCACCATCATCATCGTGAACGGCGCCATGACGGCCGCGTGGTGGGCCATCCCGATCCGGGGGCCGTCCGCCCTCAGCGCCTCCCTGAGCGCCTCCCAGACGGAGATGGGGTCCGCGACCGTGGACCGTCCCGCCGCGCCGACGGGGCGGTCCCGCACCACCAGGAGGACCATCAGGGCCATGAGCACAGTGACCCCGGTGGTGGCGAGGAAGGCCGCCTCCCAGCCGACGCCGTCCAGCGCCCAGGCGAGCGGGGCCGCACTGGCCACCTGGCCCGTACCGCCGACCACCCCGGTCAGGCCGCTGACCAGGGCGTAGCGCGAGCGCGGGAACCACAGGGCGGCGAGCCGGATGACGTTGAGGAACACGAGTGCGTCACCGAGGCCGATGAGGAACCGACCGGCCACGGCCAGTTCGATCCCCGGCGCCAGAGCGAACAGGCAGGAGCCGACGGCCATCGCGATCATCCCCATGCCCAGCGTGTACCGGGGGCCGAGCCGGTCGGCCAGGAGCCCGGCGGGCACCTGGAGGACGACGTACACCAGGAGCTGGAGCATCGGCAGGAGGGAGAGGAGCGCCGGCCCGACGTCGAACCGGCTCTGCGCCTCCAGAGCCGCCACGCCGAGCCCGTTGCGGTGCAGCATGGCGAGGAAGTAGCCGGCGACCGCGACACCCCATACCAGCCAGGCCCGCGCACCACCCACCGGCTCCATGGAAACTCGTCCTGTTACGGATGTCCTGTCACCGGATGTCTGGATTCGCGTCACTTGGCTGCTTCTCTCCTCGTTTACACCGCCTTCCAGTGTCCTCCAGGCCGTCGAGCGCTCATTACACCGGGGGTGACCAGGCGCGCAACCCGGGCGGGAACAGCCCGCGAGGGCGGGGATGCGGAAGTCGGCAAGGAACGGCAAAGACCCGGCAACGCACGCGTTGTCACCCTGGGTGACACGGAGTGCGCCAAGGGTTCCCAAAAGGGGTGAGACCCACGACAACCAGGACGGGACTACGGCCTCTTCTCCGCAAAATCACCACAGGTACAGCAGTCCGAAAAACCCCTTCCGAACTGCACGTTTCTGCTTTAAACAGGTCCATACGCAGTTGTTAACTGTGAGATGCGTCACTTGAGGAAGCCTCGACTACGAGGGGTCAGTTACTGCTAGCATCCGGAGCGCGAAGAATAACTACGAGGTAACGACACCGTTCGGGCCTCGCCAACTTCGCGGAGGGATGTCACCAACTCCGGACGACGGTGCGGTGAACGGAACTCACGCCGCGGCGACGTGGCCGCCACACGCAGCACACACGGTCAGTACACCCGCGGTTCCCGACACACACTGGAGACGACCTTGAGTCACTGGCGCCTGAACAATCCCCGGGCCTCCCGGGCGAAGTCGGCCCTCGCCAGACGAATCAAGCACAAGCCCCGTCACGCGTTCTGCGCCGAGCGCGCGATCACGGCTCTGCTGAGCGAGCTCGCCTCGGTCGCCTCCCGTCCCCTCTACTGGTCCGGCACCTCCGAAATGGCCGTCGCCTCCGTGATGCGCGACGTCAACGTCTGGTGCCGCGACGGCCGCTTCTTCTGGAACGACCTCTTCCAGGGCGGCACGATCTCGCACCCCGCGAGCGACCCCGTCGGTGCCGCCGCCCTCCTGAACCCGTTCGCCCAGGTTCCGGAGCCCGCGCACTACTACACGCACCGCCAGCCGGTCGCCGCCTGACGCCAGCCGCGTCCCTCTCCGCGCGCGACGCACGCGCGCCCTCCTTGGACACCGCCGACGGCGGCGCCCCACGCGTGCCCGCGCCGCTGCGCCGGCGCCGTCGTCCACACCGCACCCCACACGCACCCGTGTCCACAGGAGTGACCGCACGCCCGCACGCCTCCGTGGTCACGGCAGTGACCACACCCTGACGCGTGCCCACACGGCTGCCCCGGCGCCGCCCCACACCGCACCCCCGCGCACCCGTGGCCACGGCGGTGCCCCCACCTCTGACTGGTTCCCCTCCACTGCTCCGCACGATCGCCTCCACCACACCTCACGCACCCCGAGGTCGCGACGGTTCACCGTGCGAGCGACCGGTTCGGGCCACACGCCTGGGTGCTTTGTCGTGAACCGGCTACATTGGCGGAGTACACCGACTCCTGGGCCGCCCCCGGACCTGCCGTGACACGGACTCCAACGCGGCAGTCGCACGCAGTTAGGACCCCGCCGCGGTGCAACCCCTCTCCTCCGACGACCCGAACGCCATCGGCCCCCACCGGCTGCTCGCCCGCCTCGGCGCGGGCGGCATGGGCCGGGTGTACCTCGCGCGCACCCCCGACGGTCACCTGTGCGCCCTCAAGGTGGTCAAGGAGGACCTGGCCCACGACGCCCAGTTCCGCGCCCGCTTCGCCCGCGAGGTCCGCACCGCCCAACGCGTGCGCGGCCCCTTCACCCCGGCGGTGGTCGACGCCGACCCCGAGGCGCCCGCGCCGTGGATGGCCACCGAGTACGTGCCCGGTCCCACCCTCAAGGAGGCGGTCCGCGAGAACGGCCCCTTCCCCGAGGAGTCGCTGCGGGTCCTCGTCCTGGGCCTGGCCCGCGCGCTGTCCACCCTCCACGCGGCGGGGCTCATGCACCGCGACCTCAAGCCGAGCAACATCCTGCTCTCGCCGCGCGGCCCCCAGGTGATCGACTTCGGCATCGCCCGCGCCGTCGAGGGCACCGTCCTCACCCGCACCGGCCAGACCTTCGGCACCCCCTCCTACACGTCCCCGGAGCAGATCACCGGCCGGAACGTGACCCCCGCCGCCGACGTCTTCTCCCTGGCGGGCGCCGTGGTGTTCGCCGCGAGCGGCGCGCCGCCGTTCGGTTCGGGCAGTCCGGTCAGCACCCTCACCCGGGTCATGAAGGGCGAACCGCACCTGGAGGCCGTTCCCGAGGGCCCGCTGCGGGACCTGATGGCCCGCTGCTTCGCGAAGGACCCGGCGGGGCGCCCGAACGCCGACACCGTCCTGCGGGAGATCTCCGCCCTCCCGCTCCCGTCCGCCGAGCACGGCTGGCTGCCCCCGCAGGTCAACCAGCAGATCAGCGCCAAGGCGAGTGAGACCCAGCGGGCCCAGGGGGCGGAGCGACCGCCGACGCCCGCCCCGGAGAAGGGGAGGAGGCGTGGCCGGACCGCCCTGGCCGTGGGAGCGGGCGCCGCGGCCCTGGTGCTCCTCAGCGGCGGCGCCCTGGCGCTGAACGCCCTCCCCCTCGACTCGGAGGACCCCGCCGAGGAGGCCGCCGAGGCGCCTTCCGGAGAGGCCGAGGACGCGGCGGCCCAGGGCGAGTGGAGCGAACTCGACGCGATCGCCCTCCAGGGGTTCCTCTACGACATCGACTTCTCCGCGGACGGCGAGCTGATGCACGTCTTCGGCTCCAACACGCTCTCCAGCTGGGACTGGCGGGAGGGGGTGGGGGTCGACCACTACACCCCCACGCCGACCGGTGCCATGATCACGCCCCACGGGTTCGCGGCGGGCACCACCAGCGACTACGTCGCGGTGTGGGACGGCGGCAGCGACAACCGGGTCGCGGTGCTCGGCAACGACGAGGACGAGGTGCGGGGGCAGTTCGACATGCCCGCGCTCACCTCCGACGGCACCCGTGTCGCCACACTCAGCTCCGACGACGGCACCGTGGAGGGCGCGCCGCACATCCAGGTGTGGGAGGTCGGCGCCGGAGAGATCGTCAGCGAGTTCCCGATCGGGGGCCTGCTGACCGACCTCTTCTACACGCCGGACGACGCGTCCCTGGTCGGTGTGGTCGCCGAACCCGGCTACGCGACCCACGTCGGCGTGTTCGTCTGGGACCCCGAGACCGGTGAGGAACTCCAGCGGTTCGACGACGCCGACTACTACCAGGTCTCCCTGGCCGCGGACGGCCGGACGCTGGCCATGGCCACGGACAACGCCCGCGCCCACGTCGCGGACATCCAGACAGGAGAGGTCCGCGACCTGGAAGACCCCGACCTGGAGTACAGCGAACTCCACGAGGTCCAGATCTCCGTCGACGGCTCCCTCGTCTACGGCGCCACCTCGGAGTTCAGCGACGAACCGGGGTTCGTCTGGGACGCCCGCGACGGCGACCTCGTGACCCCTGACAACCTGGTCCTCAACCCTCCCCTCGGGGTCCACCCCGACGGTGAGCTCATCGCCACCCCCTCCGCCCCCGAGGGCGGCGTCTACACCATCCTCATCCTGGACGCCGACTTCAACGTCGTCGCCGAGGTGAGCTGACCTCCCGGAAGGCACCATGGAGCACCCCGCCCCCCACGACCCCGGACGGGTCGGCCACTACCGAGTCGTCGCCCTGCTCGGCTCCGGTGGCATGGGACGCGTCTACCTCGGCCTGGACCCCTCCGGTTCCCCCGCCGCGGTGAAGGTCGTCCGGGCCGAGTACGCCTACGACCCCGGCTTCCGGGAGCGGTTCGCCCGCGAGCTCGAACTCGCCCAGCGCGTGCACGGCAACTACACGCCGCGGGTGCTCGCCGCCGACACCTCGGGCCAGACCCCGTGGCTGGCCACCGAGTACGTCATGGGCCCCTCCCTCCAGGAGCTGGTCCAGGACACCGGCCCGCTGCCCGAACACGCGGTGCGGTTCATGGGGCGCGGCATCGCCCAGGCCCTGGAACGCGTGCACGCCACGGGCCTGGTCCACCGCGACCTCAAGCCCGGCAACGTCATGGTCTCCCCCTCCGGTCCCCAGGTGATCGACTTCGGCATCGCCCGCGCGCTGGAGGACGCGCGGAGCGGCGAGGAGGAGAGGATCACCGGCACCCCGGGGTACATGGCCCCCGAGACGGTGGAGGGCCGGGAGAGCGGGGCGGCGGCCGACGTCTTCGCGCTCGGCGGGCTCCTGGTCCACGCCCTCACCGGCCACGGACCCTTCGGCGACGGCCACCCCTCGGCGGTGCTCTACCGGATCGCCAACCTGGAACCCGACCTCGACGGCGTCCCCGCTTCCCTGCGCGGCGTCGTCACGGCGTGTCTGGAGAAGGACCCCTCCCGAAGGCCCAACGCGGCCCAGGTGCTCCAGGCCCTCGGCGGGCCCACCGCCCCGGCGGCGTCGTCCGACGTCTGGCTACCCCCGGCCGCCGCCGCCCGGGTCGACGGCGTCGCCCACGAGTACGGGAACGTGGTCCGCTCGGCGGGCGCGGGCGGCACGGGCGGGACGGTCGGGCGCCGCCTGTTGATCGTCGGAGCCGCCTCCCTGGCCCTGACCATGGTCGGCGGCCTGGGCGTGTGGGCGGCGCGGGACGCCGGTCTGCTCGGATCCGGGTCGGACGCGGCCGCCGGGGAGGAGTCGGGTGTGCCGGACCGAGAGGTCTGTTCGCCCTCCGAGCACCTGGCCCCCGCGTACACCGAGGCGGCCAACGACGAGATGACCGTGCCCAACCAGGGCGACAGCGGCCTCTTCCACACGGGCTTCTCCCACGACGGAGAGGTGCTCGCGGTCGCGGCGACCAGCGGGGTGGCGCTGTGGGACTGGCGGAACCAGGAGGAGCTCGCCCTCATCGAGGCCGAGATCGCGTCCGGGTTCGGCCACCCGGTGTTCAGCCCCGACGACTGCGCGCTCGCCTACGCCTCCGACGACGGCGCGTACGTGTACTCGCTGGAGAGCGGGGAGGTGACGGTCCTCTCCGAGGGGTACGAGGTGGGCGCGGTCGCCTTCACCCCGGACAACGCGCGCCTGGTCGTCGGCAACGGGGACTACGGGGTGGACTCCGGGGTCGTGGAGTACGACCTGGGGACCGGGGAGCTGGCCACCGTCTACGGCGACATCGGGAACACCGTCACGTCGGTCGCCGTCTCCCCCGACGGCGGGTACGTCGCCGCCCAGGACATCCTCGAACGCACGACGGTCTGGGACGCCGCGACCGGTGAGAGCGTCGCCACGGGTGAGGAGATCCCGGGCACCGACCCCTCGGCCCTGAGCTTCGCCGACGAGGAGACCCTGGTCCACACCGACGCGCAGGGAGCGCGCGCCCAGAGCGTGGTCTCCGATGAGAGCGTCCCGTTCATCACCGATGAGCTGGACGAGGACCTGTCGCTGCACCAGGTCGCGTACAGCGTGGCGGCCGACCGCGTGTACGCCACCTTCGTCCCGTCGGACTACGACCCCGAGCACGCGGAGATGAGGATCTGGGAGTACTCCACGGGCGAGGAGCTGACCTCCGAGTCCGGCGAGGGCTTCCTGTGGGAGATCAGCGCGCACCCCGGGGGCGAGGTCATCATCGGCGTCCCCTCCTCCGGCAACGGGATGTGGGTCGTGGACCCCCGGGAGATGCGCATCATCGACCGCTTCTAGGGAGTGTCCCGGACCGTCCCGTCCGTCGCCCGCCACCGCTCCTCGACGCGGATTCCAGGGCACAGCGGCGGGCGGGCGCCCACGGACGTCGGCGGAGGCGGGCGGACGACCACCCGCACGCCACACCAGGCCACCCCACCAACCCCGCCATGCCCACGTCCCCCTCGCCCCTGTCCTCTGGTCACCCCCCCCCCCGCCCCGCACGCCACCCCACGACCCGGAAGGGCCCATGTTCCCCCTCCATCCGCACGACCCGCCCTCCGTCGGGCCGCACCGTCTGTACGCCCGTCTGGGCGAGGACGCCTACGCGCGCGTCTACCTGGGCGCCGTGCGCGCGGAGGACCCCGTCGCGGTGAAGGTGGTCCGCCCGGAGTACGCCACCGACCCCGCCTTCCGCTCCTCCTTCACCCACCAGGTGACGTCGGCGGCGGGACTCGCCAGCGCGCACGTGTGCGCGGTCCGCGACGCCGACCTGCGCGGCGCGGTGCCCTGGGTCGCGGTGTCGCGCCCCCTCGGCCCGAGCCTGGCCGAGCTCGTCGCCGCTAACGGCCCGCTCCCGGCGGACGCCCTGCACCCGCTCGCCCTGGCCCTCGCCCAGGGGTTGGACGACCTCCATACCTCGCACCGGGCGCACGGTTCCCTGTGGCCGGACGGCGTGCTCCTGTCACCCCTTACCGCCCTGCTGGCCGACCCCGGCCTGGAGTGGGCGACCAGCGACACCGAACGGCGCGCGCCGCACCCGGCCTTCGCCGCACCCGAGGGCGGGGCCACCCCGGCCACGGACGTGTTCTCGTGGGCCTCCACCCTGTGCTTCGCGGCCAGCGGCGTGGAGGGGCCCGACGGGCTGGCCCGGGTGCCCCTGCACCTGCGCGGCCTGATCGACGCCTGCCTCAAACACGACCCCCGGCTGCGCCCCAGCGCCGACGACCTCGTACGGATGCTCGGCGGCCCGGCGGAGCCCGCCGCCTGGCCTCCCCCGGTGCGGGCGGCGATCGACACGGTCGCCGACGCGCAGAGGGCGATGCTGACACCCACCGGCGACGCGCCCGCCCCCCGGAGACGGGGCCGCGCCCTGGCGCTCGGCGCCGGGGCCCTGGCCCTCGTGGTGCTGGCGGGGGCGGGGGCGGTGTACGCGCGGTTCGGCGGCGAGGCGGCGCCGGAACCCCGGGCCCCCGAAGCCCCGGCCCTGGTCACCGGGGCGGGCTGCCTCGACGGCCCCCGGCTCCCCGCGCCCGAGGAGCCCCTGCCCGACGACACCACGTTCTGGGGCCCCGTCTTCTCCCCCGACGGGGCCGTGCTCGCCGCGACCTCCACCGCCGGGCTCACGGTCTGGGACTGGGACGCC
Source organism: Nocardiopsis sp. NPDC058789 (assembly GCF_042745575.1). Lineage (NCBI taxonomy): Bacteria > Bacillati > Actinomycetota > Actinomycetes > Streptosporangiales > Nocardiopsidaceae > Nocardiopsis > Nocardiopsis sp. NPDC058789. The sequence continues at coordinate 379,006 of NZ_JBHYOW010000005.1, forward strand.
GGAGAGCTGGTCGCACAGCCGACGACGCGCTCGACCTACGGTGTCGAACCGAGGTTCTCCCCGTCCGGCTGCACCGTGACCTCCGCCCAGCCGGTCGAGTACGAGGGCCGTGAGCACCCGGTGAGGATCGGGTACACCCACGACCTGTCCGCGGGCACCACCACCGAGCACCTGGGCGCACAGGAGGGCCCGGACGGCAACGGCCGCTGGCTCCTCAAGCCGAGGGACGTGGAGGCCATGGACTTCTCACCGGACGGCGGCCTGCTGGCGGTGACCCTCAGCGGCACGAGCGGCGAGGACGGCACCGTGGTGATCGACACCGCCACCGGTGCGGCGGGCGAGCCCATGGCCCCCGGCACGCAGTACGGCACGGTGTTCGTGGACGACCGGCACTTCGCCACCAACAGCGGCGGCGAGATCCACGTCTGGGACGCCGAGACCGGCGAGGAGGTCCACGTCGTCGTCGGTGCCTCGAACACCCGGCTCGCCGCGGTCCGTGGTGAGACCCAGGTGGCCTACCTCGACGACGACAGCATCGTCGTCAGCGACTACACCACCGGGGCCGAGGTCACCTCCTTCACCCGGGAGGAGTTCGAGACGGACGACGATCCCTTCCTCACCCGGCTCCTGGTGGACGGTGGACGGGACCGCGTGTACGCGACCTGGCAGGTGGGCACCGGGCCCGGGGCGTGGCGGTTCCACACGTACGTGTGGGACCTGACCAGCGGCGCGGACCTCGCTGAGGGCAGGGAGGCCATCGGTGCCTACAGCGCCCTGGTCCCCCACCCGGACGGCGGGGTCCTCGCCGCCGTCACCGCCGTCGAGGGCGCACTGGTCCTGGTCGACCCCGACACCTTCGAGGTGGTGGAGGAGCTGAGCTGACCGGCCAGGAGAACCCGCCGACCCGTATCCGTCCCCCAGGAGCTGACCACCCCGTGCGTCCCCCGAACCCCACCGACCCCTCTCACACCGGCCCTTCCCCCACCGGTTCCTCCCACATCGGCCCTCACCGCGTCCTCGCCCCCCTGGGCGCGGGCGGCATGGGCGAGGTCCTCCTCGCCCGCACCCCCGAGGGCCGCCTGGCCGCGGTCAAGGTGGTCAAGGAGGACCTCGCCGGGGACCAGGAGTTCCGTTCCCGCTTCGCCCGCGAGGTGCGCACCGCCCAGCGCGTGCGCGGCCCGTACACCCCGGCGGTGCTCAGCGCCGATGCCGACGCGGACCCGCCGTGGATGGCCACCGAGTACGTCCCGGGCCCCACGCTCAAGGAGGCGGTCCGCGAGAACGGTCCCTTCCCCGAACCGTCGCTGCGGGTCCTGGCCCTCGGCCTGGCCGGCGCCGTCCAGGCGATCCACGCCGCCGGGCTCATGCACCGGGACCTCAAGCCGAGCAACGTGCTGCTGTCCCCGCGCGGCCCGCAGGTGATCGACTTCGGCATCGCCCGCGCCGTCGAGGGCACCGTCCTCACCCGGACCGGCCAGAGCTTCGGCACCCCCACGTACACCTCACCCGAGCAGGTCAGGGGGCGGGGGACCTCTCCGGCCAGCGACGTCTTCTCCCTCGCGGGCGTGGTGGTCCTCGCCGCCACCGGCCGACCGCCCTTCGGCACCGGCCGCGCGGCCGACGTCCTCCCCCGGGTGGTCGGCGCGGCCCCCGACCTGGACGGCGTTCCGGAGGCCCTGCGCCCGCTCCTGGCCCGGTGCCTGGCGAAGGACCCCGCCGAGCGCCCCACGGCCGACGCCCTCGTGCGCGAGCTCTCCGCAGGGCCCCTGCCGTCCGCCGAACACGGCTGGCTGCCCCCTCGGGTCAGCGAGGCCGTCAGCGCCCACGAGTCGCGGGCGCGCGCCGTGGTCGCCCCGCCGACGCCCGTCTCCCCGGTGCCCGTCACCCCGCCGCGAGGCCGACGGGCCCGCACCGCCCTCGTCGTCGGGGCCGCCGTGGTGGCCGTCGTGGTGATGGCGGCGACCCTCGGCCTCCTGTCCACCGCCCCCTGGCGGAGCGAGGCCGCCCCGGAGGCCGAGGGAGTCCGGGAGACGCCTCCGGAACCCTCCGAGGTCTTCGGGGACCGGCTGCTGGGCGTCGGCTTCGCCCCCGAAGGGGAGAGCCTGTACGTCTCGGGCACGGAGCACCTGGTCGAGGTGGACTGGCGGACCGGGGAGGAGCTCCGCCGGTTCGAGCAGCGCCCCAACCACCTGGCCGTGGGCGCGGACGGCACCGTCGTGGGGACCGTCCTCGACGCCGCCCTGGTCTGGGACCCCGGAGCGGACCGGGCCCGGCACCTGTTCGACGAGGAACTCGGCGAGTGGAACCGGTCCGTGCCGACCGCCGACGGGACACGGCTGGCGGCCTCGGTCAACGACGCCGAGGGCGCGCCCCTGGTCCAGGTGTGGGACTTGGCGGCCGCGGAGGTGGAGTTCGAGATCGGGACCGACTCCCACGCCCGGGACCTGCACTTCAACGCGGACGGTTCCCTGCTGGTCGTCAGCGACTATTCGGGGACCGGCACCTCTCTCGTGTGGGACCTGGACGCCCGGCAGACCGTCCTGGAGCTCCCCAACGAGGACTTCCCCGCCGTGCCCGACGACACGGGGCACCACCTCAAGCACCTGGCCTTCCACCCGACAGATCCCTCGCTGCTCGCCGTCACCACCGGTCCCGAGGACACCGCGCTGTACGACCTCGACAGCGGCGCGACCACGCCCCTGGAAGCGCCCGGCACCAACGGCCACCCGCTGTACGAGATCCACTTCTCCTCGGACGGGTCGCGGCTGGTCGCCAGCGGCGACGACGGCGCCTCGGAACGGGGAGGGCGCGTGTGGGACACGGCCACCGGGGAGCTGCTGACCGAGGGCGGGGCACCGCTCTACTCGCAGCTGGGCTTCCACCCGGAGGGCACGGTGATGGCGACCGTCACCCCCGACGGGGAACGGCTCCTCATCGTGGACGCCGAGAGCTTCGAGGTCCTGCACGGATTCCCCGAATAGCCCCGCGAAGCCAGTCACCCCACCGACGCGGGAACCGGGAATGCCCCCGCCCCGGCACCCCCCGCTATCGTGCCCGACGGGACCGCGTCCCAGATCCCCCTTCCTGGACGCCACCAAAGGTTCCGCTGAACCGACCGCGTTAAAGAGGCAACATGCGAGACCTCGACCCTCATGACCCTCCCGCAGCGGGACCCTACCGGCTCCTCGCCCGCCTGGGCGAGGACACTCACACCCGCGCCTACCTGGGCACAGCCCCGGGGCGTCCGCCTGTCTGTGTGCGTATTCTGCGCGCCGATCAGGCCATGGACACGACCACCCGGGACACTTTCGCCCAGCGGGTGCGCAGCTCTTTCGGGCTGAGAGATCCACACATCGCCGCCGTGGTCGACGCCGACCTGGACTCCTCCGTACCGTGGGCGGCCACCGAGAGACCGCTCGGACCCAACCTGTCCCAATTCGTTCGGGCCCACGGGCCGCTCCCAGCCGCCGCACTGCACGGCTTCGCCCTGGCTACTGCCCTGGGGCTGGTCACGCTGCACTCCGCGCAACGCGCCCACGGGACGCTGAGGCCCGAGGGCATCGTGTTGACCAACGACCGGGCTCTGTTGGCAGACCCTGGTCTGGTCCCTGCGACCGACGACGAGTCGCAGGATGTCTTCGACCCGAGGGAGGGACGAGGTACCGAAGCCGGTGATGTGTTCTCCTGGGCGGCGATCCTGTGTTTCGCCTCGAGCGGGATCGAGGGACCAGACGGCTTGGATCACCTACCGCAGCAGCTCCGAGGCGTGGTCGACGCCTGCCTGCGTGAGAACCCCGACCTCCGACCGAGCGCGGACGACCTGGTGACCATGCTTGGCGGAACGGTCCCGCCCTGGCCGCCCGAGCTGGGCGCGGCGATCGAGGAGGCGGCCACCGCCATACGGGTGGTGTCCACCGAGCAGGCAGCCTCCGGAGATCGAAGGCGCTTCCTCGTGTTCGCCTCGGGGATCCTGGGGCTGACGCTGGTCGCCTCCCTGGGCGCGTTCTGGGGGATCGACCGCACGACCGGGAACACCAGCGCTCCACCGGATCTCGGCGGCGACAGTGACTGCTCCGCGGGTTCGGCGTTCCCCGAACCGACCGGGCCGGTCACCGACCTCGACGCCATGCAGGTGGACTTCTCCCCCGATGGCGAGGTCCTGGCCGTCGGCAGCTTCAACCACGGTCTGACTCTGTGGGACTGGCGCGAAGGCGAGGAGTTCGCCCGGCCCGTGGAGGATCTGAACGGTCTGGGGCCGATGTCGTTCGTCCCGGTCGGCTGCACCATCGCCGCCACCTCCCTTCAGCGCGGCGAAGGGCAGGAACGCCCCTACAGGCTCACGACGACCTACGATCTTCCTTCGGGTGAGGCCAAGGACCACCCGGGCGCCCAGCCCGATCCGCACCCGGACGGAAGCCAGAAGAACTGGTCCGTGGTGGATCTCGCGTTCAGCACCGACGGCCGAAGGATGGCTCTGAGCAATCGCGTGAGCGTCCAGGGCAGTGAGCCTCCCGTCCACGTCGTCGACCTGGATTCGGGGGGCAGAGTCGCCGCTCTGGGCCAGGGTCCCGTCCCCACGCTGGCCTTCCTCGACCAGACCCGCGTCGCCGCCCACACACGGGACTCCATCGAGATCTGGGACACCGAGACCGGGGAGACGCTCCAGAGTATCCGCAACGTCACCGAACCCAGCTTCGCCGTGACTCCCGAAGAGAACCAGGTCCTGTCCGTCCGCAACGAGAACGTCATCCTGTTCGACCTGGACAGCAACACCGAGAAGGCCAGGTTCCCGACCGGCGCCTACGCCGACGAACCGGAGGCATGGATCAACCACCTCGGAATGGACTCCGAGCGAGGCCTGGTGCACTTCAGCTGGGGCCTCGCGGACGAAGATGGTCCCGACAACCTGGGCACCGACCGGGAGAACGAGACCCACGGCCACCTGTGGGACGTCGAGACCGGCGAGAACCTGCTGGAGGACGACGGCCTCATGACCCGCCCGGTGGCCTTCCACCCGGAGGTGATCGCCGCCGTCAACCAGGACGGCGACGTCGACCTCCTCGACCCGGACACCCTGGAGGTCATCGACGTGATCGGGTGAGGAGAACACTCCTGACGCCGGACCTCGATCGTCAGGTCAGGCCCACCGCCCGGATGCTCAGATCGGACTCCTCCACGACGATGACGGCGCCCGGGACGGGCACCAGCATCGGGGCGTCGGCATTCGCGTCGAGAGAACCCTCGGTCTGGAACAACAGCGGTTCGTTCGGCGACAGATCCACTGGTACCAACCGTGACGCACCGTTCTCCCAGGAAAGGAACTCCGCGTTCACCTCACCCCGGGCCCACTCATCCTCGGTCAGGTAGTCCAGGCGCAGCATCCCCTCTTCGGTGACCACTCCCGGGTGGATGGCCATTTCCCCGGGACGGGCGGCGCTCTCAATGTGCTCTCGACGAGAACCATCGAAGTCCATCACCTGGTACCGGACCTCGTCCGGGTCCTGAGATTTCTCGACGTAGCCGTCCCCCAGCAGAGCGACGCGCTGCCAATCCTCGCCACCCGAAAATGCGGATCCGGGCAATTCATCTCTGGTGAAGGGATCCAACAGCCACTGGCCCCTGAGCTCCGAGAGGTCACGACCGCCCGCTTCCAGAAGCAGCGCCTGGCCGTCTTCGGAGAGTGTGAGCCGCGGCTGCTCCACTTCGTCAGCCGTGAAGGAGAACTCCTCCTCCCACAAGAGGGCCCCGGTCTCGGCGTCGAGCCCGATCGCTGACAAGGTCTGACCCACACCGTCCTCGGTACCCGTTTCCGCTGGGGAGCTCTCTGCCAGTACGGCGCTCAGCACAATGGTGTCGGCGGAGACACCGACCTCACCCGCATGGAACTGTTCCGCTTCTTCCGGGATGTCCTCCTCGAACTCCCACAGCGGCTCACCGGTCTCCAGCGACGAGGCGGCCACACCGAATCTCCCTGCCCCGGAGTGGGACAGCCGCGCGTCGTCGGTCAGGAGCGACGACCATTCAGAGGCGTCCTCGCTGGTACGTGCCTGGTACTCCCCCAGCAGCTCGCCGGTTCCCGTGTCCAGCACGACCACGTCGAGGTCACCCTCGTCCCCCCTCGGTAAGCCAACACCACCGACCGCCCATCAGGAGTGGCCGCAGCCGACTCCAGGGAGCCGTCAGAAATCTGGTACCGCCAATGCTCCTCCCCCGTCTTCCCTCCCAGCCCGATAACTCCGTCGGTGAGGACCATGACGGCGCCACCGACACCGGCCAGCACATCCCGGAGCACGTGGTCGTCGGGGGCATTCCACTCCCAAGCGACCTCCGAAACCGAATCCACCGGGGAAAGTTCTCTAACCTCACCGGAGTAGGTCACGTGGTCATCGAATGAGAGAACGGATGAGAGCGAACAACCGGAGGCCGCCACGACAGTGGCCGCGACTACGGCGACGAGCCTGACACAGTGAGCACCCTTAGAACATGCACTAATCCTCTCCATCGACCGGATTCCTCTCGTTGCATGCGGGTTCAGTCTTCGTCATACGAGAACACGCCAGGGGCGCGACCAGGCACCACTCCCGCGCCCATATGATTCGCGGCCGGACCGCTCCGGCCGTTCACTGCGGACCTCCCGCCACGTGTGCGGCCCGGAGTCCGAACCAGCCCCGAAGCCCCTCACCGTAGTGCGGCGACGTGCCCGACCGAGTCGATGTCCGCCGCGAGATCCACCGGAACGTACACGAGCAACGCCCCAGGGACGGGGAGCAGACGACCGGGGTCGTCCTGGCTCGCCCGTTTGGTCGCGGTCGCATCGATGACGTCCTCTGAGCCCGCGTCGTCCCAAGGAGTCACGACCGCGTTGACCGGGTCCTCCGGGGAACCGCGCTCCATGTCGACGGTGACCAGCTGCTCGGGCAGACCGACCGCCGACTCCGGAGTGTCCCCGGGCCAGCGGTCGTCGGGGAGTGTGGCTGACGCGGTCACCTCTCCGTCGAAGGTCCTCAGTTCGTGGGTCGGGTCCTCGGCCAGGGGGTCAGGACCGGCAAGGTAATGCCCCTCACCGACCGACAGAACCGGTTTCGGAGACTCCGCGAGCACACTGCCGTCGGCGGGGTCGATGATCAGCCACCCCTCTTCCCCGGGTAGGTCGGCCACCACGGCGCCCTGGAGCAACAGCGCTTCCGCCAGTCCCAGGCCCTCGGTGTCCTCGGACTCCTGCCGCCACAGTTCCTCCCCGTCCACCGGGTCCAACGCGACCAGTGCGTTGACCGTGTCGGCTTCGGGAACCCGGAGGGCTCCCTCCGATGTGTCCTCGGAGCAGTGGAGCAGAAGGACGAGCGCCTCACTGGCGTGTAGCGCGGAGATCAGTCGGCTGGGGGTGTCCCCGGGGCAGGCCACCGGGGTCTCCTGCTGCCAGAGGGTCTCACCGGACTCCAGGTCACTGACTTCGAAGAGGAGCTCCGTCGCCTCACCGCGGTAGTCGAGCAGGCGCGTCTCGTCGAGGAGGAGGGTTTGGCCGTCCCAGTCGACGTCCTCGGCCACGGTCGCCCCCGTCTCCGTGTCCAACAGGGTGGCGGGCTCGTCCGAGGCCGTCACCAGCACCTGTTCCCCGGAAGGGGAGAACGAGGCGGAGAAGCCCCCGGCCTCGGGAATCCGATAGCTCCACAGCTCTTCACCAGTGTCGCCCCGCAGACCGATGAGCCCGTCCGTCAGCTCGACCACGGCTCCGACCGGTCCGGGGTGTACGTCCGTGGCGCTCTCGTCCTCGCCCGGATGCCACTCCCAACCGACCTCGCTCACGGAGGTGACGTCCTCCGGAGCCGCCATCCCACCCTCCGAGACCTCGTGGTCAGCGTTGGTCTCGGGAGCCGGGTTCTCCCCGGACGATCCTTCGGAGGACAACGTGCAGGCCGATAGGAGCAGCGTCATACCGGCGGCTGTTGCCAGCCCTTTTCCCATAGTCACTTCAAAAAATCTCCGTGGTTTGGCGATCGTGTCGTGGTGGCGTCTCATCAGGTGCGGGCCTCCAGCGCTTGCCTGCCCGCGCTGTTGGCCTGGCTGAAGTCACCGATGACTGACCCGCCCAACTCCCTCTCAGCGCCGTACCACTCGCGATCGCGGAGATCCCCGCGGATGGAGTCGACAGCCTCCTGATAGAGCTCCTCGTCGAAATCCCCTTGCTCGAACCAGAAATTGGGATCGAGATTGATATTTCCGGTTTCGGGATCACGCAGGTATTCGACCTCCTCCCCGAAGACGTGGTCTCCGCTGTTCTCGACCGCCACTGCCGCATGGATTGCGGCGCGATTGTCAGCAGCGATTTGGGAGTAATCAGAACTCGTGTCCCTAGACACATCGACGTGATCTATGGACAGGACCTCCTTGAAGCCCTGCTTCATCACTTCGCTCACGGTACTCACTCCGGGCACGGGGATCTCATTGAAGACGGCCGAAACCATGTCAACCGATCCGTTGCTCACTTGGTTCTTGTAGTCGATAGCACCGTTCGTAGCTTCGACGCGCTTGTCGTGTTCGTTATTGATTGCATCGTCGATGAGCGCGGCGAAGATTCCGGCTTCCCTCGGCTCTGATTCGTCCGGCGGGTACTCCCCGAAGTACGTGGCTGCTGCCTCCTCTGATCTGAAGTAGGAGGCAGCCTCCAAACGGGTCGCAGCTTGTTCGCTCCCAACGATGTACTCGGCGAAGGCCAGTCGCGTCATGGGATCGATCCGGAGATCCCCGTCACCCTTGTACTCGCTGTCCACCTCGTACACGGAGGGGTCTTTCAACCCATCCGGGTCGATACTGAACCCGACGCTGCTCTCCATCGCTTCGATATTATTGAGGAAAAGATCCGCGAAGGAATCGGCGATCTCCGGGTTCAGATGGGTGAAGGACACATTCTCCCACGTGACGTCGTTCTCCTCGTCCTCAATACTGTGCCTCGTCTCACCCAGCCTTTCCTGCATCTCCGGAGTGGTGATGGTCTCCAAAAGGGCGAGGAAGGCTTCGGAACCCAGGTCAACCTCTTCCGGTTCATCGCTTGCCTGGAAGTGATCGATCCAGTCGGTCACCTTGCTGACGGCGCTTCCGTCGTCCGGCCAGTCGCGGGTGTAAATGCTGCTGAGGAAGGACTCCGGGGTGACTCCCTGGTGTCTCTCGTGATGCTCGTACTCGTTCCCATCGAAGTCGTTCCCGGTCAGCATGATGTTGTTGGCCTCAGGGTTGCGAGCAGCCACGTCGATGATGTCCTGGTAGACACTGTCGTCGGGCTCCCGGCCGTAGAAGTCCACGAAGTGGATGTTGCTGGAGGTCGTCGCCAGGAGGCTGGTCGAGAACTCCGTCCCGCCCTTGATCCCTGGGCCGGAGGAACTGAGGTAATCAGCGAGCGTCCCGAAGTCGGACCCCCAGTCGCGATAGTCGTTCAGGAAGTCCTGCGGGTCCGCCCCGTTGATGACGGCCTGGGGATCGAACGGTTCGGGGCCCAGAGCGACCTGTTGGACGTCGTGGGGAAGCAGGTCCATGCCGCCGCCGACGGCCTCGTTGGACAGCGCCAGGGTGCCGTTGGACAGGCTCCGCGTGATCTCCTCACGAAGCGAGTCACTGATGTGCTCACTGGATTCGATCTGGTTCACGAAGCCCAGGAACCCGTCCTCGTCGAGCCCTTCGAGTTCTTCGTGGAGTGTCTCCAGGAAGGCGATCTCGCCGTCGCTGAGCTTCTCCCCATTGCGCTCGGCCGTATTGGCTCGAATCGCGATATTTGAGATCAGCGCGAGAAGCTCCGGATTGTCCTCCAGAGCTTCGAGGCTCCCCCCGTATCCGTTGAGGACGCCGTCCCGGAGATGAATCGCGATCGTCTCAGCCTGGGACTCGTCCACATGGAGGTAGTTCAGGTCCTCGTGGATGTAGTAACCGATCTGACCGTTCTCTCCGAAGTGACCGGCCTCGGCGAGGGTTCGGATATTCTCCGGGGTCGCCCCTCCTTCGAGTTTTCCCTCGGCGTCGGAGAGCTTGGTTTTCAGCGTCGTCAGTGCGGTATCTGCCTCGGTCTGGTAACTGGCCATGATGGTGACGGACTCAGGAGACAGTGTGTCGCCCAGGTTCGTGACATAGGTGTTGTACCTGGTTATGATGTCGTCAATTTTTTCGTCATAGTCCACGACCGCGTCATAGACCTCACTCAGGACACCGAAGGCGAGAAGACAGGCCGACATGGAACTCTGCCATGCGCTCTGGTTCTCGTTCGCCGCCGCACGCAGACTGTCGCCGACCAGGCCGGAGAAATCGAAACCAACCGGCTCCGTGATGAGGTTGTACTCACCCGAACGTCCGCTGATCCTCGAGAAAAGATCATCGAAAGTCTGCCTTGCGGTTTCCACCTTCCCCGAATCGATGTCGCACTCATTTTTCGGCGCACCCATTAATCTACCTCACTAGAAGCCAATACGTAGAAATCTCAGTAAACTTGGGGATCCCCGATTGACCCCTCGTACTCATCGGCCGCCTCCAGGTGTGAGACGGCGACGTCGACCGAACCGGCCTGGATGTTCTCGGCGAGAGTCTCCGCGTGATAGCTCACGTTCCTCATCTGATGGGCGTGCACGCTCTCGAAATGGGACCAGCCGCCCACTCCTGGCTCGTGGTCCACCGCGGACGCAGCCTCTGTGGCCGCGTCGGCGAAATCCTCCGGAAGGTCTTTCAGCCGCGCCGCCGCATAGGCCGACTCCATACCGCCCGCGTTAGCCGACTCGACGTCGACTTCGAGAGATTCCTGAGACATGCTCAGTCCTTCCTTCCTGCTTTGCTGACCCGGGGGTCATTGATTCCAAAGAACACTGGCGGGCGAATAGACCCCGTCGACGGATATTTTCCCAGTCTCATGGCCCCGCGAGCTTCTCCTGTTGAAGTCCAGTGCGGGAACACCGTCGACCCGCGTTCACGCGGCCCCGGTCCGCGCCGCCACGAACTCGAACAGGCCCATCGACCAGGCGAAGACCGGGAACATAGCGATGACGATCAGGATCTCGGTCCAGTTGAGGATGCGGCGCAGTGAGGCCCTCGGTACGTCGTTGAGACGGAGACTGCTCAGAATCCCCAGCGCCATTCCCAGGAGTAGTGCCGCGAGGGGCAGCCAGGGTCCGAGAACCGGATACTGGCCGATCGCGGCGACCCCTGTCGCTCCCACTCCGAGAACACCGGCCAGGCGTAGGGGCAGAACGTGCCGGACGCGGTCGAAGAGGCGGGACCTGAGCAGCATGAGGACGGAGAGCAGCGCGCACAGGAGCAGGTCCGGCAGTCCCTCGGCCAGGTAGGCGAATAGCACCAGCACCACGGCCGCGCTCAGCCCCGCCCCGGTGACGATGCCGAGCAGGAGCCGGTCGCTGGTGGTGTAGGTGTCGTCGAAACGGTCCGTGGGCACCTGCCCCGAGCGACCCACCTCGTAGTCCAGCCCGGACAGCCCGCCCATCACCATCGCGGCCCGGGGAAGCGCCCCCACGCTCAGGGCCAGTACCAGACCCATGGACCGGACACCCTGGACCGGTTCGACGAAGATTCCGACCGTCACCAGAACTGCCGCAGCCAGGGAAAGCACCCCGAGACCGGCGATGTAGGCCAGACCGGTCCTGTGCAGGGACCAGCCGATGACCGCCACCAGCAGCGCGCCGGCCAGCGCGAACGCCGCCAGGACTAGCCAGTTCGCACTGGTCAGCAACCGCCCCGCCAGGAAGGCGGTGGCCGCACCCCAGACACAGGCCGTGGAGAAGAGGATGTGCGCCACCGCTGGAAGCGGCCTGCGAGCGGCGTAGAACATGACGGCCACCGAGAAGACCGTACCCAGTAGGGCGATCGCCAGATGCCCTGCTGACGGGCGCAACCACATCATGAGGGCGAGCATCAGCAGCGGTGCGATGGTCGCCACGATCAGGCCGAAGGTGAGTGTGGAGGTGGGCTTCCAGATCCACGAGCCCTCGTCGACCTCGTCCTCGACCGCTCCCCGGACGTCATCCACGTACTCGGGGCGCTTGGGCGCGCTCTCCCGGTTCAGTACGAGCACGTCGCCGTCGTAGACGCCCGCCTCGTCCAGGGGGTCGTCCGCGTGGACGGGGTCGCCATCGATCGTGGTCAGCGTCCATGCGCCCGGTTCGGTGCTCTCGTCCTCCGTGACGCAGACCTCGATGATCCGAGGCATCAGCGTCGCGACGGGCACCGTCCCGGGCAGGGCTAGGTCAGCCCATTTCTTCGGTCCGGTGACCGTCACCCGGCAGTATCCACTCACACCAAGGGTTCCTTTGTTCTCGACCTGGGGGTTGGAGCGCCCCAGGGGTGGGGCTGTCGTGAATGGGATGATTCACGGTGATCGCGAGATTATCCTTAGGGTAGTCATCCAGGCACCAGCCCCCATAGGTGGACGGAAGAGAGAAAACTGTGCCGACCAGACCGGTGCCCCGGCCAGCCCGCAGCACTCCCCCGTCTCCGGGGGAGAACCCCCTGGTCATGGCGACCCCTCCGCAGATGCCGGAGAACCCTCCCGCGGGCAGCTCCGGTGCGATGATCATCATGCCCATCATCACCGGTTCCGGCTCTCTGCTGATGTCCATCACCATGGGACACCGGCCGATCATGGCGGTCGCCGGCGTGATGATCATGGGGGCCAGCGTCATCATCGGCATCATCATGTTCATGGCCCAGTACAACGGCCCGCGCAAACGCATCCGCGAGCAGCGGGAGCGTTATGTCGACTACCTGGACCAGCTGCGTGAGATCATTCGAGATGTCGCCTCGACACAACGTGTCGACAATGCCTTTCGCCACCCAGATCCGAAATTCCTTATCGAACCCTCACGTTCACGTTTACGAAGGTGGGAACGGCGCCAAAGTGATTCGGATTTTCTGGATCTTCGCGCCGGTTCGGGAATTCGCCCTCTGTCCCGTCGCCTGAAGCTCAAGGTCGACACGTCGAACCCGCTGATCGTCTACGATCCCGTCTGCCAGGGGTCTGCGGAACAACTGATCGACCTGTACGCCGACGTCCCCGAGATGCCGCTCGTCATCCCCCTCAGCCAGCACGGCGTCGTCTCGATCGTGGGCGATCGTGCGGTGGGGCGGGGTCTGGCCCGGGCACTCGTCGCCCAGATGGCGACCTTCCACTCCCCGCATGATCTGCGCGTTGGCGTGGTCCGAGACAATAAGCTGCGCAAGTACTGGGAATGGCTCAAGTGGCTGCCCCACAACACGTTCGAGGACGCGAAGGACGGTCCGCTCCCCGCACGCCTCGTCGCCGGCAACACCATGCAGATGGGCGAGCTGCTCAGCGAGGAGATCGAGTCGCGCACGGTCGATCTTCAGCGGCGTCGAGGGGCCGCCCCCGGCCCGGGTACCCGACGACTCGTGATCGTCCTGGACGGCGAACACCAGTCAACACTCTCCGGTCTCCAGGCCGAGCCACCGGTCAGCTCCCTGGCTGACCTAGGTATCCACGTGATCGCCCTGGTGGGCGACCACCGCGAGGAGCCCGAGTCGGTCGACCTGCGCCTGCGGGTCGACGCGGAGGGCGGCCTCACCGAGGACACTGACGCGGTCCCGCCCGGGGAGTCCGAGCACGTTCCACTGAAGGGCAGGGCTGATCGTTCAAGCGTCGCGCACCTGACCATGCTGTCCCGGGTGCTGGCGCCGTACGGCATCGCCACGGCCGACGAGGACGACGCCATGCACTCAACGGTGGGTCTTCCGGAGATCCTCGGGGTCCCCGACGTCGCGCAGCTGGACACCCGGAAGACGTGGAAGCCCCGCAGCACCGGTGACTACCTCCGGGTGCCCATCGGTGTGGGCCCGCAGGGCAACGTGGTTCTGCTGGACCTGAAGGAGTCGGCGTTCGGCGGCATGGGCCCGCACGGGCTGGTCGTCGGCGCCACCGGTTCGGGAAAGTCCGAGATGCTGCGGACCCTGCTCGCTTCACTGGTGATCAACCACGCACCCCAGCAGCTCGCCCTTCTCCTGGTGGACTTCAAGGGCGGTGCGACCTTCGCCGACACCGACCGGTTGCCGCACAGCGCGGGCCTGATCACCAACCTCGCCGACGACGACTCCCTCGTCCTGCGGTTCCGCGAGGCCACCTTCGGGGAGTTGACCCGGCGCCAGCAGGTACTCAAGGCAGCGGGGAACCTGCCCAACCTGCACGCCTACGAGGAGGCTCGGGCCAAGAACCCGGAATTGGAGCCGCTCCCGCACCTGCTCATCATCATCGACGAGTTCTCCGAGCTGCTCACGGCCCACCCCGACTTCGCTGAGCTGTTCGTGGCGATCGGACGAATCGGCCGTTCCATCGGGGTGCACCTGCTGCTGGCCACCCAACGACTGGACTCGGGCAAGCTCAAGGGCCTGGAGTCCCACCTGTCGTACAGGATCGGTCTGCGGACCTTCTCCGAGGCGGAGAGCCGCGAGGCCATCGGTGTCGGGGACGCGTACCACCTGCCTCCCGAGCCGGGCTCCGGCTACCTGAAGGTGGACACCTCCGTGTTCGAGCGGTTCAAGGCCGCCATGGTCTCCCAGCCGTACGTCCCGCCGGTCAAGGAGGACGAGACCGCGAAGGAGGCTCCCACTCTCCCTCTTCTCTCCTTCAACGGCCTGGACAAGGCGATGGGAACCACCTCCCTCGCGCAGTCCCTGATGGGTTCGCTGGACAGGTCAGGCGGCGGGGAGACGGCCAAGGAAGACCGGAAGTCGGACCGCACCACGCTCCAGGTGACCATCGACCAGATCATCGCCTCGGGGGAGGAACGAGTGCGGCCGGTCTGGTTGCCGCCGCTTCCCGAGGCCCTCACCCTGGACACCGTCCTGGACTACCTGGGCGAGGGAGACGGCCTGGAGGAGGAGGGTGTCCCCCCGGAGCCGTCGGAGACACGGGCCGTTCTCGGTCTCATGGACATCCCGCGCGACCAGAAGATCGTCCCCGCTGAGCTCGACTTCACCGGTGGCGAAGGTAACGTCGTTCTCCTCGGCGGCCCTCAGTCCGGCAAGTCGACCCTGTTCAGGACCATGATCGCGAGTCTGGCCTGGCGCTACCCCCCGGGTCGTGTGGCCGTGTACGCGATCGACTTCGGCGGCGGCGCGCTCCAGGCCATGGAGGAGCTTCCGCATGTGGCCGGTGTGGCGGGCCGGGCCGACCCTGAGCGGGTGCAGCGCATTCTCGCCGACGTCAGGACCCAGCTCGACCGACGGCAGCGGATCTTCCGAAAGCACAAGCTCGACTCGCCTGCGGCCCTGCGCCTGGCCCGGTCCGAAGGCAGAGTCCCCAAAAGCGTCGTGGGGGACCTGTTCCTCATCGTGGACGGCTGGTTCTCCGTCCGGGACACGTTCGACGAGGCCGACGAGATCGTGATGGACATCGCCACCCGCGGTCCCTCACTCGGGGTGCACACCATCCTCAGCGGCGCTGCCAACTCCCAGATCCGCTCGCGCCTCCAGGCCCTCTTCGGAGGCCGTCTCGAACTGCGCCTGAGCGATCCCATGGACTCCGGCATCGGCCGCAGGGTCGCCGACACCATCCCCAAGGACCGGCCGGGACGCGGAATCCAGGCGGAGGAGCGACAGTTCCACGTCGCGCTCCCCCGGGTGGACGGCGTCGCCGACCCCGAAAGCGTCACCGACGGCATCCACGACCTGGTCAAGAAGGTGAAGGAGCGCTGGCCGCAGGAGGCGGTCCAGGGCGTCAAGACCCTCCCGGAGAAGGTCGACCTCGCGACCGTCATCCATGGCCACAAGATGACGGGCAGGCGGAACGAGCTGGTCCTGGGGCTAGCCGAGAGCACCTTGGCGCCCGCACGCACCGACCTGGCGAAGGAACCGCACCTTCTCGTCTTCGGCGACCCGCAGACCGGGAAGAGCGCCTTCCTCCGGGGTCTGGTCAAGCAGATCATCCAGCGTCCGGCCGAGGAGGTCGGAGTGGTCATGGTCGACTTCCGGCGCAGCCACCTGGAGCTCGTCCCCGAGGGGCATCTCCTCTCGTACTGCACGAACGTGGAGCAGACCGCGAACGTCGCCAAACAGTTGGCGGGCTCCCTGCGGGAGCGCCTTCCCGGACCGGACGTGACACCCCGCCAGCTGCGCCAGCGCACCTGGTGGAAGGGACTGGACCTCTACATCGTGGTGGACGACATGGACATGCTCGGTACGCGGAGCAGCCCTCTTGCCCCGTTGGTGCCCTACATCGCGCAGGGTTCCGATCTGGGGCTGCACCTCATCGTGGCCCGGCGCACAGGCGGAGCGGCCCGAGCCATGCACGAGGCGACGTTCCAGGCGATGGGAGACATGGCCACGCCGGGCGTGCTGTTCTCCGGCGACCGCAGGGAAGGGCGTATCGCCAACGGTGTCTTCTCCAGGGAGCTTCCACAAGGACGAGCGCAGTTGGCCCTGCGCGGCCGCCGCCCTGAACTGCTCCAGACCGGTTGGAGTGAGCCCCCGGGGTGATGACCGAGTGATCTGGCCACATTCGGCCACTGTGAAGGCGGACACCGAGAAATCAACTACCGAAGGCAACAAGGCGAGCTCGTTGACCCTCTCACTGAGGGTTGACTATCGTCCTCACCGAGGCAATCATCCGCTGACGGCCACACTCATTACCTCGCCTTTTTAACGGAAAGGGAACGCATGAGCAACAATCAGCTCAATCTCCAGGAGTCCAGTGCGCTCGGAGAAAACAGCCAGGCGACGATGGAGCAGTCCGACACCATGAGGCAGGAGGTACAGATCCTCATCTCCGAGATCGAGGAGCTCTCCAAGGCCCTCGAAGGACCCGCCGGGGACAAGCTCAAGGAAGGTGTGGGCGGTCTGGCCGCGTGCTTCAACGACCTGATGAACTGGTGCGTGCGGAACGGCATGAACATGGCGGACGCCCACTCGATTCTCGGACAGACGGAAATGGACGCTGTCGATCTGTACGGCAAGGAGGCCAGCAACCTCGACGGCCTTACCCGCAGCGTGAACGCCTGACCGACCCGGAAGAGGAAAAACATGGCTAACGACTCGCATTACAGCAACACCGGATCTATGCAGGACGTCTCGGCTGACCTGAGCAATATCCGGGACCGGTTCGACGGGATCATGGACGCCCTCGAATCAACGGCCATGAGCACGTTCGGTGTGTGGGACGGCGCGGGCGAACAGCCCGCCCGGTCCAACAACGAGGAGTTCAACACGGAGTTCGGCACGGTCCAGGCGGCCTTCGAGGCGCTCATCAGCACGAACGACGAGGTCACCCTACAGATGACCAACATGCACAGCCGTCTCAACAAGACGTTCGAGATGTAAAGTCACCCCGATGTCCACCGCAGCTCCCTCTCCATCTCCCCCGGCCGACCCCGACCCACAGTTGCCCGAGGCGTTCCACTACACCCCCGACGAGGAGAAGTACGTCCTCCAAGCGGACGCCCTGCGGCACCGGCAGCTGCGGTCGGCGCTCCTGTACGGCTCCAGTCGTTACTGGCGCCGTCGACAACGGGTGTGGCCGGCGGTGATCGGCGGAGTCATCCTCATCGCCCTGGTGTGCGGGGTCATCGCCCTCATCGGTGCCTTCGGTCGGCAGCAGGAACTCAACGAGGAACGCGGGATCGGGCAGTTCCGACAACCTCCGCCCCAGGGTGCCGTTGTCGGGGCGCCCCTGCTGCCGGACCTCTCCTGACGCCCTGACCCTGCCTTGCATCTCCCACCACGAACAGGGGGTCGATCTCCCATGTCCGACTCCGCACACGTCCCGGCGTGGGCTCCCGGGTACGACACGTCCGATCTGCTGCGGCGGGGACGCCGTGCCCGGATCGTGCGCGCCACCCGCACCACCAGCGGGTCCGACGTCGTGCTCAAGGTACTGTCCGCGGAGGCGGGGCGTGCCGAGCTCGACCAGCTGCGGCAACTCAGCGGGGTTCCCGGGGTCGTCCCCCTCCTGGACGCCGGGTCCACCGCCGAGGGCGACATGTTCGTGGTGTTGCCGTTCTACACCGACGGTTCCTTCGCCGACATGCTCTCCAGGATGGGCCCGGCGCCCGTCCAGGAGGCGGCGGCGGTCACCCGCAGTGTCGCGGGCGCGCTGGGAGCCGTGCACGCCCGGGGGCTGACGCACAACGACGTCACCCCGGGCAACGTCCTGCGCGCGGGTCGTACCCCGGTGCTGACCGGGTTCGGCGCGGTGTGCCCGGCGGGCGAGGCCGTGCCCCCGCCCGCCTCGTCAACGGAGACCTTCCTGCATTCGCCGCCGGAGGCGCTGCGCGGGGAACCACGCGGCCCCGCCTCGGACGTCTACCAGCTCGCGTCCACCGTCTGGACGATGCTGGTCGGCCACGCCCCCTTCGCCTCGACCGACGGTGCGCCCTTCGACCCGCACGCCTACGCGGAGCGGGTGTTCAACGAGGCCCCGCGACCGGTCCCCCGTCAGGACGTGTCTCGGAAGCTGCGCGGGGTCTTGAACCGGGCTCTGGCCAAGCAGCCCGACGAGCGGTACCCCAACGCGGCCGCGTTCAGCGCCGCCTTCGAGCAGGCGCGGACTTCGCGTCCCGCGACGACGATCTCCGCGACGGGCGGCAACGCGTCACTGACCGGCACCCAAAGGCCGGAGGCCTGGCCGCAGCAGCCGCGCACCGGGCCTCAGAGGCCCCAGACGGGTCCCCAGCGGCCGCCCACGGGACCGCAAGGCTCCCAGCAGCCGCGTGACGTCGCCGGACCCCAGAGCACTCCTTCGGGACCACAGCACACGATGAGCGGCCCACAGCAGCTGAATACCGGCCCGCAGGCACCGCACCCTCCAGCGGCCCCGACCCCGGACCCAGCCCCGCCCGTCCAGCGTTCCGACTCGTGGTTCCCACCCGAGTCGCCCGCAGATCCGCAACTCCGTCTGGAGAGCGCGGGGCGCCTCCGGCCCCCGAAGCGGGAGCTGCCCACTCCGGAGGAACGCGAGCGGCACGGCGCCGTGCCCGACGAGGTTCCCAACAGCACGGCGGACATCATGATGGCGCGGCTGCGGGGCGAGGAGATCTCTCCCCTGCGCGCCTGGTCCCGGTTGGAGGGGTGGACCGGTGACGCCGAGTCCTCCTACCTCCCCACCGAAGAGCCCGCAGGGGGCGGTTCCTCGGATCCGGAGTGGGCACCGCTCAACACTTCCGAACCGAACCAGCCCCGATGGCGCCGCCACCTGCACATCGGGGTGACGGTCTGCGGCATCCTCCTCGTCACCGCGACCTCCGGCGTGTTCGCGGCGACGAACACCTCCGAACCCGTCGCCGTCGCCGCTGAGAAGGAGGCCACGCCAGAGGCCGCTGAGGCCGTTCCCGAGCCTGTGGCGGCTCCCTCATCCCTCCCCGAGGTCGAGGCGCCTTCCGGGGTCTCCCTGGAGGACACGCTCAGCACGGTCACACTCACGTGGGGGGACCACACCGGCGGCACAGGTTCGTACTTCGTATTGGGCGGTCGGCAGGGGCACGATCCGATGACCCTGGCCAGAACCAGCCCTGGAGCGACCACGGCCCAGGTCGCCACCCAGGACCCCACCGCCGAGTACTGCTTCACCGTGGTGGCCGTCGACGGCGGTTCCGGGGCGGCCGACGAGGTGTGCACGACCCGCGCGGCGGAGCGAGCCGCCGAGGCGGAACGCCTGGCCGAGGAAGAGGCCGCTGCCGAGGCGGAGGAAGAAGAGGAAGAGGAAGACGATCTGTCGCCTTCTCCCTCGCCGTCACCCAACTCTGAACTGGTCAGAGAACCCTCTCCCTCAGCGGTTGGTGACGGCGAATAGGCGGCCTCTCTCCCCCCGTGCCCCTCGGATAACGTGAGGTTCGGGGAGAACCGTGACGTGTCGCCGGGGATCCCACACCCTGGAACACCCGCTCCTCCTTCGTCCCCCGAAAGGCGATCCATGCGGCGTTCACTCGCCTTGGCCTCCGCTGTGTGCCTCCTCGCCGTGACCGCGTGCGAGTCCTCCTCCGGGTCGTCCTCGGACGACGCTCCGGAGACGGTCGAGGAGCTCACCGAGGGCGGCCTGGTGGGTCTGGCCCTGGTGCACCGGGGGTTCGAGGGCGGTGACCCGGAGACCGAGCAGGTCCTGGTCTTCCACGACCCCGCGACCGGGGCGCCCCTCCAGCGGATCGACCTCCCCGACGGGGCCGTCGACCCGATGGCGCCCGCGGTCCCGGTGCACAAGAGGTTCTCGGAGGACTGGCAGTACTTCGCCTTCGTCACCAACGAGCCCAACGCCGTGCACCTGGCGGGTCTGAGCGACCCCGAGGACGCCGAGGAGGAGGGCGAGGAGTTCTCGTACCAGCCGGTCGAGACCATCCAGGCCTCGGGGGACGAGAAGCTCTCGGACCCGGTGATCCACGGGGAGCGGCTCTGGTACGTCTCCGCGCAGGGCCAGGGGCAGCCGCCGCAGGTCAAGTCGGTACCGCTGGAGGCGCCCGCGGGCACCCCCAACCAGGAGGGCAGTCTGGCCCTCGGGGAGGGGCAACGGCCCAGCGACTGGACGATCACTCCGGACGGTTCCCTGCACATCCGCAACAGCGTCCCCACCCAGCAGGTC
Organism: Nocardiopsis sp. NPDC058789; assembly: GCF_042745575.1. Lineage (NCBI taxonomy): Bacteria > Bacillati > Actinomycetota > Actinomycetes > Streptosporangiales > Nocardiopsidaceae > Nocardiopsis > Nocardiopsis sp. NPDC058789. The sequence goes on from NZ_JBHYOW010000005.1 coordinate 399,563, forward strand.
ACCGGGGGCGAGGGCAACCTCGTGGTGCGATCGACCAACGGCACCGTCGTGAACGCGACCCTCACCACCGGGGGCGAGCAGTGGCAGACCTTCGACGACGCGCCGGTCTGGGGCGGTGAGCAGGCCCTGCTCCGCCCGGACGGCGGCGGTGAGGGGGTCACGGGCGCTCACCTGCTCACGGTCGAGGGCCAGAGCTACGGCACGACCCCTCTGCTGGAGGACGCCTCCAGCCCGGTCGTGCAGTACACGCTGGCGCCCGAGCGGGACGCGATCCTGCTCCAGACCGAGGAGGCGTGGTTCCGGGTGGACCTGGAGGAGGGGGCGGTGACGGAGACCGAGGAGACGTTCCCGCGCTACCACGACACCTCCATGGACGGCTGGCCCCTGGTGGTGCGATGGTCCCAGGAGCCGCCGCCGGACGCCCCCTCGGAAAGCCCCACCGCCTGACACACCCGCGAGGTGCTCCTCATCGCGTTCGTGGAGAACCCCCTATAGCGTGAAATCCCGCGACCCCAGGGAGAGGACACCTCGGATGCCCAGGAAACGGAACCAGCGCGGCACCATGGCCGCGCTGACCTCGCTGCTCGACAACACCCGCGCCGTGGCCGGGTCCGCCACGGCCTTCGGCTCCCCGGTGAGTTCGGGAGCGACCACAGTGGTCCCCGTCGCCAGGGTCAGCACCCTGAGCACCATGGGCGGCGGCACCGGCAACCTCCCGTTCTTCGGCGGGGACGGCGCCGGGGGCATCGGCCTCACCCGGGTCCGTCCCTCGGGCTACCTGGTGGTGGGCCCCGACGGCGCGAACTACCGGCCCATCCGGCAGCCGGCCACCGCGCTGGCCCTCCCCCTGGCGGTGATCACCGCCGTCGCGGTCACCCGCATCGTCTCGGTGTCGGTCCGGGAGGCCCGCCGCCGCAGGACGGTGGACGCCCTCCAGGCCCGGCAGGAGTGCGACCCGGAGCACTGATCGGTCACTTTCCGTGGTGTGACGTGGGCCGTTTCGCTTTGTGACGGACTCCGTTAGCCTCGGCGGGTCGCGGCCGCACGGTTGTTCGGAGGGCGCTCCTTGTCCGGGGTCATCGTCGGGTTCGGGGTCATCGCCAGCATTGTCGTCATCGGCTACATGCTCGGGCGCATACCCCTGCTCGGTCCGGGGGCCAGAGAGGTCCTCAGCAAGCTGGCGTTCTTCGTCGCCAGTCCCGCTCTGTTGTTCACGATCCTCGCCCGGACGGACCTGTCCATCCTGGTCTCGGGGCCGGTCCTCGTGAGCGTGCTGGCCGTGGTCATCGCGGCGCTCGCCTTCCTCGTGGTGGGCGTGGTCCGCCGCTGGGGCGTCGGCCGCACCACCGTCGGCGTGCTGGGCTCCTCGTACGTGAACGCGGGCAACCTGGGCATCCCGATCTCGGTGTACGTCCTCGGGGACGCCTCCCTGGTCGCCCCGATCCTGCTGTTCCAGCTGCTGGTGCTGGCCCCCGTCTCCCTGACCGTCCTGGACCTGGCCAACGGCACCGCGCGCGGGTTCTGGCCGGTCCTCCGGCGCTCCCTGGGCACCCCCGTGCGCAACCCGGTGGTGATCGCCTCCATCGCCGGGGTCGCACTCTCCGCCTCCGGCTGGGTCCCGCCCGCTCCCCTGATGGAACCGTTCGAGCTGATCGGCGGCATGGCCGTCCCGGCGATGCTCCTGGCCTTCGGGATCTCCCTGCACGGCAGCTCCCTGCCGGGTCGCGCCGGACCGGACCAGGTCCCGATCCTGTTGGCGGTGCTCCTGAAGTCGGTGGGGCTGCCGGTGATCGCCTGGGCGCTGGGGTCCCTGGTGTTCGGCCTGGACGGCGCCGCCCTGTTCTCCGTGGTGGTCCTCGCGGCCCTGCCGACGGCGCAGAACGTGTTCAACTACGCCACCCTGTACCGGACCGGCGAGACCCTCACGCGCGAGGTGATCCTGCTGACCACCTTCCTCACGGTGCCGGTGCTGTTCGCCATCACCTTCCTGCTGGGCTGACCGCCGGGGCCACGGGCGGTCGGGGGTGGTCCCCGGTCATCGGGGGTGGTCCCCGGTCATCGGGGGTGGTCCCCGGTCACGTGAAGGGGACGTCCTCGATCTCACCGAAGGGGCCCGCACGCAGGGTCAGCGTCTCCACGCTCGCGGGCGGGGCCGCGAAGACCGCGATGAGCTGGTACGCGTTGTCCGGCTGCATCTCGTGGACCTCCTCCGCGAAGCCCGAGAAGCTCTGTCCGCCGAAGTTCAGCAGGGTCACGTAGCGGACCAGGTCGGTGCCGGGCTCCAGGAGCTGGAAGCCGCCGAGCGCCCCCTGGCTGAACTCGGTCGGGCCGCCCGGGGAGGCCGCGTCCTCGCCGCCCATGTCGGGCGAGGCCGGTGCGTCGCCGGTGTTGGTGAGCGTCACCGTGCTGATCACGTAGGCGCCGTCGCGGCGCAGCGGATGCACGTCCAGCCGGATGTCGCCGTCGGTGACGGTGTCCACGACCTCGGCGGTGTCGTCCTCGACGAACGGGGCGGGCGGGTACACGTGCCGCTCGCTGGAGCCGAGACCGCCCTCCTCGGCGTCGCCGCCGGAGGCCCCGTTCCGGTCCACGCGGTACGAGAACTCCACCCGACGGTTGCGCTCCTCGGCCTCCTCGGTGTCGGATCCGCCCTCCTCGGCCACGGGTTCGGCGGCGCCCCGCCCCTCCACGGTGAGGGTGAGGTCCTCCTCCAGTTCCTCCTCCAGCACGTCGCGGACGGTCGCGGCGCGCTCCTCCGAGAGGGTCTGGTTGTAGTCGTCGGTGCCCTTGCCGTCGGTGTGGCCGATCACGGTCACCTCGGGGTCGTCCGGGTCGATGTTGCGCTCCAGGGACGCGGCGGCCTCGCGGACGATCCCCTCGGCCTCGGAGGTGAGTGCGGCGGAGTCGAAGTCGAACATGACGTCGGCCTTCAGGGCGACCGTCTCCGTGTCGCCGTCGCGGGTGGTGGAGGAGACGTCGGAGTCGACGAAGCTCTCCATCTCACCGATCCACTCCTCCCAGCCGGGCGCGGGGCGCTCGTTCTCGAACGCGACCGTCTCGCCCGCCTCGGGGCCGGTCCGGGTGGTCATGCCCGCGCCGTCGGGGTCCACGGGGTCGGCCTGTTCCTCGTCCACGTCCACGACGGGGACGCCGGTCATCGCGCCGAGTCCGCTGCCGACGTGGGTGACCTGCTCGACCTCGTCGGGCAGGCGGGGGAAGTAGGCCCGGTACTGGTTGGTGGCGCCCACCCCGACCGGGAAGACCCCGTCGTCGGGGGGCACGGATCCGTAGGGGTAGCCGTCCGCGTCGGTGAGTTCGGCGTAGGCGCGTCCGCTGACCGGGTCGACCAGGGTGGCGGGCATCGCCAGGTTGCTGACGATGCCCTGGAAGTGGTCGACGTAGGTCTCTTCGTAGTGGAGGACGGTGTACTCGTCGGTGCGCTCCAGACCGGTGATCGAGAAGCGCAGGGTGGAGTCCTGGCCGGTGTCCTGGAAGATCGTGCCCTCACGGGTGTAGGGGAAGTCGGGGTCGACCTCGGGACTCTCCTCCTCGGGCTCGATGACCTCGGTGAGGGGTTCGGGTTCGTCGCCGGACCGGAGGTCACGGACGACGCCGCAGCCGGTCAGGGCCAGTGCGACGGCGGCGGTCAGCGCGGTCGCGGTCAGTACGCGGGTCCGTCGTGTGGGCATGGGGGGTGCTCCTCGGCTCGATTCTCCAACACTCTCTAGGACTCGACCAACGCTGTGTTGGTTTTTGCCGGTTCGGGGTTTCTTCCGGGGCGTACTACAGCTGGCCGTACCCGGAGGAGGGTCGTGGGCTCCAGTGCCTCCGAGGGGCCGGATTCCTAGCGTGGGGAGTGACATCGGAACACCTCTTGGAGTCACCAGTTGCCCGCGCCATCCCTGCCCTCCCTCCGCCTCCTCACCGCCCCTCTCGGCCTCGCCCTGGCGGCCGCCCTGGTCCTTCCGGCCGCCGCGAGCGCCGCGCCCGTGGCTCCCCCACCTCCCTCTCCCGGACTCACCGAGGAGACCGCACGGGAGTTCGTCGACCAACGCGTCCCCGAGCTGCTGGCCGAACACGGCGCCCCCGGCGTGGTGGTGTCTGTCGTCGGGGACGGCGCTCCGCTGGCCTCCGCCGCGCACGGGGAGGCCGACCTCGCCACCGGTACGCCGCTGGACCCGGAGGCCCACGGGCTCCCCACCGCGTCCGTCGCCAAGTCCTTCACCGCCCTGGCCGTCCTCCAGCTGGTCGAGCGCGGCGAGGTGGACCTGGACGAGGACGTCAACACCTACCTGCCCGAGGACCTCCGGGTCCCGGACACCCACGAGGGACGGCCCGTCACCCTCCACCACCTGCTCACCCACAGCGCCGGGTTCGACGAGCGCACCGAGATGGACGACCCCGACGACCCGGCGGGCCAGCGCGGCCTGGAGGAGTTCCTGCGGGACAACACCCCCGAGCGGCTGTTCCCGCCCGGCCGGTTCACGGCCTACTCCAACTACGGGACCGGGCTGGCCGGGTTCGTGGTCCAGGAGGTGAGCGGGGTGCCGTTCGAGGAGTACGTGGAGCGGAACGTGTTCGCCCCGCTGGGTATGGACGGCAGCCGGTTCCGGCAGCTCCACGAGGAGGACGGCCTCGTCACCGCCCACCGGTCGGACGGCTCCCCGGTTCCCTACCCCCACATCCCGCTGCCCCCGGCCGGTGCCGCCGTGACCACGGGCGACGACATGGCCCGGTTCATGCTGGCGCTGCTCGGCGGAGGCGAGCTGGACGGAGAACGCGTGCTCGGCACGGAGTGGGCCGAGGCCATGCTCGACCGGCGGTTCGAGGTCCACCCGGAGGCCACCGCGATGGGCTACGGGACGTACGAGTTCCGGACCGGTCCGTCCCGGGCCGTGGGCCACGGCGGCGACCTCGACGGCCTCCACACCGGCTACGTGCTCGTGCCCGGGATCGACGCCGGGGTGTTCGTGGCCGTCAACGGGGACGACTCCGGTCCCGACGCGGGCGCCGACCCCCTCCGGGACCTGCGCTTCACCGTGCTGAACGCCTTCGTCGACACCTTCGCCCCGGACGGGGAGACGGACGGGACGGTCGCCGAGGGTTCAGGCGGGACGGGCACCGTGGGCCCGGACGCGGCGCGTACGGAAGGCGCGGACGAAGCGGACACCGAGAGCACGGACGCGACCGAGGCGGGCGCGTACACCGGCTCCTACGTCACCACCCGGCGCCCCGGCTCGGGGAGCGGGCGGATCGTCACGCTGTTCGACAACGTCACCGTGCGGGACGCGGGCGACGGAGCCCTGAGCGTGCGCGGCGGCCTGGTGCCGGACGACCGCTGGGTCCCGGTGGGCCACGACGTGTTCGAGGCCGGGGAGAGCGGCGACCGGCTGGCGTTCGTCATGGAGGACGGCGAGGCCGTCGCCGTGTACCTGGACGCCAACCCCACCAGCGGCTACGACCGCGTCCCGGCGTGGGGGTCCCCCGCCGCGCACCTGGCGACGGTCGCCGTCTCCCTGCTGCTCCTGATCGGCGGGGCCGTCCGTCTCCGCCGCCCGGGAGGAGCGGCCCGGACCGCCGCCGCGGTGTCGTCCGGGCTGACCGCCCTGGCGTGCCTGACCGGGGTGGGGCTGGTCGTCTACGCGGTGCTGGACCTCAACCGGCTCCAGGAGTGGCTGCTCGACGGCTCGGCGGCGCTCTCCCTCCCGTTGGGCCTCGCGGTCCCGCTCGCCCTGGTCACCGCCGGGTTCGCGGTCGCCGCCTGGGTGCGCGGATGGTGGGGGCCGGTCCGCCGGGTCCACTACTCGCTGCTCCCGGTGGCCGCCCTGGCCGTCGTCGCCGTGGGCGCCCAGTACGGTCTGGTCTGGCCGTTCGCCTGACCGACGCCGCGTGCCCCCCATGTGCTCCGGAAAAAGCGGGGGTCAAGGGTTGGTCACGCCCCCGTTGCGGGAACACCTCTGAGTAGGACCCGCCCCCACCCCCTTGGGGGCGGGTCCGTCCACACATGAGGGCCGGGGGGGGGGGGGGGGGGGCCCCCCCCCCCCCCCCCCCCCCCCCAAAAAAAACCCCCCCCCCCCCCCCCCCCCCCCCCGGGGGCGCCCCCGCGGGCGCCCCCCGCGGCGCCCCCAGGGGAGCCCCGCAGAGGT